>NZ_DATCWX010000093.1:0-11600 GCF_036566125.1 Intrasporangium sp.
GGTGTCACGCCGGGGCGGGCGCCGTCCGTCGTGCTGGTATGACACGACGAATTGATGTCAGTGAGGTGGCTCCCGCCGGCTTCCGTGCGGTGTTGGGGCTCGAGAAGTACGTCTCGGGAGCCGTGGACCACACGGTCCTACGGCTGGTGAAGACACGGGCCTCGATGATCAACGGATGCACCTACTGCATCCACATGCACACCAATGACTCACTCAAGGCCGGGGAGAGCATCGATCGGCTCTTTGGTCTGGCAGCGTGGCACGAGGCGCCGTTCTACGACGAAGCGGAGCGGGCCGCCCTTGGGCTCACCGATGCCGTGACCCGGCTCGAGGAAGGCGGTGTGCCGGACGACGTCTGGGACCCAGCCGTCAAGCACTGGGGTGAGGAGGGGGCCGCCAACCTGCTGCTGGCGATTGCCACGATCAACGTATGGAACCGGATCGCGATCACGTGCCGCACCCCACCGGGGGCCTGACCCTCGACGACGAGTTCAAGGCCGCCCGCCCGATGCTCGCCGGGCTGGCCTATCGGCTGCTGGGCAGCTGGCACGACGCCGAGGACGTCCTGCAGGAGGCCTACCTGCGATGGGCGGTCGTCGAGCAGTCGGCGGTTCGCGAGCCGCGTCGCTACCTGACGAGGGTGGTGACACGGCTGGCCGTCGACTCGCTTCGGACCAGGCAGGCGCGGCGGGAGACCTACGTCGGCGACTGGCTGCCCGAGCCGGCACCTGCTGACCTGTTCGGCAGTGCTGATCCGGGCGACCTGTCCCTCGCTGTGCTGCACCTGATGGAACGGCTCACACCGGTGCAGCGAGCCGTCTACGTGCTGCGTACTGCCTTCGTCATCCCATACGACGAGATCGCGGACATCCTGGGCCGGAGCCCGGAGGACTGTCGACAGCTGCAGCGTCGAGCCAAGGACGCGTTGGCCGACTCGCGCGCTCGCTTCACACCGACGCGGAACGAGCAGGAGCGGCTGCTGACGGACTTCGCGGCAGCGGCCCGGTCGGGCAACCTCGAGCGGCTCAAGGGCCTGCTCCGTGCGGATGCGGTGGCGTGGAGCGACGGGGGAGGGCGCGCGAAGGCAGCCCGGCGTCCCATCCACGGTCGCGACAAGCTGGCGCGGTTCTTCGGCCAGCTCTACTCCCGGGCGGAAGCCTTCGACGCGGTCGTGCTCGACCTGGCCGGTGAGCGCGCCCTGCTCGTCCGGCTGGGCGAGGTGCCGCACGTTCTGACGCTCGAGACCAATGCCGGACAGGTGGTCGGGATCCGGCTCCTGACCAACCCCGACAAGCTCTCCGTAGCCGCGAGCCGGGCAGCATCGGGGCGACCTTGGGACAAGTGACGGGATGACTCTTGGCGGCCACGCTCGCGAAGGGGCAACAGTGGGAGTTGATCCCGTCATTGGCCCCGTCTTGGTCCTCGACCCGGGGACAAGTGACGGGATGCCTCTCGGCGGCCATGCTCGCGAAGGGGCAACAGTGGGAGTTGATCCCGTCATTGGTCCCGGTGTCAGTGTTGGATCGGCTGGACCTGTGCATGACGCCAGCAGGGCGGAGCCCATCTAGGCGAGATTGGCTGCGTGACCGCAGACACAGCCGCAACTGAGTCAAGGCCGCCCCTCGATCGCGCGGTGGCGGACGTGGTCGAGCGACTTGGGGGCACGTGCTCCTGGCGAGAACTGCGCCGAGCCGTGCATTGGCGGCACATTGCCGCGGCTCTGAAGGACGGTTCCATCGTCCGACCCGGTCGGGGTGTGTACGCCGTGCCCGCGGCGGCCGACGGGAGGGTGATCGCTCGGCGGATGACGGGCACGGTCTCGCATCGGACCGCCGCCCTGCACTGGGGATGGAAGGTCAAGGCGACCCCGGACCTTCCAGACGTGACGATCCCGGCCAATCGAAAGCTGCGCACCAGCGCCCGAGGTCTGGCGACCGTCCACTGGCGCACCCTCGGCGCTGGAAACGTCGTGGACGGTTGGGTGACGAGTCGCGTCCGGACCGTCGTCGACTGCTGCCTCGACCTGCCATTCGACGAAGCGCTCGCGGTCTTCGACTCGGCGCTGCGCAGTGGCCTCAATAGGCGTGAGGTCACGGAGGCAGTGTTGTCACTCGGGAAACTGCAACGACGACGGGTCCTGGCCCTGGCACGGGTGGCAAGTCACCGGGCTGCCAACCCGTTCGAGTCGGTTCTTCGGGCTCTTGCCATCGAAGCGGCTCAAGCACTCGGGGCTCAGTTCGAGCCGCAGCATCAGATCCGCTACGACGACTACGATGCGCGCGTCGATCTCGGCAGCCACGACCTGCGCCTGGTGCTGGAGGCCGAGAGCTTCGAGTTCCATGGCGACAGAGCCGCGCTGACGCGAGACTGCATCCGTTACACCGAGCTGGGGTCCCGCGGTTGGCTGGTGCTGCGGTTCACTTGGGAGCAGGTGATGTTCCAGCAGGACTGGGTCCGACGGAAGATCGCGATGACGGTGCGGGCCAGGCGATCACCACGGGCGCAACCCGCAGATACACGGCAAGTGGGACGAGTGACGGGACGGCTTGGCCTCGTCCCGGCGCGCTGAGCACGCGGCCGCGGTTCTCGTCCCGTCACTTGACCCAGCATTGCGGGCCGGACGGGAGGAATGACGGGACGGCCTGGCCTCGCCGCGGCGCGCTGAGCACGCGGCCGCGGTGCTCGTCCCGTCACTTGACCCAGCCGCTGGGGTCAGTCGAGGGGGCCGATCTCGGGGCGCTTCGCCTGCCGCAGGTCGCCGGACGACCGTCCGATCAGGCGCCGGTGAACCCAGGGCCCGACGTATTCGCGGGCCCACTGGGCGTTCGCCTGCAGCGCCTCCCGGCGGCTGATCGGCGGTGCCGGCTCGAGAGGCGTCTCCCAGTCCGCGTCGGCCGGAGCATGGCCCAGCGCCTGCAGCGCAGCCATCGCAACCCGTCGGTGGCCCTCGCTCGTCATGTGGATCCGGTCGTCGGCCCACATCCGCCAGTCGCGAAGGGCGTGCAGGCCCCACTGGTCGATGACGTGGGCGCCGTGGTGTCGGGCGATCGACCAGATGTTCGCCGCGTGGACGCCCGCCCGACCACGGGTCGCCTTCACCAACGGAGCCTCCGCAGGGTCGACCGGGGTTGCCATGAGCACGTCCGCGCCCGTCGCCCGGATCCGCTTCACCGCATCCTCGAGCCTGGAAGCCAGGGCGTCGAGGTCGGCCTTCGGTCGCAGGATGTCGTTCCCGCCGCCGACGATGCTGACGAGGTCCGGCTCCAGGGCCAGGGCCTTGTCGAGCTGTGGGCCCACGACGTCCGCCAGCTTGCGCCCCCGAACTGCCAGGTTCGCGTAGCCGAACCCCAGGCCCGAGTCCTGCGCCATCTCCGACAGGTGCGCCGCCAACCGGTCCGCCCACCCAGCGAACTCGCCGTGCGAGCCATTGCCGACGAGGAGCGGGTCGTCGTCGCACATTCCTTCGGTGAAGGAGTCGCCGATGGCCACGTAACGACTCCACAGGCGTCGCTCACCCGCGCTGGGCTCGGTCATGTCAGCCTCCAGTCGATCGGTGTGGCGCCCTGTCGGGCGAGCAGCTCGTTGGCCCTGCTGAACGGCCGCGACCCGAAGAACCCGGACCGTGCGGACAGGGGTGACGGGTGGGCGCTCTCGATGCGCGGCACCTGTCCCAGCATCGGTGCGAGGGACTGCGCCTGCCGTCCCCACAGGATCGCGACCAACGGCCCACCGCGCGCCACGAGCCCCGAGATTGCCTGTGCCGTCACGGTTTCCCAGCCTTTGCCCTGATGGCTGGCCGGCCGTCCGGGGGACACGGTCAGCACCCGGTTGAGCAGCATGACGCCGCGATCGAACCACGGACTGAGGTCGCCGTTCGCCGGCGGCGGCAACCCCAGGTCGGTCCCCAGCTCCTGGTAGATGTTCTGCAGCGACCGGGGCACGGGCCGCACGTCAGGTGCGACGGAGAAGGACAGCCCCACCGGGTGACCGGGTGTCGGATACGGGTCCTGGCCGACGATGAGCACCCGGACGTCCGCGAGCGGCAGGGTGAAGGCTCGCAGGATGGCGCCGCCCGCGGGGAGGTAGCCGCGGCCCGCTGCCACCTCGGCGCGCAGGAACTGCCCCATCGCGCCGATGGTCTCGGCCACCGGGTCGAGCACGGGCACCCACGACGGGTGGACGAGCTCGGCGAGCGGACGGGCAGGCACGGGGTCACGCTACCGAACGACGCACACGGCAGAATCGGCCCTGATGACCACAGTGCTTCACGGACCAGCCCTCATCGACGGTGCCGTCGTCACCGCCGAGATCGCCATCGACGGCGAGCGCATCGCATCGATCCGGCGGGTGCAGCCGTCCGACCCGGCCACCCCCGGAAGTGAGCCGATCCTCGGGACGATGTCAGCGGCATACGTCGATATTCACTGCCACGGGGGCGGTGGGTCGGCGTTCACCGACCTCGACGCCAACGCCGCTGCGGCGGCGGCCCGCCATCACCATGCCCGCGGTTCCACGTCTCTCCTCGCCAGCCTCGTGACCATGCCGCCCGCGGACCTGCTCCGAGGCGTCGAGATCCTTACCGACCTCGCGGACGACGGTCTCGTCGACGGCATCCACCTCGAGGGCCCGTGGCTCGCCGAGGCCCGGTGCGGTGCCCATGACCCGAGGCTGCTCCGCGACCCGGACCTCCGGGAGGTCGACCGCCTCCTGCGCGCCGGCCGCGGCCACATCCGACAGGTGACCTTTGCCCCGGAGCGTGAGGGTGGGATGCGCCTCGTGCGGCACCTGCGCGAATCGGGTGTCCACCCGGCTATCGGGCACACGACGGCGACGTTTGCGCAGGTGGGGCAGGCTGTGGCCGCCGGGGCCGACCTCGCCACGCACCTGTTCAACGGGATGGACCCATGGCACCATCGCACGCCCGGAGCGGTCCCCGCGCTCCTCCGTGCGGCCGTTCTCGACGGTGTGGTCCTGGAGCTCATCGCGGACGGCGCCCACCTCTCGGACGACACCGTGCGCACCGTGGTCGATCTGGTCGGGCCGTCGCGGGTGGCCTTCGTGTCCGACGCGATCGGGGCAGCCGGCGTCGGCGATGGACCGTACTCGCTCGGCGGCCTCTCCGTGGTGGTCTCCGGCGGCACCGCCCGGCTCATCGCGGGGCCGGGGGAGCCCGAGGGCTCCATCGCCGGTGGGACGAGCCACGTCGCCGACATCGTGGCGCGCCAGGTGGGTGCCGGGATTTCTCTGCCGTATGCCGCTGAGTCGGCTTCCAGCACACCTGCCCGCCTGCTCGGGCTGGCTGACCGAGGGGCGCTCCGCGGCGGGGCGCGTGCCGATCTCGTCGTTCTCGATGGCGCGGCGCGGGTGCTTCGGGTGATGCGCGCCGGTCGCTGGCTCGCCGCATGATCCTCCTGATGCGTTTCGGCCGATGCCGCCAGAGCGCCTATGGTGGGTCCCCGTGACAGCTTCATTGAGGCCTCGCTGGCCCGTAGTCATCTTCGATCTCGACGGCACCCTCGCCGACACCGTGAACCTCATCGTCGAGTCGTACCAGCACGCCTTCCGCACGGTCATGGGCCGTGAGGAGGACCCGGACGTCATCCGGTCATGGATCGGGCGTCCGCTCAGCAGCGCGTTCCGCGATCATG
Organism: Intrasporangium sp.; assembly: GCF_036566125.1. Lineage (GTDB taxonomy): Bacteria > Actinomycetota > Actinomycetes > Actinomycetales > Dermatophilaceae > Intrasporangium. The sequence goes on from NZ_DATCWX010000093.1 coordinate 5,649, forward strand.
CGCCGGACCACGCCGACCAGTTGTACGCGACGTACCTCAGCTGGAACGCCGACAACACCGAGCGGCTCATCCGCAGCTACGAGGGCGCCCGTGAGGTGCTCGTCGCCCTGAACGAGGCAGGGGCCAAGGTCGGCGTCGCCACCTCCAAGCGGCGCGAGTCGGCGCAGCAGGCCATGGACCTGCTCGGCCTGTCGTCCCATGTCTCCGCCCTGGTGGCGCTCGAGGACACCGAGCTGCACAAGCCCGAGCCGGCACCCCTGCTGCTCGCGATGGAGCGCCTCGGGGAGTCGCACCCGTCGCGCGCCGCGTACGTCGGTGACGCCGTGGTGGACGTGCTCGCAGGCAAGGCGGCCGGCATGGCAACGATCGCGGTGACGTGGGGCGCCGGTGTCCGGGCGAACCTGGACAAGGTGCGACCGGACGGCATCGCGACGACGCCGCCGGAGCTGCGCGACCTCCTCCTGCCCCAGAACGACTGACGCCCGAGACGCGGGCAGCGGCACCAACGGGCGAGCGGGAGCGAGCCCAGCGGCATACGGAAGGGGTGTCGTTGAGCCCCTAGAGTGCGTCCGTGCACTCCTTCAACGAGGATCCCGACCACGTCGCGGTTGAGCAGGTCCTGCGCTACGCGCGGCAGCGTCTGCTCATGGACCCCATCCCACTCGACGGGCCGCAGACGGAGGAGTACCTGACGTCCGCAGCGGGCCAGACGATCACGGCGGCGGGACTAGGGGCGCCTCGCGCGATGGAGCTGTTCGAGCACACCCTTGCGCCGGCATGCCTGTCGACCGACCACCCGCGGTACCTGTCCTTCATCCCGTGCGCCCCGACCCGTGAGGCAGCGGCCTTCGACGTCGTCGTCGGCGCCTCGTCGGTCTACGGCGGGTCCTGGCTGGAGGGGGCCGGGGCGGTCTACGCCGAGAACCAGGCGTTGCGCTGGATCGCCGACCTCGCCGGGCTGCCGGAGCGCGCGGGCGGCGTGTTCGTGCCGGGCGGGACCGTCGGCAACCTGTCCGCGCTCGTCGTCGCCCGCCACACCGCGCGCAACAAGGCCAAGGAGGCCGGCACCGGTGCCCGGCCGTGGCGGATCGCCGCGACCGACAACGCGCACTCGTCCGTCGTGTCGATGGCGGCCGTCATGGACGCCGAGGTCTGCGGCGTGCCCGTCGACGAGAAGCTGCGCCTCACCGGGCCCGAGCTTCGCAAGACCCTCGAGGAGCACGGGCCCGAGACGTTCTTCGCCGTCGTCGCGACGAGCGGCACGACGAACTTCGGCGTCGTCGACGACCTCGAGTCGGTCGCCGACGTGTGCGAGGAGTTCGGCCTCTGGCTGCACGTCGACGGCGCCTACGGCGGGGCCGGCCTCGCGGCTCCCTCGGTGCGGCACCTCTTCAACGGCATCGAGCGGGCGGACTCGTTCATCGTCGACCCGCACAAGTGGCTCTTCGCGCCGTTCGACTGCTGCGCGCTGCTCTATCGCGACCCGGAGCTGGCTCGGATCGCCCACACCCAGGAGGCCGGCTACCTCGACGTCCTGACCAAGGCGACCGAGTGGAACCCGACCGACTACTCCATCGGCCTGACCCGTCGGGCGCGCGGCCTGCCGCTCTGGTACTCCCTCGCTGTCCACGGCACCGACGCCTACGTCGAGGCGATCGAGAGCACGCTCGCCGTCGTGCGCCACGCCGCCTGGGAGATCGAGGCGCGACCCTATGTCGAGCTCGTCCGGGAGCCGGATCTGTCCGTCGTCGTCTTCCGCCGCCTGGGCTGGGCGCCTGCGGACTACCAGGCGTGGACCGACCGGCTGCTCGCCGCTGAATTCGCCTTCGTCGTGCCGACCACCTTCCGCGGGGAGACGCTGACGCGGTTCGCGGTGGTCAACCCGCACACGACCAAGGAGGACGTCACGGCCATCCTCGACACGATGGCGTGAGGCGCCCAAGAAATCACAACCGTGTGATTCACTCGCTAAGGTGGGTAGTGGAGCCAACGCGATCGAGTTCAGAAGAAGGTCCAGGTGGAAGGGTCGCGCCCAGACTCGCTACCGTTTCGCAGGACCCAGGCCAGCAACGCAGGACAGGAATCATGAGCGCAGAACACGCCACGGAGCAGACGCACCACTCCGAGAGCGCGCTCAGTGACCGGGACCTCGAGATCCTGGCCTTCGAGCGGCAGTGGTGGAAGTACGCCGGCTCGAAGGAGCAGGCCATCAAGGAGCTGTTCGACATGAGCTCCACGCGGTACTACCAGGTCCTCAACGCCCTGCTCGACACCCCTGCCGCGCTCGAGGCAGACCCGATGCTCATCAAGCGACTGCGCCGGATGCGCGCCAGCCGCCAGCGGGCCCGCACCAGCCGACGCCTGGGGTTCAACGCCTGATTTGCCGCGGTTCTGCCGGAGGGGCGTGGTTCACTTCCCCCATGGCCGACGTGGTGGTTCGCCGCGCAGGAGCGGACGACGCCTTCATCGTTGCCGCCCTGCACCTGCAGTTCGCGCGGGAGCTCGGGATGCCGTCGGAGCCGGGCTACCTCGACCGGTTCGTGGACGCCTGGCTCGCCGAGCGACCGGACCGCCCCACCTGGATTGCCGAAGCGCGCGGTGAGCACGCCGGCATCCTCGAGACCCGCCGCATCCGGGCCCTGCCCTGGCCGGGCCGGCGGGATGTGAGCTGGCTCCACGTCGGGGGCCTGTTCGTGACTCCCGGCAGCCGCGACCTCGGCGTCGCCCGCGCGTTGAGCGAGGCCATGATCGAATGGTCCCGCTCGACCGACGTCAAGTGGATCCGCGTCAACGCGCCGGACGAGAAGGAGCAACAGTTCTACGAGCGGCTGGGGTTCGCGTCTCCAGGCCGGCTCATGGAGTTCGACCTGAGGGACCCAGAGTGACCGCTGCCAGTTCTGACTTCACCATGCGACCCGGCCCGACCAACTCCATCGTCGATGTCCCCGGGGTGCGCGTCGGCCACTGCACCCGCGACGAGCCCGGCTGGCTGACGGGGGTGACGGTGGTCGTGGCGCCGCCCGGCGGCGCCGTCGCCGGGGTCGACGTGCGCGGCGGCGGGCCGGGGACCCGCGAGACGGACCTGCTCGACCCGCGCAACCTCGTCGACCGGGTCGATGCCGTCGTCCTCGGTGGCGGCAGCGCGCCGGGACTCGGCGCGGTGGACGGCGTCGTCGATGGCCTCTTCGACGACGGTCGCGGCTGGCCGATGCGAGAGCCCGGGCAGGTCGTGCCCATCGTCCCCGGCGCGATCCTGTTCGATCTCGGACGGGCGGGCACGTGGCGCAACTATCCGCGACCCAAGGACGGGAGGGCGGCATACGACCTGGCTGCCTCCTCAGCCGTCCCGCAAGGGTGTGTCGGCGCTGGGACGGGCGCCCGCGTGGGCGGGCTCAAGGGGGGCGTCGGCTCAGCGAGCGTCGTCCTCGAGTCCGGTGTGACCCTGGGGGCCATCGTCGCGCTCAATGCAGTTGGTTCCGCCGTGGACCCCACCACCGGCAGGCCGTATGCCGCTGGGCTCGGTCTCAAGGGCGAGTTCGCTCACGTCGGGGCTGGGTCTGCGGACGACTTGGCCGAGGCTCGCGCGCGCGGCGAGTCCCTTCCCGACAAGCTGCCCGGGGTGCCGGCGATGGCGACGACGATCGGGGTCATCGCCACTGACGCGACGCTGAGCAAGGCGCAGTGCCAGAAGCTCGCCGGGATCGGCCACGACGGCTTCGCCCGGGCGATCAAGCCGGTGCACACGCCCTTCGACGGGGACACGCTCTTCGCGATGGCGACGGGGGAGCGGGGCGGGATCGAGCTGGCCGAGCTCGTGGCTTTCATGGAGGCCGGCGCCGACTGCGTGGCCCGCGCCATCGTGCACGCATTGCTCGCCGCGACCTCGGTGGACCGGTCGGCGGACGGCGGACTGGCGATCCGCTCCTGGTCGGACGCCTTCCCGTCCGCCCTCACGCCCCCGCCCTGATCGAGTGAACAGCTTCCGGGGTGGGCGGTCGTCCGCGACTGATACCGCGGCCGATAGGGCTGGGCGACCCCAAAGTTGTTCACTCGATCGGGTGTGGGGCCCGGAAGCTGTTCATTCGATTGGGGCCGTTGGCTGCTGGGTGGGGAGGGCACACGCGGGGGTGCCGCCGGGCAGCTGGTCGCGATGGCGGGCGACCCAGCCGTAGACGCGCCGCGCCAGTGCGTCGACCCCCGGCATCGTGAGGAGTCGGCCGACCGGACGCCACGCCGGGGCGCCCTGACGCAGGGCCTCTGCGATGGCGCGGTGACCGGGGTGGATGGCGCCGTCCGCGTCGATGAACTGGGCCGCGTCCAGACAGTCGGCCGCGGTGAGCCCGTAGGCGCTAAGGTCGACCCGCTGCCACGGTTCGATCGCGTACCGCCCGGTCCGGTCGACCCAACGGCGGAGGAACTCCACGGACGAGGTGCAGAAGGCACAGTCGCCGTCGAAGATCAACAGGGGCAGGCGGGTGGACACGGGACCAGTCAACCACCAGGACGGCGGACGCCTGAATCGCCTCGGCCGGCTCCTGCGGGGGCTGGTCATGGTCCTCGTGGTCGGTGGCGTCATCACCGGCACCGTGCTGCGCAACGACCAGGGATGGCCGTTCGCGCCGATGAGCCAGTTCGCCTTCGCCGTCAGCCCATCGGACGGCGAGATCCACTCGCGTTACCTCCAGGCGATGACGGTCGACGGTGAGCGCGTGCACGTGGACCTGTCTCGGGGCGCGCTGGGCTTGGGTCGCGCCGAGATCGAGGGCCAGCTGTGGTCCTTCCGCCAGCAGCCTTCGCTGATGCAGGCCATCGCCGTGCTCCACGCGAGACGGGCACCGGAGGCGGCCCGCTTCGCCGTGGTCGAGCTCATGGACGACGTGCGGGTCGTCAGCGGCGGCGTGCCCGGGCCGGTCCGCACCGACGTCGTCGTGTCATGGACCGTGGTGGACCCGGCCGATCCCGTGGAGCTGCCATGAGCATCCGCCGTTGGGCCTTCCCTCAAGCTCCGCTGGCCCGGGTCGCTCGGGTGCGGGCCGCCATCTACGCCATCGTCATCCTCGACGTGCTGTTCTTCGTCACCGACCCGATCGACCACGGGGACGTCCCTGCGGCGCTGTACCGCGAGCTGCCGGTGCGCGCGCTGCTGCACCTGCCGCAACCGTCGCCCACGTACGGCTGGGTCCTCCTCTTCGTCATCCTCGTCAGCGCGGCCGTCGCCGCCTCGGGCCGGTGGCCGCGTCTCGCGGGCTGGGTGTGCGCCGTGGCGATGCTCGACTGGGTGAGCAACGGGATGTCCTACGGGAAGGTCGACCACGACCACTTCGCCCTCGTCGTCGCCCTGTTCGTGCTGCCGACAGTGGGCCGAGCGGGGTGGTTCGAGGGGCGAGGCACGGAGGCCGCCGGCTGGGCGCTGCGGATGATCCAGCTCGCCGTCGTCGCGACCTACTTCCTGTCCGCGATCGCCAAGATCCGCGAGGGCGGCTGGCTCTGGGGGAGCTCGGCGACACTCATCTGGGCGCTGAGCCGCCGCGGCGACGTCCAGCCCGCACAGTGGCTCTCGATGCAGCCGATGCTGACCAACGTCATGCAGTGGACCGTCTTCGTCGCGGAGCTGCTGTCGCCCGTCATGCTGTGGCTGCGGGGCCGGGCGCTGCTTGCCGCGGTGGGTTTCTGGATCATCTTCCACGCCAGCACCTACGTGCTCTTGACGATCCACTTCCTGCCGACCGCCATCTGCCTGCTCGCGTTCCTGCCCCTTGAGCGGATCGGCAGGCGCGGCGCCCCCGTGTCGTCAGCGGAGCCGGGCGGAGCGGGGGCCGGCGAGCCGGTGGCCTCGGCGAAGGGCTCGCGGCGGCGGGCTGCCGCGCGGCTCAGGATCCAGTCGTAGGCTGCGGAACCTGGGCCCATCCGCGACGGATCGCGGCCTCGAGTCCCGCCAGCGGGTACGGCAGG
>NZ_DATCWX010000114.1:0-3026 GCF_036566125.1 Intrasporangium sp.
AGCTCCTCCTCCTCGGCGAGCCGCTCGATCCGCTGCTCGAGGTCGTCGTAGGCCACAGAGAGCCGCTGCGCCTTGCGGACGTTGCGGGTCGTGCTGTCGGAGCGGGTCAGCCGGTGCAGCCGCTGCAGGAGCGGACCGGCGTCAGTGACATACCGCCGCACCGCCGAGTCGGTCCACTGCCCCTCGCCGTAGCCGTGGAAGCGCAGGTGCAGCTCGACGAGCCGCGCGACGGCCTTGACGACGGCCTTGTCGTAGCGCATCGCCTTGAGCCGCTTGCTCGCCATCCGCGCCCCGACCAGCTCGTGGTGATGGAACGAGACGCCGCCGCCCGGTTCGAAGCGTCGCGTGGCCGGCTTGCCGATGTCATGGAGGAGCGCGGCAAGGCGGAGCACGAGATCCGGGCCCGGCACCGACTCCTCAGGCCCGTCCGCCGGACCCTCGAGCGCGATGGCCTGCTCGAGCACGGTCAGGGAGTGCTCGTAGACGTCCTTGTGCCGGTGGTGCTCGTCGACCTCGAGCCGCAGAGCGGGCAGCTCCGGGAGGAAATGGTCGGCCAGCCCCGTGTCGACGATCAGGGCGAGGCCGGGTCGCGGGGACGGCGCACAGACCAGCTTGGTGAACTCGTCACGGATCCGCTCGGCCGAAACGATCTCCAGGGTGGCCGCCCGCTCGCTCATCGCGACCCGCACATCCGAGGCCACGTCGAAGCCGAGCTGAGCCGCGAAACGGGCCGCCCGCATCATCCGGAGCGGGTCGTCGGCGAAGGACTCCTCCGGCGGCGCAGGCGTCATCAGTCGCCGGGCGGCGAGGTCGGTGAGGCCGCCGTGGAGGTCCACGAACTCGAGGCTCGGCAGCCGGATCGCCATCGCGTTGACCGTGAAGTCGCGGCGGACGAGGTCGCCGTCGAGGGTGTCGCCGAACATGACCTCCGGCTTGCGGCTCGTGCGGTCATACGTGTCGGCGCGGTAGGTGGTGATCTCGATGTGGTGCTGGTCCCTGCGCAGGCCGATGGTGCCGAACTCACGCCCGATGTCCCAGTGCGTGTCGGCCCACCCCTCGACGGCGGCGAGGATCTCGTCCGGACTCGCGTCAGTCGTGAAGTCGAGGTCCGGCGAGGTCCGCCCGAGGAACGCATCGCGCACCGGCCCGCCGACGAGCGCGATCTCGTGCCCACGCCGCTCGAACCGCTTCCCGAGCTCCTGGAGGACCGGCAGCACCGGCGCGAGCTGGGCGACGGCGCCACGCAACAGGGGCAGATGCGTGGGGTCCGGAGGTGGCGTGGTGGGGCGGTCGGGCACGGAGGACAGCCTAGGTGAGCGCGCAGGTGGACTCTTCCTCGTCATCCCCACACCGATGCCGTATGCCGCTGAGCTCCTCCGCGACGTCCGTGACCTCCCAGCCCTCCCGTCCTCCTCGGCGCAGTGGTCGGTGCGTCATCGAGGGGTCAATGGAACGCAGCCCCCGTGCCGCGCGTTGGGCGAGCGGAAGGAGGGGAAGGCAAGTGATGCGCGTGGGCGAGCACAGCGGCATACGGAAATGGCTCTTTGCAGGAGCGCTCGGCCCGGTGCGCGACGTTGGGGCGGGAAACAGATCCCTTGGTTATGGTGGCGGCATGACCGCGCAGACCGCCCCGACCCCCAACGGGGGTCGGCGGTTGCCCGCGGTTGAAGAGCGCTCTGCCGGCGGCATCGTGGTCGACATCCAGGACGGCTGCGCCCTCATCGCGATCATCGCGCGACGCAACCGGGCCGGGCGCATCGAGTGGTGTCTCCCGAAGGGCCATGTCGAGCCCGGCGAGACGCTCGTCGAGACCGCGGCCCGAGAGGTCGCGGAGGAGACCGGGATCGTCGGACGCGTGCTCGTGGAGCTGGGGACCATCGACTACTGGTTCGCGACCTCGACGAAGCGGGTGCACAAGTTCGTGCACCACTACCTGCTCGAAGCCCTCAGTGGCGAACTGACCATCGAGAACGACCCCGATCGTGAGGCGATCGACGTCGCGTGGATGCGCCTCGACGAGGTGCACCGCCGGCTCACCTTCCCCAACGAGCGCCGCATCGCGCAGGCGGCGTGGATCCGGCTGGCAGGCACGGCGTGAACCGGGCCCGACCATGGCGGGCCGCACTCCGAACGGTCGTCATCGCGTCGTTTGTTGCCCTGACCACCCTTCCCGGAGCACCGGTTTCCCACGCGAGCCAAGCGGATCCGGCGCCCGTCAGTGAGAACGACGGACCAGTCGCGCACGTCCCTTCGGTGACGCCAGACGACGAGAAGGCGATCGTCACCCTGACCTCGGTGTCCCCGACCGTCGTGGACGGGCGCGGCACGACACGGATCGCGGGCATGGTCACCGCGCCGACCTCCGGCCCGCTCGTCGGAACGAGCATCGACGTCGTCCTCAGCTCCCGGCCCATGACCCTGAGAGGCGACATCGACGGGTGGGTCAAGGGGACCGGGAAGGTGTCCGGACGGCTCGTTGGGGAGGTGGCGGAGCCGCCGTCCGAGGTGCCGGCCGGTCAGACCGTGCCCTTTGCCATCGACCTCGAGGAGCGGCGGGTGCAGACCGGCGACGCCTTCGCCGCGCTGCCGATCGCGATCGAGGTCTACCAGCGGGGAGCCTCGACACCGGTCGGCACGACCCGGACCTTCCTCGCCTGGAACTCTCGCGTGGAGTTCGTCCCGCTCCAGCTGGCCGTGGCGATCCCGGTGACACTCGACCCCGAGCTGAAGCTGTTCGATCGCGATGACAAGGTTCGCGGGCCGGCCTGGGCCGGAGCCATCGGGCCCGGATCGCGCGTCGACCGGATCATCGAGGGGACTGCGGGCTCGTCCGCCACCTTGGCCCTGGACCCCTCTGTACTCATGGCCGCGCCCGGCGAGACAGCCGCAGAGCGTCCTCCTCCGACGGCGCCCACGGGCGGGCCGGCCAGCTCGCCGACGACCGGGACGGCGACTCCCCCTCCGACGCCAGGGGCGCCCGCGACTGCGCCGGATGGAACGGCGGGCTCGGCGGACGCCGAGGCGTC
>NZ_DATCWX010000149.1:0-20567 GCF_036566125.1 Intrasporangium sp.
GTGCGTGTTCCAGGCATCTAGCGACATCTCAGCGTGTGCGCAGGCCGCGGCCAAGGCGATCACTTCGGCGCCGATGTCGACGATGCCCGCGAGGGCCATGAGTTCGGGACGAACAGGTCTCGCTTCAGGCCAGGTCGGCCCGCAGCAGGTGAGTCAGTGCGGAGACCCCTTTGAGTTCCACCGGGCCGATGTCCCGGAACATGATCCCGTCCTCGTGCGACGCGTCTGCAACGGCCTGACTGACCAGGACCTCGCCGGGCCGCGCGTAGTCTGCGATACGGGCGCTGACATTCACGGTCTGGCCGAAATAGTCACCCTGCTGAAAGAGCACTGGCCCGGAGTGCAGCCCCACATGGGCGGGTGGCAGCCCGGCACCCGCCAGATCGCCCACCATCTCGAGCGCGGCGCGCACTCCGGGACCGGGATCTCGGAAGTAGAACATGACCCCGTCGCCCAGCCACTTGATGGGCTTGCCGCCGTGGCGCACGGACCCGCGCTGCACCAACCGAGCCAACGTCGCAGCCAGATCGGCTGCGGCCTCATCACCATGTTCCTGGGTCAGCCTGGTGTAGCCAGTGATGTCGAGGAAACAGATGGCCGGTGGTCGCTCGAGCCGGCTATGGATTCCCGCGTTCGCCATCAACGTCTCGAAGGCTTCGATCAAGTTGGCGGTCCAGGCCCGCGCCTGCTGCGCGTGATACAGCCCGAGGACGGCCTGCTCTGCAAGCGGTGTGCTCAGAGCCGCGAATTCGGCGTTGGCCATCGCTTCCGCGCTCTGGCCGGCGATGAGCGCCGGCTCGACCACTTGGGAGTTCCACCAGGCACCCTCGGCCTCCGCGATCCGCCGGGTGCTCTCCCCGTAGACGCGGAGCAGGTGCTCGATGGAGCTCTGACGAAAGCCGCCGGAGACCTGCAGCTCAAGGAAGGGCACCAAGGCCATCTCGTCTTCGCGCAGCAGGTCGTCACGTGACGGTTGAGGAGACCCGATCGCCTCCCTGACGGCCGTCAACAGCTCGAGGGGGATGCCGGTGCGAACACTGGCCTGCTGGAACGTCTCACCTGCAAGCGTGGCGAACCGCTCATACGCCGGTGTGTCGAGGAAGTCGAGTGACAGAGAACCGCTCCGCAGCGCTGCTGCCACGTGGTCGAGGGGGATCGCAGCGTCCTCGAGCGACTTCGCCATCAGGACTCGGCGTACGTCACCGGGCGAAAAGCGACCCGGCTCAGCAGGAACGATGATGCCGAGATCGACCAGACGGTCGACATAGGGCGGCTCCACCCCGGCGCGCACTGCCGCGTCCTCGCGCGGATACGACGTCACCACCCCAGCGTATCGAGGGCCTTCAGGAGCGCGGCTTTCTTGTCGTAAGTGCCGCGCGACCGGCGCTCACGCGTGAGAATGGAAGATCGCACTGCCTCAGTGGTCGCCTGTGAAAGGACTCTCGATGACCACGACCCCGACCTTGCTCCTACCCGACCAACTGATGCGCATGCTGGAGCTGACCCAGCAGTCCGACAGCGTCGAGTTGAAACTGACCGTTCCTGCAAGCGAATACAGATCGGCGGCAAAGGCCCTGGCGATCGACCCCCTTGAGGCACAGATTCGTCAGGTGTACTTCTTGGACACACCTGACCTGTCCCTGAACGGAGCCGGAGTGGTCGTCCGGGCCAGGCGCATCCAGGGGCGCGACAACGACTCGACGGTCAAGCTGCGGCCGCTCGTTCCGTCGGACGTGGAGCCGTCAATCCGAAGCTCACCGCATTTCACGATCGAGGTCGATGCGATGCCCGGTGGCTACGTCTGCTCCGGAGCGATGAAGAACACGCTTGCCCCGAGCGCCGTCCTCCGGTCGGTCAACGGTGATCAGCCGCTGCGGAAGCTCTTCTCGAAGGAGCAGCGGGCGTTCTTCACCGCCCACGCCCCCAACGGGCTCACCCTCGATGAGTTGTCGGTACTCGGCCCGATCCTCGTGCTGAAGCTCAAGCTGAAGCCCCAGGAGTTCGGTCGCCCCCTCGTTGTCGAGCTGTGGATCTACCCCGACGGGTCACGAGTGGTCGAGCTCTCGACCAAGACCACCCCGGCCGAGGACATCAAGACCGCGGTGGCAGCGCGCGCCTTCCTCAGCTCCAAGGGAATCTCGTTGTCCGGCGAGCAACAGACGAAGACCAAGACCGCGCTGGAGTTCTTCGCTGCCGAACTGAAGGCCGGCTGAACCGGGGAGGTCGCGGGGCCCGCCTGAGGTGACGGTCGAGGTCAGTGGGACAGGTTCACCTTGATGTTGGCGATGATCAGCGCGACCACCACGGTGATGAAGCCGAAGAGCAAGGCACCCTTCTTGGAGGCACCGTTGCTGCGCCGCACGAGGTAGCCGACCGTCCCGATGAACGCAGCCAGCACCAGGCGCACGGCCCTCAGCGCCGTCTCGTCCCGTACCACCAGCGCCGCCAACGTGGCGACGATCGCGACCGCGATGCCACCCAGGAGGTGTGCCACGGCTGCCTCACCGTCGTGCCGGCGAAGGGATCCCTGACCGGCGACGTGCGCGGCCACGACGAAGGCAAAGACGTGGGCCAGCACGAGACCGACAGTGATGCCCCAGATCGTCTCGACGATCCGGACATCGGTGCCACTGAGGCTCCGGTCGAACAGCGAGAGCGCGCCGAGCAGACCCAGGGCGACATAGAGCGCCATGCTCAGGGCGTCCTTGCGCAGCTCCGTGTCCATGTGCCATGGCACGGTGCGTTCATGCCCGCCAAGCCGGGGCGCTTCCATCGTTAGAGACTAACGCGGGAGCCATCTCCGTTAGCCTGAAAGACGGTCCTTCGACCGTGCCATAGGGTTCGCTCCCGACTGGTCTGGCTGTGGTGGAGGTACAAGATGTCCGGTGGTCCGGTCAGCGACGTCCTGACTCGCCTGCACAGCAAGGTCGTCACCCAGACCGACGGCGACGTGGCCCAGTACATCCCGGAACTGGCCCGGGTCGATCCGAACCTGTTCGGTATCGCCATCTCGACGCTCGATGGAGTCGTGTACGCGGCTGGGGACGCGGATCACCCCTTCACGATCCAGTCGGTGTCCAAGCCGTTCGCGATGGCACTGGCCATCGAGGACCGCGGCCTGGAGGCGCTGCTGGCCGCGGTGGGCGTGGAACCCACCGGGGACCCGTTCAACGCGGTCACCCTTGAGGAGGGCACCGGCCGGCCACTGAACCCGATGGTCAACGCTGGCGCCATCGTCACCTCCGCGCTGGTGGCCTGCGCGGACCCCGAACAAGGATCGGAGCGCATCGTTTCCGGCCTGTCGGCCTTCGCCGGGCGCGAACTGGACGTCGACGAGAGTGTGCTTCGCTCGGAGCTGGAGACCGCGGACCGCAACCGCGCCCTCGCCTACCTGATGCGCTCGATGGGAGCCCTCCAGGTCGACGTCGAGGACGCCCTGCAGGTCTACTGCCGACAGTGCGCCACCCTGGTCACGGCGCGGGACCTTGCCGTCATGGGGGCCACGCTGGCCAACGCCGGCCGTAACCCGATCACCGGCCAACAGGTGGTCCAGCCGGAGGTCGTCATGTACGTGTTGTCCGTCATGCTGACGTGTGGCTTGTACGACTTCTCCGGGGAGTGGATGTTCCGCACCGGGATGCCGGCCAAGAGCGGGGTTGGCGGCGGCATCACCGTGGTGCTGCCGGGAGAGCTGGGCATCGGCACCTTCAGCCCGCGTCTGGACCACCAGGGGAACAGCGTCCGGGGCGTGGCAGCATGCGAAGCCCTGTCCCATCAGTTGGGCCTGCATGTCATGCGCCCCCGGGGCCCTGCCGCGCCGGTCGTTCACCGCCGCCTGCACGGCAGTCAGGTGCGGTCGCGACGCGGACGGCCGGCACGCGAACGGGCGGTGCTGTCCGCGGCTGATGCGATCGTCGTCCTCGAGCTCCAGGGTCACATCGCGTTCAAGGAGGCAGAGCTACTGACCCGGCTCATGGAGGAACAGACCAGCCGGTGGGTGGTCCTCGACGCCGCCAGGGTCGACCATGTCGAGCCAGTGGCGGAACGCCTGCTGCGCGCGACCATTGGACAGCTCGCCGGGCGCGGCGTGACGGTGCTGCTCTCGGGGCCATGGCCCACGAGCCTGACGACCGGGAGCAACATCTTCACCAGCACCTCGCGCGCCGTGGAGTCCTGCGAGGACATGCTGGTGGACGAGGCTGGACTGCCCGACCCCGATGAACCGGTCCCCCTCAAGGCGAACGACCTCTGCGCCGGGATGTCCGCCGACGACCTGACCCAGCTCGACGCGCTCTGTGTGACTCTCGACCTTGACCAGGGTGAACCGGTCCCAGCCGGAGATGCCGGCGGTGAGTTCGCCCTGCTGTTCGTCACCCGGGGAATCATCGGCATGCAGTCTGCTATCGATGCCGAGGCAGCCGTTGAGGACCAGATCACGTCACGGGCGGCGGGCACGGCGGTCTCGTCCACCGCAATCGAGCCCACCACCGGTGTTCCGCGGCTCGTTGCGCAGATACCCGCCACGATCATGGCGCTCACGGGTGGGGCCCTGGACAAGATCCAACGTGACCACTCGAGCCTGGCGGCCACCCTGTATCGCAACGCGGCTGCAGCAGTTGCAGCCGAGTACCGCTGGTCTGCGGCCGAGAACGTCGCCATGTCACGCTGATGCCGCCGCTCCTGCGTGGTCAGGAGACCGCAGCCTCCAGCGTCACCGAGCGTTGACTGCCGTTCCGGCTGACCGTGACCGGCACCTCCTCCCCCGCGGTCAATCCGAGCTCGACCCGGACGAGGTCGTCGGAATTGTGCACCTGCTGGCCATCGACGTCGACAAGGACGTCCCCACGCTGCACACCAGCCTGGTCAGCCGGCCCACCGCCAGTCACCGCCTGGACAATGACAGGGCCGCCAGCTGAGGCCTGCATCGCCGCCGGCACGGCTTGGACCTGCATGCCGAGGGTGGTGTGCGCTACCCGCCCGTTCTCGGCCAGCTGAGTCACCAAGGCACTGTTGCCGGGGTTGATGGCCGCATCCGTCTGGATCGCGCCGAGCAGATGTGCTGCACCTGCCTCGGTTGGCACGCGGACGTAGCGGCCGGTGGCACTGGCGATCCCGCTCGTCACCGTCGAGGTCAGGCCCAATGGGGCGCCAAGTGCGACCACCGGATTCCCCACTCGAAGGCTCCCCGAGTCGCCCACCCTGATCGGCGGTGCTGTGGGGTAGGGCGTGGCCGTCGTGACAACGGCGAGGTCGGTCACTTGGTCCATGCCGAGGATGCGCCCCGAGTCGGAGTGGCCATCGGCGTACTGGAGCCGAATCGTCGTGGCGGCAGCACCATCCCCGGCAGACCCACTGCCTGGCGGCGTGACAACCTGGGCATTCGTGATGATCACCGACTCGCTGGACGGGAGCCGATACACGACACCGGATCCGGAGCCGGCACCGCCAGATCCCACCACGCCGATCGTGACCACCGATGGGAGTGCATCCGCCGCAACGCGATCCACGGCGCATGCTGCGCCCGCGGTCTCGGTGGGCATCCACCACCCGGTCCACCGCCCCACGAGCCCGACGACCACCCCACCGATGAGGCCGCCCACGAGACCGGCGAGAACGATGGTCGACAGTGTTACGGCGCCCCACCACCGATGGGCGGATTCCCGCGACGGCTGCTGGGAAGGAGTGCTCATTGACGGAGCTTCTCTCGACTTCTGGCGGGCCTGATGGTCGCGGCCTCGGTTGTCAGGCTATACCCCTTGCAGCAGGCCACGGAGGTGTCGGCAGGCGTCGGGCCACGCCCCGGACTCAGCCATTCGTCCGGGACCGAGCCCAGCGGCATACGGACTATGAATCAGCCAAACCTCGCTCAAGAGGCAGCGCGGGGCACTGAGGTGGCAAGGTCGTCGAGCGTGTCGACAACGCCGTGCGCGAACACGTCGACGTCGGGGCACGTGTCCCGGTCGGCCGCCGCGGTGAAGTTGAGCTGTCCGGCGTAGGACAGGGCGGCGACGACGAGGGTCAGGTTGCCCATCGTCGGCATCGACGGGAACGTCTCCAGTAGCCGCGCACCGGCCAGGTAGAGCGGCACCGGCGGTCCCGGGACGTTGGAGACGACCAGGTTCACCGAATGTTGTTGGGGAAACCTGCGGTACCAGAGGCGCTGGCCGGCGACGAACCGGAAGATCCCGGTGCCCGCCTCGGGCCGGGCCTTGTGCTTTCGGGCCGAGGTCTCGGCCGCGATCAGCCGGAGCCGCCGTACCGGGTCAGCCTCGCCAATGGGCAGTGGCACCATCATCCATCCGGGCTTGTTGCCCTGGGCCTGCTCGGACATCGTCTGGCGCAACGAGGCATCGGAGATGGTCACCATGGCTCGTTGCACCAACCCATCGATGTTCTCGCCACGGCTGGCCAGCAGTTCTCGAAGACCGCCGCCGACGGCTGCCAGCACCACATCGTTGACCTTGGCATCGTGGGCGCGGGCGATCTGTTTCGTGACGTCGAGGCGACGACGAACCACAGTCATGACGCGGTCCGTGCCGACCGGCTGGTTGAGACTGGTTGGTGGGGCTGGCCGCTCGGTGAGGACTTCCTGCCAGGCCGGCCAGGCCTCCCGTGCCCTGCGCAGCGTGCTACCGGGATGGGCAATCCCAGCGAACCCGCGTGCCAGCTCTCGCCGACGTCGGCGCAGGTTGTCGCGCAACAGGTCACCGGTGGAGGGCATCGGCGTAGGCGCCCACCGCGAGGCAGCCAGCTCAGTCGGTTCCGCGGTCGAGTCCAGCAGAGTCGCGAACGCCGCCAGCGCCGCGGTGCCGTCGGCCATGACATGGTGCAGCCTCAGGAGTGCCCCCACCCGGCCCTCCGACAGGCCGGGCAGCAGCCACAGCTCCCACAAGGGGCGCGTTGGATCGAGCCGTCGCCGAGACAGGTCCTGGCATGCTTCCAGAAGCCGGCCCTCGTCACCGGGTGGGGCAACCGGATGCACGCGGACGTGGTCGGCCACATCGAAGGAGGCGGCGTCCACCCACAGGGGCCAGCCCAGACCAAGCCGAGGCCGGTGGAGGAGCTGCCGGAAGCGCGGGACGAGGTGCAGTCTCGGCTCGACGTACCGACGTACGTCCTCGATGCGCACGTGACCGTCGGAGTCGTAGAGGCCGGTGCCGTCGAGGATCGCAAACGCGCCGATGTCGCTGGACCAGCCATAGTCGTCCCACAGGAGCAGGAACAGGTCCGAGGCGGTCACCCGCTCGAGCATCGGCTCTCCGTTGGCCTGGTGCATGGCTCCTCCTCCTCTCGTCGTGTCGTCATACGGTGGACGGTGGCGTTGAACGCCTGCGAACCGTGGTGGAGATCAGGAGGATCCCGCCGGTCGCGAAGAGACCACCCACCACGAGCAGGCCGATGGCGATCCACGGCAGAGCGGGGATTCGCGCGGCGAGGTCCGCCGTGACGTCGATCCCGGATCGGCCGTCGGCGTTCATCACGACCACGGTCCATGAGCCGTCAGTGGGCTCCCACACCATCGTCCGGGGGCCGACGCCGGTGGAGGAGGCGACCCAGAAGGTCTGCGCTGCTGGAGCGGTCAGGGCCGTTCCGCCGTCGATGGTGTACGTCGTGTTCGTCCAGAAGTCAGAGATGACGGTGTGGCCCGCGGTGGCGAGATAGCGATCGACCTCAGCGGAAGGGCCGACGCCCACGAACAGGTCGGACCCGGGGTTGACCGGGGTGACGCGCATCCGAACCGGGCCCAGCACGGCCGGGGCGTAGAGCCACCCGGTTCCGGACGTTCCGAGGTGCGTTGGGACGGTCGCCAGCGCCGATCCCGCCGTGGAGAACGCCTCGGTGTCGCTCGTCACCATGCCGGCATCCCGCTGGGTCCAGTGGGCCCACAGAGCCGTTCCGCCCGCACCCAACAGCGGCAGGGCGATAAAGGCGAGCAGGCACCCGACGACGAGCGAGGTGACGCTGCGGGCAGTCCACCCGGAGGGCTGAACTGGTCGCGTGGGAACCGGTGGCAGCGTGTCCTGCTGTGTCGTGTCACCCGCAGGTGCCACGAGTGGGGAGATTGGTCTGTCGTTCATTGATCTCACACCTTTCTTGCGATCTCGGATGAGGCGGCCGCGTCCGCGATGACCCGCGCGAAGATGCCCGGAGCATCGAAGGGCACAGCGTGGGCGGCGCCGTCGATCTGGCGCACCGTCGCTGTCGGGATGGCGTCCGCAAGCGCGCGGGTGACGGTCCGCATGTAGCCCGGGCTCCGGGCGCCGTAGGTGCACACCACCGGGCGCGCGAGCCGGGCCAGGGCACTTCGACTGGGATAGCTGCGCAGCGTGGACCGGAGGTCAGCCACGACCGACCTGCCGTTCTCCCTCGCAACCTGCCGCCACTCGTCAGGGAAGGTGTCCCATGCGCTCCCGCCGTCGCGGTAGGCGTAGACGTAGCGAAGCAGCACCTCGGTGGCTTGGTCGTAGTGACCGCGCAGGGCCAGCCACTGCATCCTGGCGAGCATGGCCAGACCTGAGGGGTCTGGATGAAGCAGCGCGCGCCACGGCGCCTCGTGCGACACGACGGCCCGGACGAGGTCGGGTCGACGGACCGCCAGGTCCAGCGCGATCGTCGCCCCGGCGCTCGTCCCGACCACCACGGCACGCGCTGCTCCCAACGCGTCCAGGAGGGCCGCGGCGTCGCGGGTGTGGATCGCGACCGAGCGGACCGGGCCACCGCCCGAACGGCTGTACCCGCGCCGGTCGTACGCGATCACGCGTCCGACGCCAGCCAGCTCATCGGCGAGCGCGCCCCACGTGGAAGCGGTGGCACCGGACGGTGGGATCAGCAGGATCGGCAGGCCATCGCCCCGCCCCTCGTAGTAGAGATCGGCTTCCCCAACAGCGATGGAGCTCATGGTCAGCCCCGCTCCGAGCGCGGTCCCAAGCCCTGGAGGAACGAGTAGGTCTCGAGTCCGCTGGCGTGGGCGTTGGCCATGTCGATGAGCCGCTGGGGCACGTCGCCGTAGGCCGTCACGTGATGGCCGTCAACGGAGTCCCTGAACAGCGCGGCCCGGGCCTCCATGATGTGCTGGGTGTGCTCGAAGAACGCGGCGTCGCTCACGTAGGTCTCGTGGACCTCGCAGTGTGTGCCGTCCTCGCTGATGAACCAGTCGAAGCGCATGGTCTGCGTGTCCTTTTCCCGCGCCACCCGGACGATCTCGGCGGCTTGCGCCTTGAAGGTCTCGAGCTGGCCGGGGCGGATCTTCAGCTGTGCGTGCAGTTCCAGTTTGCTCATGACTCCTCCTCGAGTCCTGGTGCGGTCGGGGCAGGCTGGAGGCCGAACAGGAAGGCCTGAACTTCCAGGCCGCCGGCGTGCACCTCTGACAGATCGACGAGGCGTTGCGAGACGGTGCCGTAGGCGGTCATGTGGTGGCCATCGGCGAAGTCCCGGAACAGCGTCGCCCGAGCCGCCATGATGTGCTCGTTGTGCTCGAACAGCCCTTGCTCGCTCTCGTACGCCTCGTGGACCTCGCATCGCGTTCGGTCCTCGCTGATGAACCAGTCGTAGCGCAGCGTGTGGGTGTCCAGTTCCCGGGTCAGCCTCATGAGTTCGGCCGCTTGCGCTGTGAATCCCTCCAGCTGGCCAGGGCGTACCGTCATCTGGGCGCGTAGCTCCAAGTGCGACATGACTTCTCCTCAAGGTGTTGTGGGGTTGCGATGAGCCGCGTTGGCGCACCGACGGGAGGCGACCCGAGCCGCCTTGGCGGCCGCGGTGAGTACGTCGGGGTCGCCGTTCTTGTCGCACACGGCAACCGCCCCCGCCTCATACGCGCGGATGGCGCCGGCTGTGTCGTTGCTGACCGCAATCACGGTCAGGTGCTCGGCCAGCTCACGAATCGCAACCACATCGCCATCGGCCCCGCCACCGTCGACGTCGACGACCACCACGGTGGCGCCGACGCCGCGGCCGATGGCGACGGCGTCGGCGGTCGACCCGATCGCCGCCGCGACCTGCAGCCCGGGCGTTGCATCGATCAGCGCCACGAGCGCTGCGCGGACCCGGGCGTCGGCGTCGATGACGAGGACCTGTTCGGTGACTGGTTGCGGCATGACTCGACTGTCGCGCCGACGCAGCTGCGTCACATCGGTCGAGCAGCCGGCGAGAGCGGTGCGCTGTGGCCGCAGCCGTCTACGTCATTGCGCCGAGGTGGGCTTGTCCGGGACCAGGCCGTGGTGCACGGCCCACATCGCGGCTTGCGTCCGGCTCGCGAGCCCGAGCTTGGTCAGGATGTTGGAGACATGCGTGCGAGCCGTGCGCTCGGCGACGCCCAGGTGTGTCCCGATCTGCCGGTTCGTCGCACCTCCCGCGATGAGGACGATGACCTCCCGCTCCCGTGGAGTGAGGTCGTCGGCCCCCGGCTTCGGCGAGCGCAGCGCCGCCAACAGGGTCTTCGCGGCGGCCGGGTCGATGGCCATCTCGCCGGCCACGGCCGCACGGATCGCGTCCGCGACCTCCGAGGCATCCGCATCCTTGAGCAGATAACCGGTGGCCCCGGCGTCCAGTGCAGCACGGATCTTGTCCTCGTCGAGGAAGCTGGTGACGGCGATGACCTCCACGACCGGCCAGCGACTCTTGATCTCCACGGTCGCGGCGATGCCGTCCATGCCTGGCATCAGCAGGTCCATCAGCACCACGTCAGGCAGTGCTTGGGTGTTGGCGAGGACGGCGATCCGGTTGATCGCATCGCCGCCGTCGCTTGCCTCGCCGACCACGACCATGCCGGGCTCGGTGTCCAGATAGGCCACGAGGCCAGCGCGGACCACCGCGTGGTCGTCGACGAGGAAGACGCGGGTCAGGTCGTTGCCAGGCGGCGCCGTCATCTCCATCGCTCCCGCAGTGCTCGGCGAGCCCCGTGGTCCATTATCGCCGCTCCGGTGATGCACTAGTCAGATACGCGCAAACCAGCGTTGCCAAGGAGAACGCATGGCCCCGCCGACCGATGCTCCGCGCGACGAGCAGCTCCTGGACATCATCTTCGGCCGTGTGCCGATGGGGATCGCCGTCTGCGACCGGGACACCCGGCTGCAGCGCTGCAACAGCACCTGGGCGGAGTTCTTCGTGCACTACCTCGGCGTTCCCGCCGAGTACGTCGCACCCGGCAAGACGCTCTACGAGCTGATCCCGGGCAACGACGAGGCACAGAACCGCCTGATCGAGCGCGCGCTCGCCGGCGAGGTGGTGAGCCAGATCGGCAGCAGGTTGGAGGCCCCTGGCCTGGTCACCTACTGGGACATCGTGCTCGCCCCCATCTTCGCCGACCAAGAGATCGTCGGCTTCGTCAACCTCGTCACGGACGCGACCGACCGGGTCAACGCCTACAGACTTCTGCAGGAGCGGATCGAGGCGTTCGCGCTGGTCGCCGAGAGCATGACCGTGGACCAGCCGATCGGCGTCACGCTCCGGTCGCTGGCCAGGATCGCCGCACAAACAGCCCGGGCCGAGGCCTGCGCCATCATCATCGTCGATGCCGTCACCCACGAGTTGACGCTCTTCGAGGCGACGGGACTGTCACCGGAGTACGCCACTGCTCTGGCCGACTGGTGGCGCCGCGGCGAGAAGACCCCGACCCGCGATGCCCTGGAACGACAGGAGCTGCTCATCGCGACCGGCGCGCGGGCAAGGGGTCTGGCGAACCCCTTGTACGAGCCGCTTCACCGCTACCTCAAGGAGGCGACGTGGGACGACATCGTCGTCGTACCTCTCGACTCGCACGGGCGCTACCTCGGCGTCATGCAGTACTACCACCGCGCCGGGCGCGAGCATGACGAAGAGGAACGCGCGTTCCTCACCACCCTCGCCGACCAAGCTGCCGTTGCGATCGCCAATGCCGAGCTGTACGCGCGGTCCGAGCAGGATGCAGCGAGCCTCGAGCGACAGCGGCTGGCGCGGGAACTGCACGACAGCGTGAGCCAGGCGCTCTTCTCGATGACCCTGCACGCGCGAACCGCCGAACGGCAGCTGGCCTCTGCCGGCCTGGACCGGGATGCGCCGGCGGCGACGACGGTTCGGCGGCTCGCCGAGCTGACGCAGGGGGCGCTCGCCGAGATGCGCGCACTCATCTTCGAGCTACGCCCACAGGCCCTGGCCGAAGAGGGCCTCCTGACCGCGCTGACTCGCCAGGCAGCGGCGCTCACCGCCCGCGAGGGAGTGTCGATTCGCGTCATCGGCCCGCCGGCACGGCCGGGACTCGACCCGAACGTCGAGGAGCACCTCTACCGGCTGACCCTGGAGGCCCTCAACAATGCGGTGAAGCACGCCGAGCCCACTCGGATCGAGGTCGAGGTGAGGAACGCCGACGACCAGCTCTCCGTCACCATCTCCGACGACGGAGTCGGCTTCGATCCGGTGCGGCCGCACCCGGGTCACCTCGGCCAGTCGACGATGGCGGAACGAGCGAGTGCGATCGGCGCCACCTTGCTCATCGAGTCCTCGCCCGGCGCGGGGTGCACGGTGACCGTCAGCCTGCCGGTGGCCGGTGAAGGCAACACCTGAGAACTCAGCCGTATGCCGCTGAGCCGGCTCAGCGGCATACGTCACCTTTGTCTGTATCGAGGTGTGCAGACTGACCCCATCACACCCCGAACTGCGCTTGGACTTTCCCCGCTTTGACGGCCGCGGCCAGCGTGGCGTGGTCACGCTCGTTCTGGTCGGCGTAGGTCTCGGCGAAGTCAGCGACGGCCTGGTCGAACCGGTCCGACTTGCCGAGGTAGGCCCCGATGGCGATCCGGTCCCCCGCCCGGGCGTGGGCGCGGGCCAGAGTCCACCCGCACAGGCGAGCGTAGGTTTCCATGCTGGTCGGCGTCAGGTGCTCGATCTCTGCGGAGACCTTCCAGTCCCGCAGCTGCCGCAGGTAGTAGTCCGCCTTGCCGCCACCGAGCGGTGTGGTGCGCAGCCAACCAAGGAAGATGTCGCTGCTGGCCTGCATGAGCCGCTGGCCGGTGACCACCCGCTCCCCTTCGTACACGTCGCGGGTCGGGTCGGGTGTTTCGTCCCCGGAGCCTCCGGAGGTGATGGTCGGAGAGTAGCCAGCGAGGACAGAGCGTTGTGCTTCCTTGGCCTGCAAAAGGAGCACTTCCCCTTCCGCGCCACCGAGGAGGAGCAGCACCCAGGCGCGCGTGCCGACGCTGCCGACTCCGACCACCTTGTGGGCGATGTCGACGAGCGCGTAGTGGTCGAGCAGGCGGCGCCGGTCCACTGCCAGGGTGTCGCGGTAGTCGGCGATCATGATGGTGAGCCTCTGCAGCACGTCGTCGGTGTCCAGGCCGGTCATGTCGTCCAAGCGGGTGATCAGCGGTGGGTCGCTGATGATCCGCCGCCGGCCGTCGACGATGGTGGTCAGCTTGTCCAGCGCCTGCAGGCTGTCGCGGGTGCGCGCCTTGGCGAGCGCCTTCCGGGTGCCCTTCAGGGCCATCCTGCGCTCCTTGCGTTCCCGCTCGGTCAACGCCGCCTCGAACCGGGTGATGGTTTCCTCGATGTCGAGGTGCGCGTACCAGACGGTGAGGATGGGCTGGGTGGCGAAGGTGCGGATCGCGGTCCGGTAGGTCTCGACGGCGGTCACGGTCGCCTTGCGGCACTCCTTGGTCGTGAACCCGTTGTCTCGTCCCGCCACCGCGAAGCTGGCGGCCAAACGCTTGACGTCCCACTCGAACGGCCCCGGATACGTCTCGTCGAAGTCATTGATGTCGAAGACCAGACGCCGCTCCGGAGATGCGTAGCCACCGAAGTTGGACAGGTGGGCGTCCCCACACAGCTGGGTGCCGAGGGCAGAGGACGGCGTCCCCGCGAGGTCGGCCGCCATGATCAGAGCCGCGCCGCGGTAGAAGGTGAACGGAGACACCAGCATCCGGCCGTGCCGGATCGGCACCAGCTCCGGCAGGCGTGTCTCGGCCTGGCCGAGGAGCAGCTCGACGGGGTCGACGTCATCGGCTCGGCGGAACTCGGCGTGTGCCTCCAACGGTGTGCTCGCCCGCGCCGCCTTGCCACGGGCGGCGCGTTCTTCGGCGGACTGGCGTCCTAGCGGTTTCGCATCGACGTCGGCGAGATCGCCTGCGGCGCGCTCGGGCGCTGGTGGCATGGTTCCGGAGGATCTGGTTGTCATGTCCACCATGAGTCGCTCCTTCTCGATGAGCGTGCCGGCCGGTCAACACCCCGACCCGGGTCGGCATGAACCCAAATCTACTAGCGCCGAACCAATACAGGACCGAGAACTTTTGATCCCGCTGGGCAGAATGGCGGCATGAAGAGGCGAATCGCTGTCCTCGAGCTGATCATCTTGGTCGCCGCGGCGATCGGTCTCTGGCTCGCCAGACCCCAGGCGCCTCGCGTGGTCGACGCCGGGTCGGCGTTCCTGGCCATCCGAGGGCACGGTTGGCTGGCGCCCCCCGCTGACACGCCCTTAGTCGGCGTTGGCCTCGACGGCACCCTGGTGCTGATCACTGACGCGTGCGTCGGCCTGCGGCAAGGGCTCCCCGAAGCTGGCAGCCATCACGTGATGCTGCTCTGGCCGTCCGACACATACGTCGAAGGCGAGGGCGCCGACATCGTCATTCGCTCGGGGGGTCGATCGTTGCGCATCGGAGATGACATCTCAGGTGGGACGAGCGGAACAACGGTGTTCCCCGAGGTGCAGGCTCTTCTCCCCGAGCGCTGCGCGAAGGTGACGCTTCAGGACTTCGCCCTGGATGGCTGACGTGGAGATCCGTGAGGCGACCGAAGCCGACTGGCCGCACATCTACACCTTCTACAAGCGCATCGCGGATGAGGGCCGCACCTACGCGCTCCCGCCGGGTGAGACGACGGACGAGGCGCGGACCTATTGGCTCGAGCGGGCACCGGGACGCACGGTGGTCGCCACCATCGACGGCGTCATCGTCGGCTCGGCGAAGATGGGACCCAACCGGCCGGGCCGCGGCTCGCACATCGCGACGGCGTCATTCATGGTCGACCCGGACCGCCAGGGTGAGGGCATCGGCCTCGCCTTGGGAGAACACGTCGTCGACTGGGCACGCGATGCCGGCTACCACGCCATCCAGTTCAACGCCGTGGTGGAGACGAACGAGGGAGCGGTCCGCCTCTGGCAGCGTCTCGGCTTCCGCATCATCGGCACGGTGCCCGAGGCCTTCGACGACCCCGAGCACGGGCTGGTGGGCCTGCACGTCATGTACCTGCCGCTCCGCGAGCGAGCGGGCTAGCTCTGCCTGCTCGAGGGCACGTCGCCACAGTGGGTTGCACATGCGACAACCGTAGGAGCGGCCCCGGGGCCGAGGCTTCTCGATTCCTGACCACTTCAAGCCCAAGACGATGCCGTATGCCGCTGAGCTGGCTCCCGCGGTCATGGCACCTCGGGAGCCCTTCCGCCCACGGTCCCCGTCGTCAGAGGCTGGTGAAGAATTCCACGACGTCACCCACGAGGACGGCCGCGTCGTTGTGCGCGGCGTAGTGGCCGCCGCCGTCGCGCAGCCGCCACCTCCTGATGTCGGAGTGGTCCCGCTCCGCGAACCGCCGGATCGAGCGGAAGTCATTGCCCCACGACGAGAGGGCCGTGGGCACGGTGGTGGGGCCGGTCGGCCGGTGCTGGGCCAGGTGGTTCTCGCGGTAGAGCCGGATCGAGGAGCCGGCCGTGCCGGTGAACCAGTAGGTCGCGACATTGCCGACAATGAAGTCGTCGTCCTGGTCGAGCATGAGTTGGGAGTTCCACGCCAGCAAGCCAACCGGCGAGTCAGCGAGCCCGAAGGCGAGGGTCTGCGGCGCCTGGGACTGGAGCACGTTGAAGGCGCCCATGTTCTCCCAGAACCAGGTGAGGACGTCCAGCGCGGCTCGCTCGTCCTCGGTCAGGTCCTGCAGCTCGGTCGGGTCCCCGGTGGGGAAGGAGAACAGCTGGGTCACGTGGACCCCGATGCAGTGCTCCGGGTCGAGCCGCCCGACCTCTGGAGAGATCATCGAGCCGGCGTCGTTGCCCATCGCCCCGTAGCGCTCGTAGCCGAGCCGGCTCATCAGCTCGACCCAGGCCCGGGCGATCCGGACGTTGTCCCAGCCGGACTCGGTCGTCGGCCCGGAGAACCCGTAGCCCGGGATGGACGGGATGACGAGGTCGAAGCCGGCCTCGGTCAGGGGCTCGATGATGTCGAGGTACTCGAGGACGGACCCGGGCCAGCCGTGGGTGAGGATGAGCGGGAGCCCGCCCTCGCGCCCGGACCGGGCGTGGATGAAGTGGACGTTCTGACCGTCGATCGTCGTCGTGAACTGCGGGTACGCGTTGAGCCGGGCCTCCACGGCGCGCCAGTCGAAGCTGGTGCGCCAGTGGTCGGCGAGCTCGCGGACCCGGGCCAGCGGGACGCCGTACGACGTCTCGGACCCCTCGATCTCGTCCGTCCAGCGGGCCCTGGACAGCCGGTCCAGGACGTCGTCGATGTCGGCCTGCGGGACGTCGACCGTGAAGGGCTGGATCTGGGATCGGGTCTCGGTGCTGCTCATGGTTTACTCCCTGTTTGATCTGAACGGAATGGAGCGTTCCGTTCTACAGTAACGGAATGATCCGTTCCGCACAACCCTTAGGATGGCCCTATGACCGCCGCAGCCGCACTGCCGGGCCGGAAGGCCCAGGCCGCTCGTAACGACACCTTGATCCTCGACGCCGCCCGCGCCGTGTTTCTTCGAGACCCGTCGGCACCCATCGCGGCGGTGGCCAGCGAGGCAGGCGTCGGCATCAGTGCCCTCTACCGCCGCTACGCCAACAAGGAAGCCATGCTCGCGAGCCTGTGCGCGGAGGGGCTGGACCGCTACATCGCGGCTGCCGAACGCTCCCTGGCGAGCGCCGCGGACCCATGGCAGGGGCTGGTCGACTTCCTCACCGAGATCGTCGACGAGGACGTGCACGCCCTGACGGTCCGGCTGGCCGGGACCTTCACCCCGACCCCGGAGCTCGGTGCGCTCTCCCAACGCGCAATCGCCTTGGGGTCAGAAGTGTTTCGGCGCGCCGAGGAGGCCGGTTCCCTGCGGCCGGGGCTCGTCTTCAATGACCTCGCAATGGTCCTCGAGCAGGCGACCGCCATCCGGGTGGGTGACCTCGAGCGCACTGTCGTACTCCGCCGCCGTTACCTCGCTCTCCAGCTCGAGGCGATGCGCGGCCGGCGTCCACGGGGCGGTCCGCCACCGCTGCCCGGACCACCCCCGACGGATGCCGAGCTCGGGGAACGCTGGATCCCGCCCGACTGATTCGCGGCCCGTGCCCACGTCGCCCGCGTCCAAGTCAGGCTCCAGGCCCGTGGCCGCACCCAGCTGGTCGTCATGGCTGTCGAGATCAGCCTCGCATCCGTCTCGATTACTCCGCCGCGTCGTACTTGCGGCCCTTCGGAATTGTCATGAGGATCGAGATGATCGCGATGAGCGCAAGGATGAGGTTGAACAGGAAGGCGATGAGCCCTGCCTGCCGGATGGCGGCGTTGCTCTGGATGCCCTGCGTGTGCAGCAACTCGCCAACTATGGTGACACCGGTCCCGAGGAACGAGCTGAAGATCGTCAAGGACAGCGCCGCTCCTATGGCGCTGCCGAGCGACGAGGCCATCTTGTAGATACCGGCACCCGCGCCCGCCGACGACGGAGGGAGGTTGGCGAGCGCCGCGTCGGTCGACGGCGTCGCGTAGAACGCGAGACCGATACCGAAGAGCGAGTAAGCGATCACGGCCAGCACCGTGTAGGGGCCGATGAGGATGTTCGTCGGCATGAGCAGGATGCAGGACAGCCCGACGATCGAGGCACCCCAGAGCATCGGCTTACGCGGACCGAAGCGCCGCAGAAGCTTTTCGCCCACCCGGATGAACGCGATGATGGCCACCGCATAGCCGATCGTCAGCAGGCCTGCCTTCCATGGGTCGAACAGCTCCGGCCGCGCAATCTGGAGCATCTGCTGGCTGACGATGAGCAAGCCGATCGTGCCGTTGAGCACGAAGTTCGAGATGGTGGCGCCGGTGAACGTGATGTTGTTGAACAGCCCGAAGTCGATGAAGGGCGAGGCCTGACGTCGCTCGTAGAAGTAGAAGACGACGCCACCGACGATTGCCACCGCAGCCAGGGTGAGCGCGAGGGCGGAGCCCCAGCCGAGCTGACGCCCGAAGATGAGCACGATCATGAGGGCGAGCACGCTGACCAGGAAGATGGCCAGTCCGACGGCATCGAAGCGACGGTGGCTGTCACGGGCAGCTCGGCTCTCGGGGGTGCCCCAGATCAGGGCGATCGAGACCGCGGACACGGCGATCGAGACGTAGAAGATGACGCGCCAGTTGAAGCTGGATGCGAGCAACCCGCCGAAGAGCGCGGCGAGGCCCGAGCCACCCCAGGAGCCGATCGACCACATCGACACGGCCCGCTGACGGGCGGCGCCGTCCCAGTAGGCCTTCACGAGGGCCATGGTCGCCGGCATGATGCACGCGGCCGACAGGCCCTGGATCGCACGTCCGGCGAGCAGGAGAGGCAGTGCGGCGCTACCGGAGGCCAAGATGAGAAGCACCGACCCGAAGATGCCGAGACCGTTGCCGACGAGGGCGATTCGGACCCGACCGACACGGTCGGCCAGACCGCCCATGAAGACGATGAAGAGGCCGGAGAAGAGTGCGGTGATGGACACCGTGAGGTTCATCTCGTCGAGGCTGACGAGTGGGTTGCTCACCTCGTCGATCGGGGCGCCATTGATGTCCGTGAGCATGCTGCGGGCGATGGTGCCGACGGTGCCGGCGAACATCCAGAAGGTGAGGACGCCGAGGACGATCCCGGCAAGGAGTTTGTCATTGCCCTTGAATCCCTGCCCGGTGCTCGTGCCTTGCGTTGCGGTGGTCACGACCCCTCCTGCCCGAGGTAGGCCAAGGTCGCCACGACGATGGCCTCGGTGCCCGCATCCAGCGTTGGCTGGATCGTCGGGGCGAAGTACGGGGAGTGGTTGGGGTAGGGCTGCTGCCCCGGCGCGAATCCGCCCACACCCCAGTAGGTGTACGGCGTCCCGAAGGCGTCCGGCACCCGGCTGAAGTCCTCGCTGGCCGTCACTCGACCGAGCTCGATGACTCGCCCTTTGCCGAAGTAGGACCGGAAGGCCGCGGTGACCTGCTCCGTGACCTCCGGGTCGTTGTCGGTCAGTGGGTACTGGTCGCAGTACTCGAACATCGGCGCCTGCGGTGAGCCGGAGGCCTCGCACTCCCCGCGGACGATCCGCTCGATGGAGGCGATGACGCGCTCCCGGATCGCGTTGTCGTAGGTCCGGATGTTGATGAGCAGGACAGCCCGGTCGGCGATGATGTTGCTCTTCGTCCCGGCGACGCTGCTGCCGACGGTCACAACGGCGAACTCCCCCGGCCTGGTCTCCCGGGAGACGATCGTCTGGAGGCGGAGCACGATCGAGGCTGCGAGCACGACCGGGTCGACGCTCATGTGCGGCATCGAGCCATGTGACCCCTTGCCGAACACCGTGATCTTGACGCTGTCCCCGGCCGAGAGGACCGGTCCGGCCTGGGTGCCGACGACTCCGGCCTCGTGGCTGAGCACGTGCTGCCCGAAGGCGACGTCCGGACGGGGCACCTTGTCCGTCAGGCCGTCCTCCACCATGGCGCGGGCGCCGGCGGCGGTCTCCTCGGCCGGCTGGAACAACGCCACGAATGTGCCCCTCCAGGCGTCGCGGCCGCCGGACAGCAGCTCGGCGGCACCGAGCAGGCAGGTGACGTGGACGTCGTGACCGCAGGCGTGCGAGACACCGACCGTCGCGCCCGACTCGTCGACGGTGGTGACCTTCGAGGCGTAGGGCAGCTCGGTCAGCTCGGTAACCGGCAGGGCGTCGATGTCGGCACGCATGAGGACCGTCTGGCCCTGGCCGTTGGCGAGGATCCCCACGACGCCGCCGCCGACGTGCTTGACGTCGTAGCCGAAGCCTTGGAGACGGCCGGCGATCTCTGCCGCGGTCTGCGCCTCGCCCGAGCTCAGCTCTGGATGGGAGTGGAGCTGCCGATAGAGCTGCTCCTGCCACACCCGAGTGGCGTCGATCCGGTTCAGGACTTCCTTGACACGAGTCATGGGCGCTCATCTCCTGGATGCGGAAACTGCCCTGACAACGAGCGTAGGACTGGCGCAGCGGTGGCGACAGCGGAATCTGATCGACAGGTCGACCCACCAGCCAGGTGGTCAGGAGGTGGCTGATGACCAGCCACAGCACGTCCTGCACCACGCTTGTGGGCGGGCGGGCCCGTGACCGGCTCGTCATGGCCGCATTCGGCACTCGGCCCGTTCGGTGACCCCGTTTGCGACGTCGTTGCGCGACGATGCAGGCATGGAGCTGTCATCGCGGCTGGGTCGGCTGGACGCCAAGCTGGGCGACGGACTCGAGGCGGTGCTGCGCAGCCACCACCTCCGGCGTCTCGGCGAGCTCGGCTGGACCGATGCCCTCACGGTGCCAACCGAGCCGGGGTGGTGGTCGACCCCCGTCCCGGTGCGGCCGGGCAACAGCCTCGAGGTCCTCATCGACGGTGCGTCCGCCTTGCCGCAGA
>NZ_DATCWX010000174.1:0-2749 GCF_036566125.1 Intrasporangium sp.
GCCAGCGAGGATCGAGACATGAGTCGTGGGTCCCTACGCATCTACCTCGGCTCCGCACCGGGCGTCGGCAAGACGTTCGCGATGCTCCATGAGGCCCGTCGACGCCGCGGGCGTGGGACCGATGTGGTCGTCGGCATTGTCGAGACGCACGGCCGTGCCCTCACCGCAACCCTGCTCGAGGGGCTGGAGGTCCTCCCCCGGCTCACGGTCGAGTACCGCGGCTCGCGGCGCGCCGAGCTCGACACGGCCGCCGTCATCGCCAGGCGGCCACAGGTCGTGCTGATCGACGAGCTGGCCCGCACCAACCTGCCGGGATCGAGGCATGAGAAGCGCTGGCAGGACGTCGAGGACATCCTCGACGCCGGCATTGACGTGCTGTCGACGGTCAACATCCAGCACCTGGAGTCGCTCAACGACGTCGTCCAGTCGATCACCGGCGTCCGTCAGCACGAGACAGTGCCGGACGAAGTGGTGCGCCGCGCGGCGCAGGTCGAGCTGGTCGACATGACGCCCGAGGCACTTCGGCGCCGGCTGGCCCACGGCAATGTCTACGGTGCCGACAAGGTCAACGGTGCGGTCGCCAACTACTTCCGTCTCGGCAACCTCTCGGCGCTGCGCGAGATCGCCCTGCTCTGGCTCGCCGACCGGGTCGACGAGGCACTCGAGCGGTACCGTGCGGACCAGGGCATTCGCGAGGCGTGGCCCACGCGCGAACGGGTGGTCGTCGCGGTCACCGGTGGCCCCGAGAGCGAGACGCTGCTACGTCGAGGTGCCCGTATCGCGACCCGCGCCGCAGGGGGCCAGCTCTTCGCCTGCCACGTCCGCTCCTCCGAGGACCAGGTCGGCGTCGACCCCGAGGCCCTGACCCGAATCCGCCGCGTCGCCCGCGACGTCGGCGCCGAGTTCCACGAGGTGTCCGGCACAGAGGTCGCCGGCGCAATCCTGGACTTCGCCCGAGGCGTCAACGCGACCCAGATCGTCGTCGGGGTGAGCCGTCGGAGCCGCTGGCAGCAGCTGCTGCGGCCCCGTATCGCCTCGGAAGTGGCAGACGGGTCAGGAGACATCGACGTCCACCTCGTGTCACACGAGGAGTCCAGGACAGGGCACCGGGACCGGCGCAATCGTGGCCTACCCCGGCGGCGGGTGGTTGGCGGCTTCCTCCTCGCGGCTGGGTGTCTGGTCGGCCTGACCGCAGCCCTCGTCGTGACGCAGGACAAGCACGCCCTCTCGTTCGATCTGCTCCTCTACCTCGCGCTCACTGTCGGCTGCGCGCTCGTCGGCGGCATCTGGCCGGCGCTCTCCTGCGCCGTGGCCGGGTCGCTCGTCGTCATCTGGTTCTTCACGGAGCCACGCGGCACCCTCACGATCAGCGATCCTCTCAACGCCCTTGCCCTCGTCCTGTTCATCCTCGTCTCGACAGCAGTGTCGTGGGTCGTCCACGTCGCGGCCCGTCGCACCGAGCAGGCCGTCGCCGCTCAGCGCGAGTCGGCCGCCCTCGCCGCCCTGAGCCGGGACCTGCTCGCCGAGCCTCGGCCGCTACCAGCCCTGCTCGACAAGGCGCGCGACGTCCTCGGCATGCGGCGCGCCGTACTCATAGAGACCGCCGACGACGGCGAGCGGATCGTGGTCGCCGCCACAGATCCGGCCCTCATGATCGGAACACCTCTGCACCCTGACCAGTCGTGGACCCTCGACGTCGCCGTCGAGGACGGCGTAGACCTCCTGTTCGACGGCCCACCCGTCGCCGCCGGCGACCAGCGCGTGATCAACGCGTATGCCGCGCATGCCGCCATCCTGCACTCGCGCGAGCAGCTCATCCGGGCAGCACAGCAGGCGGCTGGCCTGGCCCGTGACAACGCTGCCCGGACGACGCTCCTGGCGGCGGTCTCCCACGACCTGCGCACGCCGCTCGCCAGCATCAAGGCGGGCGTCTCCACGCTGCGCCAGCCCGGCGGCACCTTGTCCGCGGCGGACGAGTCCGAACTTCTCGAGTCGGTCGAGGGTTCCGCCGACCGACTCGACGCGCTCATCGGCAACCTGCTCGACCTGTCCCGTATCGAGACCGGCACCGTGCGGGCCCACACGCACCTTGTCGACCTGTTCGACATGGTCGTCGGCACGGTGCGCACCACCAGCGACCCCGCCCGCGTCGAGGTGGACATCGGCCCGGACATCCCCGCCGTGACAGCCGACTCCGGGCTGCTTGACCGTGTGCTCGCCAACCTCATCGAGAACGCGCTGCGTCACAGTGACAGGGACGTGTGCATCACCGGCAGTGTGTTCGGCGACGCGGTCCAGCTGCGCGTGGCCGACCGCGGACCAGGAGTCGACGACGTCGACAAGGAGCGGATCTTCGCCGCATTCCAGCAGCTGGGCGACTCGCCACGTGGCGAGGGCCTGGGCCTCGGACTGGCCGTGGCGCGCGGCCTGATGACAGTGATGGGTGGCACGCTCGTGCCCGAGGACACGCCCGGGGGCGGCCTGACCATGGTCGTCGAGCTGCCCCGCACCGGTACCGCCGAACCGAAGGCGGCACCGCGTGCCGCCGTGGAGGAGGACTCGTGATCCGAGTCCTCGTCGTCGACGACGACGTCAGGCTGCAGCGCACCCTGACCATTGCGCTACGCGCCCACGGCAACGACGTCGTCACCGCGAACGACGGACGCACAGCGATCCAAGCGGTCGAGGACGAAACTCCCGACGTGGTCATCCTCGACCTCGGCCTGCCCGACATCGACGGGACCGAAGT
>NZ_DATCWX010000176.1:0-7671 GCF_036566125.1 Intrasporangium sp.
GAGGAGTGGGGCGAGCATGGGCACCATCGCAGTTCACGAGTTCATCGCGCTGGACGGCGTTTATCAAGACCCGGGCTGGACGTTCGAGTACGGCTTCGACCCGAGGATGGGCGAGACCCTTGGCGAGATCACCGGCTCGGCGAAGGCGATCCTCCTCGGGCGAAGGACCTACGAGATGTTCGCCCCCGCGTGGTCGACCCGCACGGTCGAGGACGACCCGGGCGCGCCCTTCTTCAACGACACCCACAAGTACGTCGTGGGCGCGACCGAGCCCAACGTCGAATGGGGACCCTCGACGCGTCTCGGCGCCTATGATCCCGAGGCCATCCGCCGGCTCAAGGACGAGATCGACGGCACGATCTACATCTCCGGAAGTGGCACGCTGGTGCGCGGGCTCCTCGCCGACGGGCTGGTCGACGACCTGCACCTGTTCGTCTATCCGGTCGCGCGTGGCACCGGAGACCGCCTCTTCCGCGACGGCGTCGACCCGACGAAGCTGCGCCTCAAGTCGACCGACGTCTACGACAACGGCGTCGTCCACCTCGACTACGGCCCAGCCTGACCGGTTGCGCGCACGGGCCTGTCGCGTCGGCGGTCACGCGGCGGCAGGCTCGACCACCCGACCCCCGGTCTCGGCCCGAGACTCCGTGAGCCGGGAGTAGCGGCCACCAAGGGCCAGCAACGACTCGTGGTCGCCGAGCTCGACGACCCGGCCGCGGTCGAGGACGGCGATCTGCTCCGCGTCGCGGATCGTCGACAGGCGGTGGGCGACGGTGATCGTCGTCCGGCCGGCCATGAGCCGGTCGAGGGCCGTCTGGAGCTCGCGCTCGGTCGCGTTGTCGAGGGCGCTGGTCGCCTCGTCGAGCACGAGCACGCGCGGGTTGCGCAGCAGGGTTCGGGCGATGGCCAGACGCTGCTTCTCGCCGCCGCTGAACCGGTGGCCGCGTGCTCCGACGACCGTGTCGAGACCATGTGGCAACCCGGCGACGAGCGCGGCAACCTGGGCCACCTCGAGAGCTCGCCATAGCTCCTCGCCGGTCGCCTCCGGTGACGCGAGCAGGAGGTTCTCGCGGATGGAGGCGTGGACCAGGTAGGTCTCCTGGGTGACGACGCCGACCATCCGG
Source organism: Intrasporangium sp. (assembly GCF_036566125.1). GTDB lineage: Bacteria > Actinomycetota > Actinomycetes > Actinomycetales > Dermatophilaceae > Intrasporangium. The sequence continues at coordinate 1,125 of NZ_DATCWX010000176.1, forward strand.
GCCAGGTCCTCGGGAGCGAGGTCGCGCAGGTCCACCCCGTCGATCGTCACACGACCGCGGGTCGGGTCGGCCAGCCGTGAGACGAGACCGGCCAGCGTCGACTTGCCCGAGCCGGTCTCCCCGACGAGGGCCAGCGTCGTGCCCGCGGCCACGTCGAGCGTGACGTCGTCAGCGGCATACGTCTCGCCGTCGTACGTGTGGCTCACGTGCTCGAAGCGCACGTCACCACGCAGCGACGCGAGGTCGACTGCAACCGGATGCCTGGGCGGCTCGACGTCGACGGGGAGATCGAGGTAGCCGAAGATCCGGCTGAAGAGGGCCATCGAGGTGATCCACGAGGCGCCGACATCGAGCAGGCCCATGAGGGGACGGAAGATCCCCGCTTGCAGGCCGGTGAAGGCGATGAGTGTGCCGATCGTCATGCCGCCCGAGGTCGCGGGGAAGCCGGCGGCGAGGTAGATGAGGGCAGGGATCGCGGCGAAGATGATCTGCATCGTCGCCATCCGGTAGCGCCCGGCGAGCTGCGAGCGCAGCTCGAGGTCGACGAGGTCGGTCGACGTCGCGGTGAAGCGATCCGCGGCACGCGCTGACGCGCCGAGGGTCTTGATGAGTGTGGCGCCGCTGACGGTGAGGCCCTCCTCGACCTGACTGTGCAGGTCGGCGAGGCGGCGCTGTCGCTGGGTCGTGATGTCGCGGCGGAGCAGCGCAACCCGACGGGTCGTCCAGATCGCCGGCGGGATGACGATGAGCGAGAGCAGGGAGAGCCGCGGGCTGAGCGCCACCATCGCGACGGCGGTGGCGATCGCCGTCGTCACGTTGCTCGCGATCGACGTCGCGGTGGAGGTGATGACCGACTGCATGCCGGAGATGTCGTGGGTCAGGCGGGACTGCACCTCCCCGCTGCGCGTGCGGGTGAAGAAGGCGACCGACTGGCGCTGCAGGTGGCGGAAGACATCGGTGCGCAGTCCGTGCATGACGCGCTGGCCGACAGAGGTCGTCATCCACGTCTGGACCACCCCGAGCAGCTGCGTCACGACGGTGACGGCAAGCATGCCGCCGACAGCCCAGAGGAGCAGGCGCACATCTTGGTGCGGCAGGGCGTCGTCGATGACGGCGCGCAGCAGGAAGGGCTGGGCCATCGAGATGATCGAGATCGCGACGATGATGAGGGTCACGATGGCCACGGGCGTCCGATGTGGGCGGAAGAGCGCGACCACGCGGCGAAGCGAAACGGGGGACTCGGCGAGCTGCGCCTTGTCCTGCGGGTCGACCCTCTCCGGGCCGCGGCCCCCGCGACCGCCCCGGTGCTCCAGTTGATTCATGTGGTTACCTCCATACATTCACGTGCTGAGGTTACCTCATTAAGTGCCTGCCTCCAAGTTGGCCGTATGCCGCTGGGCTTGGTTACGCTCGCGGCCATGAGGTCCCAGCGTGGCGGAGACGACGACCCGGGGCTCGACGAGCTGCTCATGGGCGCGGCGCGAGCGCTCCGTCGGCGCTGGTCCGCCGGCCTGAGTGACATCGCCGGGCTCGAGCTGTCGCCGCACGAGGCGAGGGCGCTGCGGACCATCGGGCACCACGGACCGACCCGGCTCGGCGTCGTCGCGGAGCACCTGCGCATCGCTCCGCGGTCGGCCACCGATGTGGTCGATCGTCTCGAGTCCCGTGGCCTCGTGGAGCGCGCCCCGGACCCCTCCGACCGCCGAGCGATGACGGTCTCGCTCACCGAGCTGGGGACAGACGTGCTCGCCCAGACCGACGAGCTCCGCAAGGAGGGGGCCGCGGACTTCTTCGGGGCCCTCACGCCAGCTCAGCGGCATACGCTCGCGGCGTTGTTGCTCAAGCTCGACACCGAGCCCGGCCGACACGGCAAACCTAGGATGGGGCCATGAACGTCGAACTCGGGCTCGATACCTTCGGCGACATCGCCAACGGCCCCGACGGGCAGCCGCTGCACCCGGCCGTCGTCATCCGGGAGGTGCTGACCGAGGGCGAGCTCGCGGACCGGTTGGGCCTCGACTTCTTCGGGGTCGGCGAGCACCACCGCCGGGACTACGCCATCTCCGCGCCGGACACGGTCCTCGCCGCGCTCGCCGCCCGGACGGAGCGGATCCGGCTCGGTACCTCCGTCACCGTCCTCTCCTCCGACGACCCGATCCGCGTCTTCCAGCGGTTCTCGACCGTGGACGCGATCTCGCGCGGCCGCGCCGAGATCACCGTGGGGCGCGGCTCGTTCATCGAGTCGTTCCCCCTCTTCGGGCTCGACCTGGGCGACTACGAGACCCTCTTCGACGAGAAGCTGAGCCTTCTCGCGGCCGTCGTGGCCGAGCAGCCGGTGAAGTGGGAGGGGACGATCCGGCCACCCGTTGACGTCGAGTTCGTCCAGCCCGCAACGGAGTCCGGCCACCTGCCCGTCTGGGTCGGGGTCGGCGGCACTCCGCAGTCGGTCGTCCGGGCCGCCCACTACGGCTTCCCGGTCGTCATCGCCATCATCGGTGGCTCCGCGCGGCAGTTCGCCCCCCTCGCCGACCTCTACCGCCGTGCGCTCGCCGAGCTGGGCAAGGAGTCCCGACCGGTCGGAGTCCACTCGCCCGGTTACGTCGCGGCCACGGACGAGCAGGCGCAGGAGGAGTTCCTGCCACACTCGGTGGCCTACATGAACAAGCTCGGACGGGAGCGCCGCTGGGCCCCGATGACGATGGAGCAGGCCAGGCAGCAGCTCGGGCCGGACGGCGCGATGTACTGCGGCTCGCCCGAGACGGTGGCGCAGAAGATCGCCGACACGATGCGCGTGCTCGGCGCGACACGCTTCCAGCTCAAGTACTCCGTCGGGACGCTCCCGCACGACAAGCGCATGGAGAGCATCCGCCTCTACGCCACGGAGGTGGCTCCGCGGGTCCGCGAGCTGCTCGGGTGAGGATCCTGCTCCTCGCGATGGGCTCACGAGGAGACGTCCAGCCGATGCTGGCCCTCGGGGAGCGCCTGCGCCGCGAGGGGTGGGCCGTGGCGGTCGCTGCTGCCGCAGACTTCGGGCCGTTGGTCGCGCGACACGGTCTCGACTTCGAGCCCTTCTCGTTCGGCATCATGGAGGGGGTCCGGAGCGAGCTCGGCCAGAAGTGGCTCGGGGGCACCAGCACGAGCCCCCAACGCGAGGCGTACCTCATGCGCAAGGTGGTCCGCTACCTCGCGGAGCCGCTGGCCGACGACCTCGTGCGGCTGGCCGACAAGGCCGATGCCTTCGTCTCGGGACCGCTGACCTTCGAGGCGATGGAGGTCCTCGCGAGGCGGGCCGGCAAGCACCACGTCTTCGCCATGTTCCAGCCGACCTGGCCCACGGCGCAAGGGGCCTCGGCGACCTTCGCGTTGCGTCCGCGAGCGACGTCGATGCTCAACAGGCTCTGGGGATGGGCGGCGGCCTACGCGGCCTGGGATGTCGTCCGCTCCACCGGCGGCGTGGTCCGGCGCCGGCTCGGCGTGGTGCAGGAGTCGTTCCGTGAGTACGTCGGCGCAGCGAAGGCGGTGCCGACCCTCCTGGCGGTCAGTCCGCGGATCGTGCCACCCGCTCCGGAGTGGGGGCCGAACCTCGTTGCGACCGGGTTCTGGTTCGTCGAGCGGACGACACCGTGGGAGGCGCCGCCGGACCTGGCCAGCTTCCTCGCCAGCGGGTCGCCACCGGTCTACCTCGGGCTCGGCTCGATGGCGACAGCCGACCCGGGCGAGGTCGTGCGGCACTTCGCGACCGCCCTCGAGCGGCTCGGTCTGCGCGGCGTGCTCGACGCCGGTTGGGGTCGCCTGCGCGCCAAGGACCTTCCCGACACCGTCCTCCCCATCGACGGAGTGCCGCACGACGTGTTGTTCCCGCAGCTGTCCGTCGTCATCCACCACGGCGGTGCGGGCACGACGGCGGCCGCACTGCGCGCTGGGGTCCCACAGGTGGTCGTGCCGCACATCGCGGACCAGCCCTATTGGGGCCGTCGAGTCCACGAGCTCGGCGTCGGCGCCGAGCCGATCCATCGCAAGCACCTCGCCGCGGACCGACTCACGGCCGCCATCAGGTCCGCCTTGGACCCCGAGGTCGCGAGGGCGGCCACCGTCCTCGGAGAGGGCATCCGCACGGAGGACGGTGTCGGCAACGCAGCCGCCGCGATCCGCGCGGCGCTCGCGAAGCCAGCTCAGCGGCATACGGCCTGAAGGGGTGTGAACTCAGCCGGGCGTGCTCTGGAGGAAGGTGAGCACCGCGGCCACGCGGCGGTGGACACCCGTGTCAGGGAGGGACAGCTTGGTGAAGATCGAGTTGACGTGCTTCTCGACCGTGGAGGAAGACAGATAGAGAGCCTCCTCGATGCCGCTGTTGGTCTTGCCGAGGGCCATCTGGCGGAGGACGTCGAGCTCGCGGGGAGAGAGGGCTGCGACGGGGCTCGTGGCGCCGCGGCTGCGCCTGCGCACCAGCGTGTCGACGATCTCTGGGTCGATGACCGAGCCGCCACCGCGGACCTCGGTCAGGGCATGGACGAGGTCGTCGAGGTCGCCGACCCGGTCCTTGAGCAGGTAGCCCAGGCCGGCGGAGCCGTTCTTGAAGAGGGCCAGCGCATAGCTCTCGTCGGTGTGCTGGGAGAGGACGACCACGCCGATGCCCGGGTGCGTGGCGCGGATGGTGTGGGCGGCCTCGATCCCCTCCATCTGGTGCGTGGGCGGCATCCGGATGTCGGTGAGCACCGCGTCGGGGGAGAGGCGCCGCACGGCGTCGAGCAGCTCGGTCGCCGTGCCGACGCAGGCCAGCACCGTGATCTGGCCGGAGTCCTCCAGGAGTCGGCGCAGCCCCTCGCGGACGAGGTAGTTGTCCTCGGCGATGACGATCCGTAGCGGTTCAGACACGCGCCGCCTCCCGTGGCTGCTCGACGGGCAGATCAATGGGCAGGTCGACGGTGAGCCGGGTGCCGTGCCCCGGAGTGCTCGTGACGCTGACGCGTCCCCCGACGACACCCACCCGGTCACGGATGTTGGCCAGACCGCCGGGCGAGCCGTTGCGGGAAGCGAGGTCGAATCCCGTTCCGTCGTCGGAGACCTCGACCCGCAGGCTGCTGGGCGTCGTCGACACGGCGACACTTGCGTGGGTGGCTCCTGAGTGCTTGGCGACGTTGGTCAGCGCCTCTCGCACGGTGTAGAAGGCGATTGCCTCGATGTCCGCGCCCCATCGCCGATGCCGCACGTCGTCACTCGCGACGATGGTGAGCGGGATCGGATAACGCGCCGTCCGAGACTCGATCGCCGGGATGAGCCCGTTGTCCGTGAGCACCTGGGGATGGATGCCCTGGGCAAGCTCGCGGAGGTCGCTCAGCGTCTCCCGCGCCTGATCCTGCAGCTCCGCGAGCTCCGTCTGGTGCAGCTGGCCGCGGCCGAGGCGGTTGCGGGCCAGCCGTAGCCCCGCGATCAAGGCGACGACGCTCTGCTGGATGCCGTCATGGAGGTTGCGCTCGATCCGGCGTCGCTCCTCGTCCTGTGCGGTGATGAGCCGGGTGCGGGACGCGGTCAGCTCCCTGAGCTGGTCGGCGAGCTCGGCGGTCAGCCTGACGTTCGCGACCGCGGTGGTCGCCTGGCGCGCCACCGTCTCGAGCAGGCTCAGCTCGGCCAGGCCGTACGCACCGCTGCGGGCTGGGCCCAGGTCGATGCGGCCGATGACGAGCTCTCCGCGTGTCAGGTCGAGCCCGATCGCCGGCTCACCCGACACCGTCCCGGCGACGGCGTCCGGGGTGTCGACGGTGCGGCCGTCGGGTGCGGCGAGACGGATGCGCACCCACGTTGCACCCAACCCGTCACGGACTCCCCCCGCCAGACGGCTCAGCACCTCGTCGACGTCAACGGCCTGCTCGAGCCGGGTTCCGAGGTCGCCAAGGAGCCCGAGTTGCTCGTGGTGGTCGCCGAAGACGGCCCGTCGGATCCAGCTGGAGAGCCAGCCACGCACCGGCAGCAGGAGCACGGCGATGCACGCCGTGAGCAGGACGGCGGTTGCGCTGGGTACTGCCCGCGAGAGCAGCACGCCGGGGACGGCGACCGCCCAGGCATACATGATCGTGATGAGGGTGGTCGACGACTGCATGACCACGCGGCCGCGGTCTGCCATGGCGATGTCGTAGGCCCCATAACGCAGGATCCCGTGGATGCCCGCGACGGGCAACGCGAGCATGCACGTTGCTACCAGAACGGTCACCGCGGTGCCGAATGGTGTTCCGTTGATGCCGATGATGGTCGATGTCTCCCACAGCATGTACATGACGAGGGTGCTCGTGACGGCGATGACCATGAGTCGCATCTGTCTGCGCCGGGCGGCACCGCTGAAGAGGCCGCGCCAGTAGAAGACGATCAGTGCGAGGAGGGGGATCACCCACCACTCGAGCAGCACGTGGTCGACGAAGGGCTGGAGGGGGTCGAGCGCGGGAACCACGTAGGGATTGGGGATGGGCGCGACGTCCAGACCGATGTACTCAGGTAGCACGACGTGGTCGTGGGTCAGCAGAGTGGCCGGTCCGACAAGTACTCCCAGCCACAC
>NZ_DATCWX010000180.1:0-6326 GCF_036566125.1 Intrasporangium sp.
ACGTCAGACGCCGTCTACGTCACCGACTCGGCGAATGCCTTGATGTGGCGGATGGGCCTGCAGGGCAACGCCATCGGCGAGCTGAGGCCGTGGCTACGAGCTCGGGAGCTCATGCCGTCGTTCGAGCCGGGCTGGTTCTACCTCAACGGGATCGACGCCTCGCCCGACGGCTCGCGCCTGCTTGTCTCCGCCCAGGGCCTCGGCGCACTCATCCGGGTCGACACCGAGGCGGCAGCGGCCGAGTTCGTCGTCATGGACGGCAGCGTCTTCGGCAACTTCGGCCCCGACGGGATGGCGCTCGAGGGAGATGTGGTCCACGGCGTCCTCAACTACGGTGCGCCAGACACCGGGCAGGGACTCTACGTCGCCCGGCTGGACCCGGAGTGGCGCACCGGCTCAGTGGTGGCCGCCACAACCGATGCGGACTTCTCGACCCCGACGACGGTGGCTTCGTCCGGAGGCCGCTACCTCGTCGTCAACAGCCAGCTCGACACCGCTCCGGGAAGTCCGCCCTGGACGGTCGTCGCCGTGCCGGATCCGCTCGGCTGACGCCGCCGGTTCCACAGGGGGCCGGTCGGCCCTGCCCCGCCCTCCACGCGGGGTCAGGGCCGACCGGCAGGGACGGCATCGAACTCGGCGAGCCGAGTCTCGTGTGCGGATGGCCAGCTTGGCGTCCGCCAGGAGGACGGCACCTGGGCGCTGACGATCGCCGGCTATACCGAGCACCAGCCGCCGGTCGACCCCGACGGCTTCCGCGCCTTCGCACACACCCTTGTCGCGCCGGAGATCGGCCAGCTGGTGGACCGACACGAGTTCCTCGGGGACATCGCCCACTACCGCTTTCCCCACTGCGTGCGCCGGCGCATCGAGCAGGTGCGGCTTCCGGAGCAATTGCGGTCATCGGAGACGCGATCAGCTCCTTCGACCCCACGTTCGGCCAAGGGATGAGCGTGGCGTCGGGCTAACACCGCCAGGCGGTCACCCTCGTGGACCAGCTGTGGTCCCTCGTCGTCGGCGCCGTTGTCCAGCTCGACGGAGTCACCGGCACTCGGCCACGCGGTCACAGCGTGGTCGCCCCCTACGTGCGGGCCGCCCAGCGGGCGGCGCGAGAGGACGTCCACGTCGCACGGGCGTTGATGCGCGTGGTGAACCTCCTCGCGCCACCGGAATCCCTCATGGCACCCGCTACCGCCCTCCGGGTGGCGCGCGCGGCCGTCGGGAGGCACGTCGTGTATGCACCTCAGCAACAGCCCAAGGCGGCGGTGCCCGCATGAGTGAGCTGAGCGGCATACGGATGATTCCGTATGCCGCTCAGCCGGCTTCGCGTGGAAGGTGACGTGGGAGGGCGGCTCAGTCCTCGCCATCCTCGGGGCGGAGGCGGGAACCGAGAGCAGAGGCGGCCACGACCATGGCACCGGCCGCGAGGATGATGTCCTTGACGACGTACTGGCCCATGAGCGAAGGGCCGTGCGGGAAGAGCTGGTCGGTGAAGAGGACGAGAGGCGACATGATCCCGACCAGGGCGCCGGTCAGGACGACGAGGCCGAGGCGGACGAATCGGCCTGTCACGAGCGTGAGCCCGATGAAGGTCTCGACCACCGCGGTCATGAGGACGGCGTGGTGCCCGGCGATGACGCCGAAGGTGAGGCGCTCGATGGTGGCCGCGGCAATGTCCTCGGCCGGGCTGAGGCCCGGGAAGAACTTCAGGATGCCGAAGCCGAGGAAGACGAGCCCGAGGCTGATGCGAAGGAGAGCGATGCTGTAGCGCTCGAGCAGGCCGTGGAGCTGGCCGACGGTGGTAGCGAGTTCTGGCTTCGGGAGGTGGATCTGGCGACCGGGACGGTCGGCGACGTACTGCGACATGGTGATTCTCCTTGAGTGCTGTTGGCGTCGACAGCACAGGTGCGTGACGCAGCAGGGAGATACGCGATGGCGTGAGGATGAGTGCGGGTACCCAGCCCGAATCCGCCCGGTTTGCCAAGGTCCGACCCGGTGTGTGATCGCGTGGCAGGCTATGGGGATGGCTCTGGCTGTGTGCCTCCTCTTCGACCCGCGGACCGACCGGCTGATCCGCGAGTTGTGGGCACGGCTGGAGCAGAGAGGGATTCGGACACTCGAGTCGCACACCCATGGGAAGCACCTGCCGCATCTCTCCTACGCGGTCCTGCTGGAGTGGGACATGGGGCTCGTCCAGTCCGCGATGGAGGACCTGCCGGACAAGGGCGCTTTCCAGGTGAGCTTCCAGGGGACGGTGGCGTTTCCCCGCGGTCGTGCGGCGCTCGCACCGGCGGTCCCGGCCGACGTGGCGGCACGGCAGGAGGCGGTCGCGGCGGCCGTCACCGAGACCGGTGCGATGCTCCACCGACACTATGGCCCGGGCCGCTGGGTGCCGCATGTCTCGCTGGCCACGCGCGCGACGGGATCGGCGCTCGCGGTCGTCGTCAAGGAGGTGGCCGACATCCTGCCTCTCACCGGCACGGTCAACCGGGCGGCTCTGGTCGACAGCTCCACCGGGCAGACCTGGTTGCTGCCGGGCGTGCCCTGAGGCTCCTCGGCGGGCCTCGTCAGACCGGCGCTGGCGGCCAGACCATCGTCGACGATGTGACCGTGCGGACTCCCGCCGAGGGGGTGACGCCCGAGACCGTCACGGTGTGGGTGCCGGGTGGGAGGTCTGCCAACGAGGCCCGTCCGGATCCATCACCGTCGAGCGTGACGACCTCTCGGGCGATGACCTTGCCCCTCTCGGTGGTGACCGTGATCGCGAGCGAGGACGGCGGTCCGGCCCCGAGCGGGCCGGCATCGGCATCCACGTCGGTGTCGACGCCCACCTCGAGCAGCTCGCCCTCGACGACGAGGTCCGGCACCCGGGCACGCAGACTGACGATCGAGAGGTCGCGACGACGGACCGGCGTGGCCGTGAGGAGTTCCTGGACCTGGTCGAGCACGAAGCGGTTGCACTGCAGGGCGCTGTGGTTCTCGGGCACGCGCACGGCGATGTTGGTGTCCAGGCGCTCGTCGTGCCCAATCGCACCGGTCAGTGGGACGGTCCCATCGCCGTAGTCGTTCTCCGACCCGAACGTCTCCGAGACCGTGGCGCGCCCGTTGGCCAGCCGGACTGTGGTGTTCGTCGGCTGGCGGATCCCGACGACGAGGTGGGCCATCGCCCGGCTCTCGGCTCGCCCGCGCTCGGCCTCCTGCAGGTCAGTGTGGAAGGCCATCGCGTCCTTGACCATCTCGGTGCGCAGCTCCGGCACCGTGGTCTCGGTGGTCTTGAGGAATCCGGACCCGTCTGTGATGCAAGCGAACTCGGGCATCAGCTGGTGCAGCGACGGAAGGCTCCTGGCGAAGTCCGTGAGGTTGATCGACAGCGGCCCGACACCCTTGCGGACGCCGTTGACAAGCTGCTCGATCGCGTTGGTCGCGCCCCGCCATGGCGTGCCCAGGGTGATGAGCTTGCGGGTGACCTCGTGGCCGCCGCACCGCTCGATGTACCAGCGCGCGACGAGGCCACCCATCGAGTGGCACACGAAGACCACGCGCGCGTCGGCGTACTGCCCGCCCTGGGCGCGCCAGCGGTCGAGTGCCGGCTCGATGATGGTCCCGAGGCGCTGACCGTTGTAGCGGTTCGACAGGCGCCAGTCATACGGCGCGAGAATGAGATTCGCGGGGCGGTCGCCAGTCGCCTCGTGGTAGCCGAGCGATCGCAGGTGGTTCACGAGGACGTCATAGCCCTTCAACGGGGTCCAGATCCCGGGGATCGCGTGGACGTCCGGCATCAGGCCCACCGGTTCCACCCCGTCGCCCGGGTGGGCGTCACCGATGCCCTCCGGCAGCGCGTGGTCGAGGATGCTGTTGCGTCTGGTCAACAGGTTCCAGACCGCGCCACCTGACGGCGCCCAGAAGAGGTTGTCCCCGGCTGGTGAGCCGTCCTTGCCGCGCACCCCGAGCGTGCTGCCCATGATCCCGGGCAGGACAACGACCACATCCGCGTTGTTCATCACAATGTCCACCTCAGTGCCCCGTGTGCCCCCATGGATCAACGGTGGCACGGGATGCGTTTGGATGTGACGGGTTCGGGGTCACTGACCGACCGCGGCTCGGTAGGCCTCCCAGATCTCCGGACGCATCCGCCCTCGGTCACTCACCGGGAGACCCGCCGCGAGGGCCCACGCGCGGACCTCGGCCGTCGTGGGCTCGCGCGGTGGCACGGGTCCGGCGGGTTCGAGGTCATAGAGGTGCGGCGCTGCGCCGAGTTCCAGTCTCGCCTCGTGCAGCGCGGCTGCCAGGAAGCGGTAGGTCCACTCCTGCGCCAGGGCCCGGGTCTCGCAGAACACGATCGGCACTGACGGGTACCTCGCCTGGCACTCGGCGATGGCGTCCGCCACCGCCGACGGCCGCACGTGCGCCAGCGAGAACACGCGCGAGTACTTGTCCTCCACCACCACCGCCCCATGCCGTATGCCGCTGAGCTCGGCCAGCGCGTACCGGAGCTTCCCGTTCAGCAGGCTCGAGGACAGGTCTTGCAGGGACTTGCGCTCGACCGCGGCCACGACCTGTGCGTCGAGTTCCACCGCATAGTCCCCGACGGGCAGTGACCTCTTGTCGGTGGTCGCCTGCTGCTGGCTGAACTTCCACGCGTAGCGCTCGTGGGTATCGACGAGGATCTCCAGCTCTGAGGGCGCCGTTCCGGGCTCTCCGTCGGTCGTGCGCGGCCGCGCCGTGGGGATCCGGACGTTGGGTCGGGCCTGTTTGGCCGTGCGCGGTGTCTGCCAGAAGATGACCTGCCGTCCCTTCGCTCGTGCAAGCACGAACTGGGATCGGTTCTCCCGGCCGCGGTCGAGGACGAGGTCGATGGCGGCGCCGCGGCTGGTGCAGACGCGCGTGGGCACGCGTTCGACGATCTCCGGGTTCGCGGGCCACCCGTCGGCGCGGTGGCAGTAGACCTTGCTGGTGCGTGGCCACGTCTCTCGGGCCTTGAGCACCACCCCCTCCCGCCCGAGCGGGATCCGCACGAGGTAGGGCAGGGAACTGTCCGCCTCCGGGTTCCGGGCCACGAGGAAGTCGTCGGGCACGCCCTCAGTCTGCCGCAGGAACTGGCCGGGAAACGTGCAGGACGACGACCTCGATCGGCTCGGTGCGGCCCCGGATCTCCAGGACTCGGTGCTCCTCCTGCTCCACGGCGAGGTGGGCGCCCGCGGCCGAGGCGCTGCTCACGAGCACCTCCCCGGGACCGGCCGCCGAGGCGAGCCGGGCCGTCGTGTTCACCGTGTCGCCCAGGGCGGTGAAGTCATCAACCGAGCCGTTGAGAGCGGTCGCGCCGACGAAGGCGTCCCCGGTGTGGACCGCCGTCCCGACAGGGATCGGCCCCATCGGGGTCGCCTTGCGGTCGGCGGCGCGGGCGGCCAGGTCGAGGGCCGCGCGGATGCCGGCGCCTGCGTGGTCCGGGCCGCTGACGCCGCCGAAGAACAGGCCGATGACCTCGTCGCCGACGAGCTTGTCGACGAGCCCGTCGTGGTCGATGATGGCCCGGGTGGCGAGCTTGTAGAAGCGGTCGAGGAAGGCATGGAACTCGGTGGGCCGCATCTTCTCACCCAGCGCGGTCGAGCCTCGGATGTCCGAGAACAGGAGCGTGCACGGGATCTCGACACCGGTGAGGCCGTTCTTGGCCAGCTCCACTGTGCACTTCGAGCACAGCATCGGGTTGGACGAGCGGCCGAAGCCCCGGACCCGGAACGCAGCGCCCCCGATGCCGCCGAATGGGACCATGCACAGCTTGCACCGCGGCTCCGATGGGATGTGCTTGAAGCGCCGGCGGTGCTCGGCCATCCCGGGGTGCTCGCCCATCATGTAGAGACGGATGTCCTCGGGCGACATCTTGGGATCCGACCCGGTCATCTCACGAATGTACGCCGCAGTAGTGGACCTCAGCCTCGCTTTGGGGGCGCCTCCTGATCCTCCGGCTCGATGTTCAACGTGAAGTCGGCAGGCGCATGCCACGACGGAGGCGCAGTCTCGGGGTGGTGCAGGTCGAAGGCAGGACGCTCGGAACGGATCCGGGGAAGCGAGGTGAAGTTGTGCCGCGGCGGCGGGGAGGACGTCGCCCACTCGAGGGACGCGCCGTAGCCCCAAGGGTCATCCGTGTTGACCAGCGGCGCCTTCTTCCAGGTGCGCCACACGTTGTAGAGGAACGGGATCATCGACGCTCCGAGCAGGAAGGCACCCATGCTGGAGACGATGTTCCCGGCCTGGAAGCCCTCCTCGGGCAGGTAGTCGGCGTAGCGGCGGGCCATGCCCTCGATGCCGAGCCAGTGCTGGATGAGGAAGGT
>NZ_DATCWX010000181.1:0-8559 GCF_036566125.1 Intrasporangium sp.
GGGGCCGGCCACGGCCACGGTGGCGAGGGTGCCGAGGGCGGCGGCGGCAAGCGTGGCGGTCAGCTTCTTCATGGGGACTCCTTGAGGTGGTGGCCAGGCTCCGGAGGAGCCGGTGGGATCCCATTGTGCGATTGTCTGACCAAGGTTTGTCAAGTGTTTGTGTAAACTTCCGCACCGTCGACTGAGGACGCGCCCGCCCTGCCGGTGGCGGACGAGGGTGCGTCACCCGCCGCCCGTTCGGTGACTACCGTGGCTGGAGGCGTACAGCGGGATACGCAGCAGCATGACCGCCAGCATGGCCACGCAGGCCAAGGTGCAGACGGCGGGAAGGAGAGCGCGGGCCGAGATGATGCCCTGCCAGTAGGCGAGGACCAGCACGAGGCCGGACACCACTGACGACCCGGCCATTTCCAGGGTGGGCCGCCAGCCCATCCCGCGGAAGCGCATCCACGCGGCCATCGCCCCCGCAAGAATGCAGGCAATGGCAAACGCGGCCAGCTCCGGATGTTGCTGACGCAGGTCAGGCATCCCGACCACCGCTGCGACCCAGAAGAACGCGGCGACCAGCAGACCTCCCCCGAGGCACATGACGGCGCACATCTCCATGAAGTGGAACCCGAAGCGACCGACACCCTTTGTCGCCTCGAGGGACGGCGCATCGCGCTTCGAGGTCACGCCGGGCGACGTGGCTTGAGGTAGTACTCGCATGGCAACCTCCTCGGTTACGGGGACTCGCAGAGACCTGCGGCACCGAGGTCGCGCCCTTCCCGAGACCCGTGTCTCGCGCGAGGCCCGAGCTTGAGTCCTAGACGCCACGATCCGCTCGCGTGCCCTGACGGCAAGGGACGAAGGTCCCGCCCTGGACGTCAGGGCACCGGCGAGATCGCCCAGCCCAGCGGCATACGGCCGAATTCCACGACGGGTCGACGGCTGGAGACCCGTGCGCACCCGGCCGACAGTGCCGTTGGTGCGCGGGTCATCGACCCGTCGGGATCGTGGGGCCCGGGCGCCTGAGGGCTCGTGGCGCTGGGTCCGTACTCGTCCACCGCTGGGCGGGCGTCATGGGGGACCCACGGGCGGACGCGGTCATCGCGTCCCGCACTCCGGGTCCGGGAGGGAAGAAGGTCGAGGGGGCACTGGCACTCACGCATCGTCTCCACCTCACGAAGCCGATCCGAGCGCGGCGTCCCGGGTCTCACTGCCGCTGGCTGACCGGAACAGGGCGAGTGTCATCGCCGCTGCGGCGAGCCAGCGGCTCCTGGGCCGGCGGATGGTCCTCATGACGCCTTCTTCCTTTGGACCCAGTCCACCCCCTGGCAGCCTCGCCGGCGGCGACTTGTGGCCGACCGCACGCGTCTGCTGCGTCACACCTGTTCTCCCGCGGTACGTTCGGCAGGTGACCGAGGGACAGCAGGTCCGGGGGACTCGATGGACTCGGTTCGCCCCCGGGCTCGGCGTGCTCCTGTCGTATGACCGCGTGTGGCTGCGTGGCGACGTCCTCGCGGGCATCACCGTCTCGGCGTACCTCATCCCACAGGTGATGGCCTACGCCGAGGTGGCGGGCCTGCCCGCCATCACCGGGCTGTGGGCATCGGCTCCGGCCCTTCTCGTCTACGCCCTGCTCGGCTCGTCGCGACAGCTGTCGGTGGGTCCTGAGTCGACGACGGCCTTGATGACCGCCGCCGGCGTCGGCGCGATCGCGGGGGCGGCCGGCGGTCGTCACGCCGAGCTGGCCGCGCTGCTCGCCCTGGCGGTCGGCGTCGTCTGCGTGCTCGCCTGGCTCGCCCGCCTCGGGTTCCTCGCCGAGCTGCTGTCCAAGCCCGTGCTCGTCGGCTACATGGCCGGCATCGCGGCGCTCATGATCGTCAGCCAGCTCGGCAAGATCACCGGCATCGACGTGGAAGGTGGATCCTTCTTCGCGGAGCTCTGGGACACGGTGACGCGGCTCGACGAGCTGCACTGGCCGACCTTTGCCCTTGCGATGGCCGTCCTCGCCGCGCTGCTCGCGATGGGCCGATGGGCGAAACGGTGGCCGGGGCCGCTCATCGCGATGCTCGGCGCAGCGGCCGTCGTGCAGGTCTTCGGGCTCGTCGACCAGGGCGTCGCCGTGGTGGGCGAGGTCCCCCAGGGGTTGCCCCCGCTGAGCCTGCCCCGGCTCGGCGACGTGGAGGTCCTGCAGCTGCTACCGGCCGCCATCGGAGTCGCTGCCGTGGCCTACAGCGACAACGTGCTCACGGGCCGCGCCTTTGCCCTGAAGCGTCGGGAGACGATCGACAGCAACCAGGAGTTCGTCGCCCTCGGTGCGGCCAACATCGCCTCGAGCCTGGCATCGGGTTTTCCGGTGAGCTCGAGCGGTAGCCGCACCGTCCTTGCCGATGCCATGGGTGCGCGCACGCAGCTCCACTCCCTCGTGTCGGTCGTCCTGCTCGTCACGACGATGCTGTGGCTCGGCCCGATCCTGGCCACCTTCCCCGCGGCCGCCCTCGGCGGCGTCGTCGTGTACGCGGCACTGCGACTCATCGATGTCGCCGAGCTGCGCCGGATCATGGCCTTCCGGCGCAGCGAGCTCGTCCTGTCGCTGTCGACGACCGCCGCGGTCCTCGTCCTCGGGGTCCTGCCGGGGATCGGTGTCGCCGTCGGCCTCTCCGTGCTCGACCTGCTGCGCCGGATCGTGCACCCGCATGACGGCGTGCTCGGCTACGTCCACAACGTTGCCGGGATGCACGACATCGACGACTACTCGGACGCCGTGCAGGTGCCGGGGCTCGTCGTCTATCGCTACGACTCGCCGCTGTTCTTCGCCAACTCCCACGACTTCGCGAAGCGCGCTCTCCAAGCCGTCGCCGACGCGCAAACGGTGGGATCCGTGGAGTGGCTCCTGATCAACGCCGAGGCCAACACCGAGGTCGACCTCACCGCTGTGGACGCGCTCGACGCTTTGCGGATCACGTTGCAGGAGGAAGGAATCGGCTTCGCCATGGCGCGGGTGAAGCAGGACATGCGTGACTCGCTCGATGCCGCTGGGTTCGTTGACAAGGTCGGTGCGGAGCTCATCTTCCCGACCCTGCCGACCGCCGTCGCTGCCTACGCCACGTGGTACGAGCGCACCTACGGACGACCGATCGAGGGTTTCCAGGTCCCGCCGGTCCCTCCGTTGCCTGACCTCTCCGATCGTCGGAAGGAGCGAGGGACGGACGCCGGCTAATCATCGAGGAGGGCGGTGAGTGTTCGGTGCGCGAGCCGCGACATCGGGGGGTTCGTCAGCCGGTAGTACGGCAGGCAGCCGCTCGCCTGGGCCAGCGCCCACGCCTTGCCACGGTCCCACTCGGCGTCGTCGACCGCGAGTGCCTCGCGAAATGCTCGGCGGGCGGACGGGGCGAGGAGGTTCCACGCCGGCTGGAGGTCGAGGGCTGGGTCAGCAGGGCCGGAGAGTCCCACGTCGATGACAGCCGACAGGCGTCCGCCCTGCACCAGGAGGTTGTCGGGCATGAGATCGCCGTGCGTCCACACGTCGGGTGCCTCGTCCCGAGCCGTGAGAACCAACCGCGACCAGAGCGCCTCGACCTTCGGAACGTCGATCAATCCATGCGACTGCCCCAGCCAGCGCCGCACGCCGGCGTCATGGTCGATGAGCCGGCCGCCGCGTCTCTCGCCGGTGAACACACGGCCCTCGGTGTCGATCTCACGCACTGCGAGAACCACGCCGGCGAGCTGCTCGGCGAAGGGGACGGAATCCGCCAGGTCGACCTGCGACGCTGGCACTCCCGGCAACCATCGGTAGACCGCCCAGGGCAGCGGGTAGCCGTGACCCGGCTCGCCGATCGACACGGGCTCGGGCGAGCGCACCGGTAGCCGCCCCAGGAGCCGCCGCGCGTGCTCCGCCTCGTCACTGAGCCCAGCCCACACCGTGTAGGGGTCATCGCCCTGCATCGGGAAGCGCAGGACGAGGTCCTCACCCAGCCGATAGAGCACGTTGACAGTGCCGTTCGACGGCACGCGTGACAGTCTCGCGCCGCGCAGGTCTGGTAGCTGCTCGCCGACGAGAGCAGCCACCATGTCGTCGGTGAGCTCGAGCTGGTCCTCATGAAGTCGCACCTGGCCACCCTTGCCTCTCTCCCTCAGCGGTGCCAACGCTTTTCCACCCCACCAACGCGGACGCGGGAGCATCCGGCTCTGCTGCTGTGGCACAGTGGCGCAGTGAGTGCCCCCGACCGCGTCGCCGACACGCCGGTGTTCTTCCTCGCCGGTGGGACGGGCATCTCTGCCGAGACGCTGGGCAACCTCATGCTCAACCAGTTCCCCACAGTCCGCTTCCTCCGGCGCAAGATCCCCTTCATCACCACGGTGGAGGTGGCGCGTGAGGTCGTGGCCGAGGTGGACGCCGCGATGACCAGCTCAGTCACGCCGCTGGTCTTCTCGACGGTCGCGGACGAGGAGGTCCGCACGGAGCTGCAGAAGACCAAGTGCGCCTTCATCGACCTCTTCGGCTCGCACCTCGACGCGATCGAGCGCGTGCTGCACGTCAACGCCAGCCACAACCGCGCCGGACTGCACGGGCTCGGCGACCTGCGACGCTACGAGCAGCGGATGAAGGCCGTGGAGTTCGCCATGGAGCACGACGACGGCCAGAGTCTGCGGAACCTCCCGCAGGCCGAGCTGATCCTCATCGCCCCATCCCGGTGCGGCAAGACGCCCACCTCGATGTACCTCGCCCTCCAGCACGGCATCAAGGTGGCCAACTACCCGCTCGTCGAGGAGGACTTCCGCTCGAGCGACCTCCCCCGGCCCATCCGCCCCTACGGCGACCGCTGCTTCGGACTGATCTCCACCCCCGCCCGATTGAGCCAGGTGCGCGGAGAGCGCCGACCCGGCTCGACCTATGCCTCGCTGGCCCAGTGCAGCTACGAGCTGAGACGGGCCGAGGCCCTCTACCACCAGCACCGGATCCCGTCGATCAACTCGGCGTCGATGTCGGTCGAGGAGATGGCCGCCGTCATCATGCAGACCAGACGACTCAACAACCTCGCCTAGGCGCGGCCCAGCCACCGTCACCGCCGACGAAAGGACAACCCATGACCGCCAACATCCTCTGGTTCCGCGAGCTCGGCCTTGACGACGTCGAGTCCGTCGGAGGCAAGAATGCGTCCCTCGGCGAGATGGTCCAGCACCTGGCCAAGGCGGGGGTCTCCGTGCCTGACGGCTTCGCGACGACGGCCGACGCCTACCGCCGCTTCCTCACGCACGAGGGACTCGCCGACCGGGTCAATGCGCTCCTCGCGGACCTCGACGTCGACGACGTCCGCCGCCTCGCCGAGGTGGGCAGGGAGATCCGCGACGCCGTCGAGTCGCAGCCGTTCCCGGCAGACCTCGAGCAGGAGATCCGGTCCGCCTACGACGAGCTCGTCGCGGCCGCCGGCACGGACGACGTGAGCTGGGCCGTCCGCTCGAGCGCCACGGCGGAGGACCTGCCCGACGCCTCCTTCGCCGGGCAGCAGGAGACCTTCCTCAACATCAGTGGCATCGACAACATCCTGCACGCCATCAAGCTCGTCTTCGCCTCCCTCTACAACGACCGGGCCATCGCCTACCGCGTCCACAGCAACTTCGACCACTCGGTCGTCGCGCTCTCCGCGGGCGTCCAGCGGATGGTCCGATCCGACATCGGCGCGTCCGGAGTCATGTTCACCATCGACACCGAGTCCGGCTTCCCCGACGCAGTCTTCATCACGAGCGCCTACGGCCTCGGCGAGGGAGTCGTCCAGGGCGCGGTCAACCCGGACGAGTACTACGTCTACAAGCCGGCGCTCGCCGCGGACCGTCCCGCCATCCTCAAGCGGGGCATCGGCGCCAAGGCGACGAAGATGGTCTACACGCACGACGCCTCGGTCGGCCGCACGACCGAGTTTGTGCCCGTCGACCCCGCCGAGCAGCGCCGCTTCAGCCTGTCCGACGACGAGGTCGCCGAGCTCGCCCGCCACGCCGTCAAGATCGAGGACCACTACGGCCGCCCGATGGACATCGAGTGGGCCCGCGACGGCATCGACGGGAAGCTCTACATCCTGCAAGCTCGCCCCGAGACGGTGAAGTCCCGCGCGAGCTCGTCGACCCTCCAGCGCTTCCGCATGAACGAACGCGGCCCGGTCGTCGTCGAGGGTCGCGCCATCGGCCAGAAGGTCGGCGCCGGCGCCGTGCGCGTCCTCACCGACGTGGCCTCGATGCACGAGTTCCAGTCCGGCGAGGTGCTCGTTGCCGACATGACCGACCCCGACTGGGAGCCGATCATGAAGCGTGCCAGCGCCATCGTCACCGACCGCGGCGGCCGCACCTGCCACGCGGCGATCATCGCTCGCGAGCTCGGCATCCCTGCGGTCGTCGGGACGGGCGGCGCGACCGCCCGGCTCCGGGACGGCCAGGAGGTCACCGTGTCCGCCGCCGAGGGCGACACCGGCTTCGTCTACGACGGGCTGCGCGACTTCACCGTCACCGAGACCGCGCTCGACGAGATGCCGGACGTCCCGGTCAAGATCATGATGAACGTGGGCACCCCCGAGCAGGCCTTCGAGTTCTCACGCCTGCCCCACAGCGGCATCGGCCTGGCCCGGCTCGAGTTCATCATCAACCGCCAGATCGGGATCCACCCGCGCGCGCTGCTCGAGCTCGACGACCAGGAGCCGGCGCTCCGCGAGCAGATCACCGAGCTCATCTCCGCCTACGACAGCCCGCGGGACTTCTTCGTCAAGCGCCTCGCCGAGGGCATCGCGATGCTCGCGGCCGCCTTCGCGCCGGAGCCCGTGATCGTGCGCATGTCCGACTTCAAGTCCAACGAGTACGCCAACCTCGTCGGCGGAGAGCGCTACGAGCCGCACGAGGAGAACCCGATGATCGGCTACCGGGGAGCCTCGCGCTACCTGTCGGCCGACTTCGCAGAGTGCTTCTCGATGGAGTGCGAGGCGATGAAGTTCGTCCGCGACGACATGGGCCTGACGAACGTCAAGATCATGATCCCCTTCGTGCGCACCGTCGCCGAGGCGGAGGGAGTCATCGACCTGCTCGCCCAGCACGGCCTGCGCCGCGGCGAGAACGACCTGCAGGTCATCATGATGTGCGAGGTGCCGTCCAACGCGGTCGACGCCGACGCCTTCCTCGAGCACTTTGACGGCTTCTCCATCGGCTCCAACGACATGACGCAGCTGACGCTCGGCCTCGACCGCGACTCGGCCCTCGTGGCCGGATCGTTCGACGAGCGTGACCCCGCCGTCAAGAAGATGCTCAGCCTGGCGATCCAGGCCTGCAAGGCGCAGGGCAAGTATGTCGGCATCTGCGGCCAGGGCCCCTCGGACCACGTCGACCTCGCCGAGTGGCTCCTCGACGAGGGGATCGAGTCGATGTCCCTCAACCCCGACACGGTCGTGGACACCTGGCTCCAGCTCGCCAAGCACGCTCGCTGAGCCAACCACCCAAGGGGACGAACGCGCGGTCCCGGCTCAGCGGCATACGGAATTGGCCGTATGCCGCTGGGCTGGGACGTGCGGTCACGTCGCCTTACTGCCGGCGGAAGGTGAGCAGGTAGTCCCCCGTGAAGTCGTGGGGGAGCACGTCCCACACGATGACCGTCTCGCCGACGAAGGGCAGGACGCCGCCGACGGCGCGCGCGACGTCCCACGCCAGGGCCGTCGTGTGGCTCTCGTGCCGGATGTTGGCCACGTTGACGACGAGGTGTCCGCCGGGCCGAAGCAGGTCATGCACGGTTCGAGCGAGCCGGGCAAGGTGCTCGAGGTACGTGCGGTAATCGCCGTCGACCGTCTCATACGCGGTCAACGGATTGTGCGGGTGTGCATTGGCCGTCATGTAGGGCGGCGAGGTGAGGCACAGGTCGACGGGCCCGCCGACGAGTTGATGAAGGCCGCGGGCGTCTCCCTCGATGACGGTTGCCTCGGGTGCCCTTCCACGGATCAGGTCCACGCGCTCGGGAAGGATCTCGACGCCGATTGCTCTGCGGCCCAAACGGATTGCCACGGCCAAGGCGGTCCCGTAGCCGGCGAACGGGTCGAGGACGAGGTCGCCCGGATCCGTGAGGCGCTCGATCACCGCGGCGGCTGTGCGCTCCGTGAAGTGGACGTCCTCGTCCGCCCCTGAGACCCGTTCGTGCGCGAGCTCATTTGCGGTGGCGGTCAGGTATGGGGGCAGCGGCCGATCGCTCGGCGGTGTATCCCGTGGCGCAGCCGGGGTCATGGCTCCCATCGTGCCGCGTCAGCCGTCGCGCTTCGCGACCCGCCGGGCGTCCACCCGTACTGGCGCCAGACCAGACGTCGACGAAACCGACCCGGAACAGTGTGCAGGCGACCTCACGGACGGAATCCCTCCGGCGTCCTCCGGGTATGACCACCTCCATTGTGACGGCCCCGGAAACCGCTCGGAGCCACGTGCACGAGCCCGTCGATCCGGCCATCCTCTACTGGGGCACGCCGGTCGTGCTCGTCTCGACGCTCAACGAGGACGGCAGCGCGAATCTTGCGCCGATCTCGTCAGTCTTCTGGCTGGGCCGGACGGCCACGCTCG
>NZ_DATCWX010000185.1:0-2590 GCF_036566125.1 Intrasporangium sp.
GGGGCCGGATTCGTCCTCTATGCCTACTCGCCCGGAGGCACGAAACGGGCGGTGGCTGCCATACCCGGCGGCACGCTCGACCTGGCCGGCGTGCCGAAGTTCGTCACGCCGCTGCTCATCCCGCCGGTCATGCCACGGGCCAGCACGATCATGACGAAGGGTGGCAAGCCGGTCGACTACTACGAGATCTCGGTGGAGCAGTTCACCCAGCAGATCCTGCCTTCCGGCCTGCCCCTGACGACTGTCTGGGGATATGGGGCCGTCACGTCGGCGAGCAAGAGGGGGCTCCTGATCCACCACGCGCCTTCACTGACCATCGAGTCCAGGTGGAACCGGCCAGTGCGGGTCAAGTGGATCAACGGTCTCGTCGATGAAGACGGGGGCTATCTGCCGCATCTGTTGCCCGTCGACCCGACCCTGCACTGGGCCAACCCGCCCGGAGGCACCACGGGCCGCGACTCGCGGCCGCAGTTCGAGTCGACCCCGGGTCCGTACACCGGGCCGGTGCCCATCGTGACGCACCTCCACGGCGCCGTCGGGGTCGGCGACGAGAGCGACGGCTATGCCGAGGCGTGGTTCCTGCCCCGGGCCAACGACGTGCCGCAGGGCTACGCGACTGAAGGCACGTGGTACGACTTCTTCAAGGGGAAGGCGGCAGCCGGCTACGGCGCGTCCTGGGGGCCGGGGTTCGCCATCTTCCAGTACCCGAACAACCAGCGCGAGGCGACGCTCTGGTACCACGACCACACGCTGGGCATGACCCGCCTCAACGTCTATGCCGGCCCGGCGGGCTTCTTCCTCGTCCGGGGAGGGCCTGAGGGTGACAAGGCCATCCGCGACAGCCGCTCAGGCGCCACCGCGGTCCTACCCAGCCCGGCGCCGATGGAGGGAGATGCCTTCCCCTCCAACAAGACGTACTACGAGATCCCGATCGCCATCCAGGACCGGGCCTTCAACGATGACGGGTCGCTGTTCTACCCCGACAGTCGCGAGTTCTTCGACGGCGCCACGGCCGAGAACCCCGGGTTCATCCCCGACACCGACCTCTCGCCGATCTGGAACCCCGAATTCTTCGGCAACACGATCATGGTCAACGGCAACACGTGGCCGTTCCAGACGGTCGAGCGGCGGCGGTATCGACTCCGGTTCCTCAACGGCTGCCAGTCCCGGTTCCTCATCCTCGACTTCAGCGCGATCCCCGGGGTCGAGGTCTGGGCCATCGGCAACGAGGGCGGATTCCTCGCCGCGCCGGTCAACCTTACGACGGACAACGGCAACCGGCTCCTCATGGGGCTTGCGGAGCGGGCCGACCTCATCGTCGACTTCACCAACGTCCCCGTGGGCAGCTATGTCCTTCGCAACCTCGGACCCGACGAGCCCTTCGGCGGCGGGGAGCCCGACGACGACTTCGACGCGGCCGACCAGGCGACGACCGGGCAGGTCCTCCAGTTCCGGGTCGTTCCCGCTGTGGCGCCGGACCCGACGACACCGCCGCAGTTCCTCGTCCTGCCGGCGGTCACCCAGCTCCCCGTCGAGACGCGCACCCGCCCACTGGCCCTCATCGAGATGATGTCGCAGTTCTGGGACGGGCCGGCCGAGGCGATGTTGGGCTTCGTGAACGGCGAAGGCATGCCGGTCCACGAGATGTGGGAGGCTCCGGTCAGCGACAACCCCAACGTCGGCGACACGGAGGTGTGGGAGTTCCACAACTTCACCGCCGACGCGCACCCGATGCACGTCCACGAGACGACCTTCGAGGTGGTGAACCGGCAGGCGCTCGTGACCAACGAGGACGGAGAGACCGAGCCGCCGGCCCGGCTCGTGGGCGATCCCCGGCAGCCCGAGATCTGGGAGAGCGGGTTCAAGGACACCGTCATCGCCTATCCGGGGGAGGTGACCCGCATCAGGGCGACGTTCCGCAACCCCGGGCAGTTCGTGTGGCACTGCCACATCGTCGAGCACGAGGACAACGAGATGATGCGCCCCTACCGCATCGGCCCGGTCCAGGACGGCCAGCCGGAGTAGGTGAGCGACGCCGAGGGTCGGGGAGAAACCTGAGGCGACTCCACAGACGTCGGGCTTAGGTTGGCCCCATGCCCTCCACGTCGCCATCCTCCCGGGCCTGGCCGGCTCGGTGGTGGCACCTGTCGGGCACCGGGCTCTTCTTCGCCGGCGCGCTCTTCCTCATCTCGATGTCGCCCAGCCTCCTGCCTCGGACGTGGTACTACCAGGGCGTCATCAGCGGCCTGTCCGCCGCGGCCGGCTACGGCCTCGGCGTGCTGCTCGCGTGGATCGTCCGCGGGCTCTCGCGGCTCATCGAGTTGCGCATCTCGGTCAGCCGGGAGGCGGGGCGGTTCCTCCGCGTCGCGCTGCCGATCCTCAGCGTCGTCGCCGTCATCACCCTCACCGTCTCGAACGTCCGGTCGCAGGGGCGCACCGCGGAGTTCCTCAGGCTGAGTCCCCTGCGCCCCGTCGACTGGGTCGGCGCCATCGCCGTGGCCGTAGCGCTGTCCGCGCTGATCCTGGCGATCGCGCGCGGGCTCCGCCACGCCACCCACCGGCTCGCGGAAGCCGCCGGTCAGGTGCTGCC
>NZ_DATCWX010000217.1:0-17439 GCF_036566125.1 Intrasporangium sp.
CGACGACCGACTGCTTCAGGTGAATCGTCACGTGGGGGTCGGCTTCGATGTTGTAGATCCAGTCACGCGTACGGTCAGCCCGGGGCATCCCGGTGATGAATAGTTGGTCATCGTCGTGGTGCAGGAAGATCTCGATGCGCCGTTGTTGACCGGTCCGTCTCCCCGTCGTCGTCAGATCGATGACCTGACTGTGGTTCAACGCGGCCCGCGTGGCTTCACTCAGCGAACGGTCGGGGTCCATGGCACGCGATCCTCTCGACTGAACCGACCCGGCCACTCTATGGCGAGAAGCGGCCATGCGCTTGCACGCGGAAAGACGCGGGTCCGAGCCACGCGAATCACGGCACGAGCGCGCGTTCACGATGTATCGGCTCTCTGCCCCGGCCTCCGGTCATGACCTGGGGTGAGAAGTATCCAGAACAGCCCGGCCTTGAGCGGCAGGCTCTAGCGTGGATGAATGGTTGACACCTCTGGCGGCGCAACGGCGCGTACGGTGACGACGCCCGACGGGCGCTCGCTCGACGTGCTCGACTCGGGCGGAGATGGGCTGCCGCTTCTCTACCACTCCGGCACACCCGGGGGCGCGGTGCCCTGGCCCGCCGGGATCGAGGCCGCGCGGAGGTCGGGACTGCGCTGGGTGACCTACAGCCGCCCGGGGTACGGATCGAGCACGCCGAAGCCGGGACGGACCGTTGCGGACGCCGCGGCTGACAGCGCCATGGTCCTCGACGCATTGGGGATCGGCGACTTCGTGTCCCTGGGCTGGTCGGGAGGTGGACCACACGTCCTCGCCTGCGCAGCGCTGCTTCCGGATCGCTGCCGGGGGATTGCGACCATCGCCAGCGCGGCTCCCTGCGATGAGCCCGATCTGGACTTCCTCGCCGGGATGGCCAAGGACAATGTCGATGAGTTCACCCTGGCGATGAAGGGACGCGAGGTGCTCGTCCCGCCATCGAGAAGATGGCGCAGACCTATCGAAGCGTCACCGGGGAGCAGATCGTCGAGGCGTTGGGCGGCCTGCTCGGCGCCCCCGACCTTGCGGCCCTCAAGGGACCACTCGCCGATTACATCGCGGCCTTGGCGCGTGAGGCGGTCAGGGTCGGTGTCGACGGCTGGGTTGAGGACGACCTCGCCTTCTGTGCGCCGTGGGCGTTCGATCTGGCCTCCATCACAGTGCCAGTGGCCATTTGGCAGGGCAGCGAGGACCTCATGGTGCCAAGGAGCCACGGTGAGTGGCTGGCCCGGCACGTGCCGGGCGCCCGGCCACACGTGCTCGAAGGGGTGGGCCACGTCTCGCTGGTGGCCGGCGTGGACGAGGTGCTCGAGGATCTCGCTCGGCACCGACGGCGTTAGCCGCCCCGCCCCATTGCCGAGATATAGCGGCGAAGGTCAGCTGACCGTTAGTGGGGATTCGGCTTCGAGGATGATCGGACGGTCGGCTGATGCCCTCGACAGGGCGCCCTCACGTCGGGCCTAACCGTTCCGAGCTGGGACCGACGCACGCCCTTGCGGTCCCCGGGCTATTGCAATCGGGGACTCGTCGGTCGTCTCGAAGCGCGGCCGGCGCCCTCGCCGCAACACACCCGCTCATCGACCGCTCGGGGCGGCTGCAACCGGGGCGACCACTCGGTGAGCGGGTGTGTTGCGATTGAAGTGGGGTTAGGCGAGCTGGGCTGCGCCGGCGATGACGAGGCCGGACGAGACCAGGGACAGAGCGGTGCGGGCGTGGTTCATCGAGACCCACCCTGGCACGAACGATCCCCAGGCCGGAGCCGCCGCATCGGACGTCGCGTCGACGGTGTCGAGACGGTTGTTGCGCGGGACGTGGTAGCCGACCGTGATCGCGAAGGCTGCGACGGCCGTCACAGCCCCGGTGACAAGGAGCGTCCGCACCTCGCCCGGCACGTCGGCTCGAGTCAGTGCCCGGGCAGCGACGGCCGCGGTGCCCGGTCCGGAGATGACGAGCGGCAGCCCAAGCGCGCGGGGAGCCGTTCTGTTCAGTGCCTGCATCGTCGTGACGGCGTGCGACGCAGGCAGGCGCCGCAGGGCCGGCATGACGAAGCTCGAAAACCCGAAGAGCACTCCGCCCATGACACCCGACGCGGCAGCGGTGGCGAGGGCGGCGGTCCGCAGCGCATTCATCGTTCGCACACTCCTTGTGCCGCAGCGTGATTCGCGCGCGACGCAAAGGTCGTCGGCGGCCGACCGAGGACTGTTGGATGGAAGGCGACGTATGCCGCTGAGCTCGCTTCCAGCGCCGCCTCCCAGGTGCCCTCCTCCTCCCAGAGGAACGGGGTTGCGGAGGTGCGCGAGAGCCGGCGCACGGTGATGCGCCGGGCCTCGAGGCCGGCTGCGACGCGTGGACCGGTCTTTCCGGTGGCGCCGATGACGGCGACGGGCGAGACGACTGGGGTGGACTGGGCCACTGACTGAGGTGAGGTGTTCATGGGAACCAGCACAGCGGCATACGGCAAGATTTTCCATGAGTTAGGGACTCATTTACCTATGCGATCGTCTTACCATCAGGCCATGGACACGCTAACGGCGACGCTCGACGGTCACCGCGCACGAGGGGCGCACGTCCTTCGCGTCGAGATGCAGGCGCCGTGGTCGGTCGCCGTCCAGGACGAGGCCATGGTCGGCGTGATCGTGATGGTGCGCGGCGAGGCGTGGCTCGAGCGGGACGACCACGAGCCCGTGGTGCTGCACCCGGGGGACGTGGTGATCACGACGGCAGGGCTGGCGTACACGTTCGCCGACTCGCCCGGCGTGCCACCGACGATCGTCATCGCCCCCGGCGAGGTGAGCCGTGACCTCGTCGGCAACGACCTCTGCGTCGAGCTGAGCCACGGCGTGCGTCGGTGGGGGAACGCGCCGGGCGGCGAGGACGCGTTCGTCGTGGGGACCTATGAGCTCGCCTCGCAGGTGTCCGGCCGACTGCTCGACGCGGTACCCGGGCTCGTCGTGGTGCGGGGTGGCGACTGGGACGGAGGGCTCGTCGGCCTCCTCGTCGGCGAGCTCGGTCGCCAGCTGCCGGGGCAGGACGTCGTCATCGACCGGCTCGTCGACCTCGTGCTCGTGACGGCGCTGCGCCGCTGGTTCGCCGAGGCACCGGAGCGGGCGCCGCGCTGGTGGACGGCGCAGTCCGATCCCGTGGTGGGTCCGGTGCTCACTGCCATGCTGGCCGACCCGGCCGCGCCGTGGACGCTGACGACGCTCGCTCGTGAGGCCGCGGTCTCACGAGCGACGCTGGCCCGGCGGTTCACCGACGTCGTCGGTGAGTCGCCGATGGCCTACCTGGCGCGGTGGCGCATGGACGTCGCCGCGGAGCTGCTCCGCGATACGGACGCCACGGTCGAGCAGGTGTCCGGTCGGGTCGGCTACGCGAGCCCGTTCGCGTTCACGGCGGCGTTCAAGCGGGCGCACGGGATCCCGCCTCGAACGTTCCGACGAGTGGCCGGCTGAGAAGGCCAGCCAACTCCTGAGATCGACAAGGTCACGTGTTGGTAACGGGGGTTGACCGGGAGTAACCAAGGCTCCATCCTCATCCGTGAGAGCGCTCTCACAGATTCCCTCCATCTTGGGAGAGCGCTCCCACGCCACCGCCTCCACTTGGCTGAGACCGAAGGAGCTCTCAATGAAACCACGCCAAACCCGCTTCCAGGCGCTCGCCGCCATCACCGTCGGACTCCTCGCCCTCAGTGCGTGCGGGGCGAGCGCCGACGCCGACAACGACGCCGGCTCCGGCAACACGGCCACAGCCTCCGGCCCGGTCACCCTCAAGCTCGCGACGTTCAACCAGTTCGGCTACGAGGACCTCATCACCGAGTACATGGCCGCCCACCCGAACGTCAAGATCGAGCACAAGAAGGCGGCCACCTCGAACGAGGCCCGCGACAACCTCAACACCCGCCTCGCCGCCGGTTCGGGGCTCTCGGACGTCGAGGCCGTCGAGGTTGACTGGCTGCCGGAGCTGATGCAGTACTCCGACAAGTTCGTCGACCTCAAGTCTCCCGACACGGACGGTCGCTGGCTCGACTGGAAGACCAAGGCAGCCACCGACTCGGAGGGACGTCTCATCGGCTACGGCACGGACGTCGGCCCCGAGGCGATCTGCTACCGGGCTGACCTCTTCGAGAAGGCCGGCCTGCCCTCCGACCGCGAGGCCGTTGCCACGCTCCTCGGCAACACGTGGGAGAGCTACTTCGCGGCTGGCGCGCAGTTCAAGGCCAAGTCCGACGTTCCGTGGTTCGACTCACTCGGCGCGACGTGGCAGGGCATGATCAACCAGGTCGAGACCGCCTACGAGACGCCTGAGGGCGAGGTCATCGCGACCACGAACCCCGACGTCAAGAAGACGTACGACGCAGTGGTCAAGGCTGGCATCAACGACGGGCTGTCCGCGAAGCTCCAGCAGTGGAGCGACGACTGGGTGGCGAGCTTCCAGGACAACGGGTTCGCGACCATGCTCTGCCCGGGCTGGATGGTCGGCGTCATCGAGGGCAACGCCAAGGGAGTCAAGGGCTGGGACGTCGCCAACACCTTCCCGGGTGGAGGCGGCAACTGGGGCGGCTCGTACCTCACCGTCCCGAACCAGTCCAAGCACCAGGCCGAGGCCAAGGCGCTCGCGGCGTGGCTCACCGCACCCGAGCAGCAGATCAAGGCCTTCAAGAAGGTCGGCGCCTTCCCCAGCCAGACGGCCGCGCTCGACAACCCCGAGCTCGCTGCCGTCACCGTGCCCTTCTTCAACAACGCCCCGACGGGGAAGATCTTCGCCGAGCGGGCGAAGGCCGTCACGGTGAGCCCTTTCAAGGGTCCCAAGTACTTCCCCATCAACGACGCGATGCAGCAGGCGCTGACCCGGATCGAGGACGGCTCCGCCACGCCTGAGGCCTCCTGGGAGAAGTTCGTCGCAGACGTCCAGGCCTTGGGCTGATGCTCGACACCCACACGGACCGCTCGGCCAGCCGGGACACCGTCCCGGCGGCCGGGCCGGCCCCCGGAGCCGCTCGTCAGCCCGCCGGGTTGCCCGGCGAGCGGGCGCGGTGGCGCCAACGCCTCAGCCGCTTCGACGGCAAGGCCTCGCCCTATGCCTTCATCTCGCCGTTCTTCATCGTCTTCGGCGTCGTCGGCCTGTTCCCCCTGCTCTACACCGCGTTTGTCTCGCTGCACGAGTGGCACCTCATCGGCGGGCAGGGCGAATTCGTCGGCCTCCAGAACTTCCAGGACGTGCTCCAGCAGCGCTTCTTCTGGAACGCGGTCCGCAACACCTTCAGCATCTTCCTGCTCTCGAGCGTCCCGCAGATCATCCTCGCCCTGCTCATCGCCGTAGCCCTGGACAGTGGGATCCGCGCAAAGGGCTTCTGGCGCATGAGTGTCCTGCTCCCCTACGTCATCGCCCCCGTCGCAGTCGTGCTCATCTTCAACGACCTGTTCGGCGATCGCTACGGCCTGTTCAACCAGCTGCTCGGCTGGGTCGGGATCGAACCCGTCCAGTGGCACAAGGACACGTTCTCGAGCCACATCGCCATCGCCACGATGGTCAACTTTCGATGGACCGGCTACAACGCCTTGATCCTCCTCGCGGCGATGCAGACCATCCCGCGCGACTACTACGAGGCCGCCCTCATCGACGGCGCCGGCCCGATCCGAACCTTCTTCTCCATCACCGTCCCCCAGCTGCGCGCCACGATCATCTTCGTCGTCATCACCTCGACGATCGGCGGCCTCCAGATCTTCGACGAGCCGCGGATGTTCGACCAGTACGGGCAGGGCGGCGCGGACCGGCAGTGGCAGACGCTGACGATCTACCTCTACAACCTGGGCTGGAACCAGAAGAACTTCGGTCGCGCGTCCGCGGTCGCCTGGCTCCTCTTCCTCATCATCGTGGTCATCGCCATCGTCAACTACTTCGTCATCCGAAGGATCGCCTCGAAGGAGTCCCGATGACCGTCATCAGCCGACGCCTCCAGGGAGGCGACTATGCGACGGGGGGACGCCCGCGCAAGGGAGCGACCGCCCGAGTGGCCCGGCGTGCGCAAGGGAGCCCAGCGGCATACGCCTTCCTCATTGTGGTCCTGCTCGCAAGCGTCTTCCCGCTGTGGTGGTCCTTCGTCATCGGCAGCAAGGATGCCGCGGCGATCAACAGCGGGGAGGTGTCGCTCCTGCCGGGAGGCAACTTCATCGAGAACGCCCGGACCGTCATCACGACGCTGCCGTTCTGGCGTGCGTTCCTCAACAGCGTCATTGTGTCGACCGTCGTGGCCGTCGCGGTGGTGCTCCTGTCGACGCTCGCCGGGTTCGCCTTCGCCAAGCTGCGGTTCCGCGGCCGGGACGGGTTGCTCGTCTTCGTCATCGCGACGATGTGCGTGCCGACGCAGCTCGGTGTCGTCCCGCTCTTCATCGTCATGGCCAAGCTGGGCTGGATCGGCGGCCTGTGGGCAGTCATCATGCCTGCGCTGGTCAGTGCCTTCGGCGTGTTCTGGATGACGCAGTACCTGCGCGAGGCGCTGCCGGACGAGCTGGTCGAAGCGGCCCGGGTGGATGGTGCATCCACGCTGCGCATCGTCTGGAGCATTGCGCTCCCGGCCGCGCGCCCCGGTGCGGCGATGCTCGGGCTGTTCACCTTCATCGCGACGTGGACGAACTTCTTCTGGCCGTTCATCGTGCTCGAGCCGGGGAACCCGACCCTGCCCGTCGCCCTGCAGCAGCTGCAGGCGGCCTACTACGTCGACTATTCGCTCGTCCTCGCCGGCGTCGTTCTCGCCGCGATCCCCCTCCTCATCGTCTTCGTCGTCGCCGGGCGTCAACTGGTGTCCGGCATCATGCAAGGAGCAGTCAAGGGATGACCCTCAATCTCACTTCATCTGGCCGACCGGCGAAGCCTGCTGCGGGAGTGCAGGATTCGCCTGCTGGCACCCGGAAGGTGCCGGACGGGTTCGTCCTCGGCGTCGCCACCGCCGCCTACCAGATCGAGGGTGCCCGCCACGAGGACGGGCGCGCCGACTCGATCTGGGACACCTTCTCGCACACCCCGGGCGCGGTCGCCAACGGTGACACCGGTGATATCGCCTGCGACCACTACCACCGATACGTCGGGGACGTGGCGCTCATGAGGCGCCTCGGCGTCCAGTCCTACCGGTTCTCCACGTCCTGGGCGCGAGTGTGCCCGGACGGCCGGACGGTCAACCCGAAGGGGCTTGACTTCTACGAGCGGCTCGTCGACTCGATCCTCGACGCTGGGATCACTCCGTGGCTCACGCTCTATCACTGGGACCTGCCCCAGGCGTTGGAGGATCGGGGCGGCTGGCCGGTTCGTGAGACGGCTGACCGCTTCGTGGACTACGCCCTCGCGGTGCATGACCGTCTCGGCGACCGGGTCTCGACGTGGACGACGCTCAACGAGCCCTGGTGCTCGGCGTTCGTCGGCTACACCAGTGGTGAGCACGCTCCGGGCCGGCAGTCGCCCTCCGACGGTCTCGCCGCGGCGCATCACCTCATGCTCGGCCACGGCCAGGCCGTCGCCGCCCTGCGCGAGCGCGACCCCGCCCTGAAGCTCGGGCTCACCCTGAACTTCACCGTGGCCGACCCCGTCGACCCGTCCAACCCCAGCGACGTCGAGGCGGCGCGGCGGATCGACGGCCAGATGAACCGGATCTTCCTCGACCCGATCTTCCGTGGTGAGTATCCGGCCGATGTCCTCGAGGACGTCCGGGGACTCGGGCTCGAGACCCACATCAAGGACGGCGACCTCGCGACGATCGCGACGCCGATCGACGTGCTCGGTGTGAACTACTACAACGGTGGCGCCTTCAGCCACCTGCCGCCGCAGTCCGCTCTCAACGCCGCCCCCGCGACGTCCCGGCCGACCCGCTCGCCCTTCCCGGCAGCCGACGGTGTGCACGGGCACCCACGCGGGCTGCCGGTGACGTCGATGGACTGGGAGGTGCAGCCAGAGGGACTGACGCGCCTGCTCGTCCGACTGCACGAGGAGTACACGGGGCCCGCGGACACGGCGCTGCACGTCACCGAGAACGGGGCGGCCTTCGACGACGAGGCGAACGAGTCCGGCTTCGTGCAGGACGAGGACCGGGTGAGCTATGTGCGATCGCACCTGGCATCGGTTCTCGATGCGCTCGACGCCGGGGTGCCCGTGCAGGGCTACTTCTACTGGTCGTTCCTGGACAACTTCGAGTGGGCGTGGGGGTACGCCAAGCGCTTCGGTATCGTCCGAGTTGACTACGAGACGCAGGCGCGCACGCCGAAGGCCAGCGCATTGGACTTTGCCCGGATCATCAGCACGAGGGAGCTCCCGTCGGGAGGCAACGACGTATGAGTAACGGATCGGTGGCGGTGCCGGGGCGGCCCACGCTCGAGGAGGTCGCCCGGCTTGCCGGCGTGTCGCGGGCCACGGTGTCGCGCGTCATCAACGCCTCCCCGAAGGTCAGTCCCGAGGTCCAGACTGCCGTCGAGGCCGCGATCAGCGAGCTGAACTACGTGCCGAACCGAGCGGCCCGGTCGCTCGTCGCGCGGGCGACGATGTCGATCGCCCTCGTGGTGCCCGAGGACGCCCACCGCTTCTTCGGAGACCCCTACTTCGCGGACATCGTCCAGGGCATCAGCGACCGGTTGGACGACAGCGACTACGTCCTCAACCTGCAGCTCGCCCATCCCAGCTCACCGTCCGAGAAGACCCGACGGTACCTGCTCGGCGGCAACGTGGACGGGGCCCTGGTCGTCTCGCACCACTCCGGCGACCACTTCCTCGCCTCGCTCGGCCAGTCCCTGCCGGTCGTGTTCGGCGGTCGGCCGATGGACGCGGAAGGCGCACCGGGACGGCCCACCGACTACTACGTCGATGTCGACAACCGTCTCGGGGCGGTGCAAGGGACCCGGTACCTCGTCGAGTCGGGGC
Organism: Intrasporangium sp.; assembly: GCF_036566125.1. GTDB lineage: Bacteria > Actinomycetota > Actinomycetes > Actinomycetales > Dermatophilaceae > Intrasporangium. The sequence goes on from NZ_DATCWX010000217.1 coordinate 8,915, forward strand.
ATCGCGCCATCGCCACGATCACCGGACCCAGCGACATGCCGGCGGCGGTCGACCGCGAGCAGGGCTGGCATGACGCCCTGCATGAGGCGGGGCTCTCCGACGAGCGGGTCGTCCACGGCGACTTCACCGAGGAGGGTGGTGGCCGGGCGGCAGTCGAGCTGCTCGACCGTTATCCGGACGTTGACGCGATCTTCGTCGCGAGCGACCTCATGGCCAGCGGAGCCCTGGCCGCCCTGGCGGAGCGCGGGCGTGCGGTGCCGACGGATGTTGCCGTCGTCGGCTACGACGACAGCCCCTATGCACGGCGCGGCCCGACCCCACTGACGACCGTCGCCCAGCCGACGAAGGAGATGGGCATCGTCATGGCTGAAACCCTGCTGCAGCTGCTCGCCGGCAAGCAGGCACCGCGAGTGACGCTCCTCGAGACCCACCTCGTGCGTCGCGACTCCGCCTGAGGCTCGTCGACGCCGTCAGGCGCCAGGCGCCCGGAGCACCTCGGTGAACTTGACCCGCCGGCCGGTGATGAGCAGAGCCCGCCGGTAGATCGACGACGCGACGACGACGAGCAGCACGGCGGTCGCGGCGGTGAGCACCATGGCCAGGATGAGCTGGTACACGGGGACCTCGCCTCCCGCCCATCTGATCGGCATCGCCACCGGTGCGCTCAGCGGGAAGATCGACAGGACCGTGCTCCAGACGCTGCGCGGATCGCCCATCACCACGATGATGGAGAGCATGTAGACGACCACGAGAGTGGCGGTGACCGGCATGATCGCGGAGTTCGCCTCGGTGATCTTGTCGACGAGTGAGGCCGTCGCCGCGAAGAGGAACGAGTAGAGGGCGAACCCGAGGACGAACCACACCAGCGCCAACGTCAGATCTCCACTGGCCACCGAGGGTAGCCCGAGGTCTGTCACCCGGACCGCTATGGCCAGGGGCACGGCGAGCACCACCAGCTGGGCCAGGGTGATCAGGCCAACCGCCAACACGGTGCCCACGAGGATCTGGCTCGCCCGCAAAACCGCGAGCAGGACCTCGGAGATCCGCGTCGACTTCTCCATGGCCACCGTCGTCGCGATGGCGTTGCCCGCGAAGGTGATGGCGAGGTAGAGCACGATCCCCAGGCCGAAGCCGACGGCGGCGCGGCCCTCACTGTCGACTCGACCGACCGACTCCTGCCTCGGCGGCTGGACCGCCTGCACCGAGGCGATCTGGTCAGTACTGAGTCCCGCCGCGGCGAGCCGCTCGGCGGTCTCGACTCCGACCACCGCCTGGGCGACGAGGATGGGGAACGGCCCTGCCGACGCGCTGGGGGTGAAAAGGGTCCCGTCAGCCAGGCCCGCGGTCGCCACCTCGTCACGCACGGCGAGTCGCACGGCCTCGGCGTTGTCGCGGGTCTCGAACTTGACGGCGAAGTCCGCACCCTGTCCGGCTGCTTCCAGGGCGGACCTGAGCGGGGCGGGCGCCTCCCCGACGGTGGCCAAGGTGTAGGTGGTCTCGTTCTGGCTGATGAGCTGCGGCACGATGACCCCGCCGATGGACAGCAGGAGGAGGAGGCCGGTCACGACCTTGAACGTGCGCGAGTGCAGGTTCTCGACCAGGCTGCGCCGGGCGACCAGCCACATGCCATCCCACCACGTCATGTCCGGCTCCCCGATCTCTCGTCCGCTCGTGCCTCACCGACCCGCTGGCCCGCCGCCCTCAGGAACAGCTGGGAGAGCGTCGGCAGGTCGAGGCCGAAGTCGGCTACGCGCCCTGTCGCGCGCCCGGCGTCGAGGACCGCGAGAGGGTCGACGCCGGGGGGAATGGCCAGGCGCAGTCCATCCGCCTGGTCGCTGACGACGCTCACGGCGTCCCACTGCTGCAACCAGTCTCGGTCACGGGACTCGAGCTGCAGTCGCAGCTGGCGGTCCCCCGAGGATGCCCGCAGCGTGGCCACCTCACCCTCCAGGACGACCCGGCCCTGGTCGATCATGACGATGTCCTTGCAGAGGTCCTGGACCAGATCGAGCTGGTGGCTGGAGAAGAGCACGGTCCGGCCCTCCGCGCGCTCGCGCAGCGTCTCTGACAGCGCGGCGACCGCGACCGGGTCCAGACCGGCAAACGGCTCGTCGAGGACGATGACGTCCGGCTCATGGACGAGTGCGGTGGCGAGCTGCAGCCGCTGTTGCATGCCGCCGGACAGCTTGTCGGTGCGGTCGTCCCATCGGTCGCCGAGGCCGAGCTCGTCGAGGAGGGCGCGGGCGCGGGCCGTCGCATCCGATCTGGAGAGTCCGTGCAGGCAGGCGAAGTGCACGACCTGCTCCCCGGCCGGCATGGCCGGATAGAGTCCGCGCTCCTGTGGCATGTAGCCCCAGGCCCGGCGGTCCCGCAGGTCGTCGACCGGCTGACCATCGAGCCTGACCCGACCGCGGTCCGGCGTCAGCACGCCGAGCATGACCCGCAGCAGCGTCGTCTTGCCTGCACCGTTGGGTCCGAGCAGGCCGGTGAGCCCACCCGGCTGAACGGTGAAACTCACCCCAGCGAGAGCCTGACGCTCCCCGAAGGCGTGTGCGACATCGTCGATCTCGAGTGCCATCAGGGCCACCCTAGCGACCGACGCGTGGAAAGGAATCAGGACCCGGTTCACGAGGAACCGGGCCCTGATCCTTGGCCTCGAGCGCAGTCGCCGTCAGGCGGGGACGACCTCGAACTTCAGGGTCGCCGCGACGTCGGCGTGGAGGCGAACGGTCGCCTCGTACGAGCCGAGCGACTTGACGGCCTGCTTGACCTCGATCTTGCGCTTGTCCAGCTCCGGCCCGCCGGCGGCCTTGACCGCCTCGGCGATGTCGCCGTTGCTGACGGCACCGAACAGCCGGCCGGACTGGCCCGCCTTGGCCGGGACCTTGACCGGCATGGCCTCGATCCGACCCTTGACGGACTTGGCCTGCTCGATGTCATTGATGGCGCGGACCTCGCGGCCCTTGGTCAGGGCGTCGACCTGCTTCTGGCCACCCTTGGTCCACGGCGTGGCCAGGCCCCGGGGCAGCAGGTAGTTGCGGCCATAGCCATCCTTGACCTCGACGACGTCACCGGCCGCCCCGAGGCCGGTAACCTCGTGCGTCAGAATCAACTTCATTGGTACGTTCCTCTCTCGAGCGGACGGGCTCAGCGAGCCGAGCTCGAGTACGGCAGCAGGGCCATCTCACGGGCGTTCTTCACAGCCGTGGCGATGAGGCGCTGCTCCTGGACGGACACACCGGTCACTCGTCGAGCGCGGATCTTGCCGCGGTCGGAGATGAACTTGCGCAGCAGCGCGGTGTCCTTGTAGTCGATGTTCTCGACCTTCGCCGCCTTCAGCGGGTTGGCCTTCTTCTTGGGCTTGCGCACAACGGGCTTGGCCATCGTGGTGCTCTCCTTCTGGAAAGCCCGGGGTTTCCTCCCCGGGATGGGATTACTTCAATGTCGTATGCCGCTGAGCTGGCTCAGCGACCAATGTCGGCTCCCTGCCCCATCCGTTCGAGGTGATTCGCGACTCCCAGGAGTCGCGCCATACCTCGAACCGGGAGATGGGGCCGAGCCGTGTCGAGTCGGATCAGAACGGTGGCTCGTCGTAGCTCGGGGCACCTTGCCCCCAGCCACCCTGCTGACCACCCTGCTGACCACCCTGTTGACCACCTTGGGGCGCGCCCGCCGGCTGTCCCCAGCCGCCCTGCTGACCACCCTGCTGGCCACCTTGCCCACCGCCCGGACCGGTTGCCCACGGGTCGTCGCCGCCCTGCTGCTGGCCACCGCCACTCCAGCCGCCGCCCTGCTGGCCGCCGAAGCCGCCACCACCGCCACGCTGGGTCTTGTTGACCTTGGCCGTCGCATTGCGCAGGGACGGGCCGATCTCGTCAACGTCCAGCTCGACGACGGTTCGCTTCTCGCCTTCCTTGGTCTCGTAGGACCGAGACTTCAGACGGCCGGAGACGATGACCCGCATGCCGCGCTGGAGCGACTCGGCGACGTTCTCGGCCGCGTCGCGCCACACCGAGCAGCGCATGAACAGCGTCTCGCCGTCCTTCCACTCGTTGCTCTGGCGGTCGAACATCCGCGGCGTCGAGGCCACGGTGAAGTTCGCGACCGCGGCCCCCGACGGCGTGAAACGCAGCTCGGGGTCGGCGGTCAGGTTGCCGATGATCGTGATGACGGTGTCGCCTGCCATGCGTTGCTCCGTTCAGTCCTTCGTTGGGTGATCGGTGATCAAGAGCGGGACCTCAGGCGCCGGGACGGAGCAGCTTGGTCCGCATGATCGACTCGCTGAGGTTCAGCTGGCGGTCGAGCTCCTGAGCCGTGGCTGGCTCGGCGGTGAAGTTCACGACGGCGTAGATGCCCTCGTTCTTCTTCCTGATGTCGTAGGCGAGCCGGCGACGGCCCCAGATGTCGACGTTGTCGACGGTGCCACCATCCTTCTTCACCACGCTGAGGAACTTGTCCATCGTGGTGCCGACGGTGCGCTCGTCGGTCTCGGGGTCGATGATGACCATGAGTTCGTACTGACGCATGCTTCTAACCCACCTCCTTTGGTCTTGGCGGTCACGGGTCTCTCCCGTGACAGGAGGGTTGCAAACGTCCCGCCGCGTCCCAGCCTTGCAGATCCAGCCGACACTGCTGCGACCTTCTCCACAAGCCACCCGAGGGCGGTAGGGCACACGGCGAACCCGGCAAGACTACCGGGCCCAGCGGCATACGCCGAAATCGGGTTTGCCCCCGCCTGGTCAGGTGAAGCGGACGATGACGCGGTCCTCCGCGTCGGCCATCGGGCCGGCCAGGTCGTCCGGCTCGGGCTCGGAGCGGCCCCAGCGTTCGCGGGCCTGCAACCACACCATCGCGACGAGCCAGAGGACCGCGATGACGCGCAGCATCGAGAAGAAGGCGTACCAGGGGTTCGGCAGCCCACGGTCGGGCACCTTGCCCGCGGCGATCGTGAGCCACACGGCGACGAAGTTCATCGCCTCGGCGGCAGCCCAGATGAGGTGGTCTCGCCACTGGACGAGGCTCCAGGCGATGAGGGGGACCAGCCAGAGGGAGCTCTGCACCGTGAAGGACTTGCCGGTCACGAGGACGATGCCCACCATGACGAGGGAGACCTCGGCGAGGGTCGGGCGACGCGCGCTCGCCAACGCGAGGACACCCCCAACGATGATCGCGATCACCCAGCCGAGGACGGCGAGCGCGGTGACCGCCCAGGTGGGCAGCGGATGGCCGGCGAGCTGCGGGAGAAGCCACGGTGAGCCATAGCCCGCTCCTGCGGCGACCCAGCCTTGATAAGCGGAGACGGCGGCTTCCGGGTGGAGCAGCCACAGCGCGCCCAGCACGCCGAGGACCGTGCCCACCGCGTGGCTCGCGGTGCGGGCGAACTCGCGGAGCCGGCCGGACCGCAGCGCGAGCAGACCGATCGCGACGAGGATGAGCACGGGGTAGGACCGCGCCGAGATGGCCAGCCCGAGCAGCACGCCTGCCGCCGCGGGGCGTCGCCGCCCCCAGGCCCACATCCCGGCGCTCGCGAGCGCCACGCCGAGCAGGTCGGCGGAGACGAAACCGACGAGGGCGACCACGGGGGCCAGGGCGACGTGGGCAGCAGTCCAGGGCCGACGGGACGACGAGGCGACGAGCCAGATCACCGCGAGGAGCAGCAGCGTCAGGAGCACGGCCCAGAGCGCGAAGTACCACGCGATTCGGGTGCCCTCGCGCTCGGCGGAGGGGACCAGGCTCGCAACAGCGGTCAGCAGGAGGCCGGTCAGGGGTGGCTGCCCCGTCGTCGGGGCGCCCTCGGAACCCCTGAGGAAGGCGGCCAGCCCGGCGCCCAGGTATCCGTCCCGGTAGGCGTTCGGCAGGTCGGAGTAGCACGCGTTCCAGAACTGCCCGTCGCCCGACCAGTGGGTCCGCAGGCAGGGGATCCGCAGCGCGATCCCGAAGCCCGCCGGGATCGCGGCCAGCGCCGAGAGCGCCGCCGCGGTGAACATCCACGGGAGCTCGCGGGCGGCGTAGCGTCCGCGGGGACCCCCGATGACCTCGCTTGCGGCCGCCGCGACGGGGTCGGTCGTCGTCCCGCGGCCGGGCGCGGTCATCCGCCCCCGCTCCCGGGCTTCGGGGGCTTGGTGGTCGTCGTCGTCGCGTCCGGCAGCGGCTCCGTGACCGTGAACGTCGGTTCCTGCGTAGTAGTGGTCGGCTTCGGCTTGCCCGGCGGGGTCTTGGTCGGCTTCGCCGGCTCGGAGGTCGGAGGCGGCTCGCTGGTCGTGGTCGGCGCCTCCGTCGTCGTAGGCGCCTCGGTCCGGGTGGGCGTCTCCGTCGGCACGTCCTCGTCACCGACGCCCTCACGCTCCGGGAACGGCAGCACCTCGACGCCCTCGAACGTCGGCTTCATGAAGTCGAGCCAGATGTTGGCCGGGATGGTCGAGCCGTCGAACGCCACTGACTCCTCGTCGGAGAGCGACAGACTCGAGGACCCGTCCTTCGTGGGCTTGTACGTCCCCACCGACACCGCCATCTGGGGCACGAATCCGCTGAACCACTTGGACAGGTTCTCCTCGGAGGTTCCGGTCTTCGAGGCGACCGGCCGGTCGAACTCCCGACCGATCTTGGTCGCCGTGCCGCCCGGCTTCGTCGTGTAGGTCATCGCGTCGGTCACGTCTGCCGTGACCTCCTTGGCGAAGGCGCGGCGGGTCTTGGGCTTGGCGGTGTAGCTGTAGCTGCCGTCCGCCGTCGTGACCTTGGCGATGAGGTACGGCGTGGACCGGACCCCCTGTGCGGCGATCGTCGAGTAGGCGGAGGCCATGTCGATGACATGGGGGGAGGCCGTGCCGAGCACGTTGCCGAGGTCGTTCTCGAGGCCGCGCGTCCCCTCCGGCATCCCGGCGTCGATGGCGGCCTGACGGGTCTTGTCCGGCCCGATCTCCTCGTTCAGCTCGACGAACGCCGTGTTGATCGACCTGCCGACCATCCTGCGCATGTCGACCTTGCCGTAGTCACGGTCGTCGTAGTTGTTGACCGGGTGCGGGTAGCCCTCGAACTCCTTCGGGCTGTTGCCGTCGAACTTCGTCTTCGTCGAGATGCCCTCGCGCACCGCGGCGAGCACGGTGAAGGGCTTGAAGTTCGAGCCTCCCTGCATGATGGCCTGGGTGGAGTTGTTGAGCTGCCGCTTGGAGTAATCCGAGCCGCCGTACATGGCAATGACCGCACCGTCGCCGGGCTTGATCGCGACGAGCCCACCCTGCACACCCTTGGGCAGGTTCTTGCCCATGGACTTGACGGCGTTGGACTGGGCCTTGCGGTCGATCGTCGTGACGATCCGCAGGCCACCCTTGGCGACGTCCTGGTCGGTGAGGCCGATGCGGACGAGCTCCTTCTTCACCTCGGCCGTGATGTAGCCGTTCGTCCCCCGGGACAGCCGTGGCCCCTTGTACTCCTTGATCTTCGGCAGCTCGGTGAACTTGGCCCGCTCGGCCGCCGACAGCCAGCCCTCCTCGACCATGCCATCGAGGACGTAGGCGTAGCGCCGCTCCAGGTTGGCGGCAGCCTTCTCGCCCTCGGCGGGGTCGTAGAGCGACGGCGCGTTGATGACCGAGGCGAGCACGGCGCCCTCTCCGACGGTCAGCTTCTCCGCGGACTTGCCGAAGTAGGCCTGCGCGGCGGTCTGGATGCCGTAGGCGCCACGGCCGTAGTAGATGGTGTTGAGGTAGTCCCCGAGAATCTGGTCCTTGGACTTCTCACCGTCGATCTTCATCGCGATGAGGATCTCCTTGGCCTTTCGCTCGACGGTGCGATCCTGGCTGAGGAAGTAGTTCTTGACGTACTGCTGGGTGATCGTGGAGCCGCCGACCTGGGTCTCACCGGTGATGCTTGTCTTGACGGCTCGGAAGATGCCGCCGACGGAGATGCCGTTGTTGACGTAGAACGTGCGGTCCTCGGCGGCGATGTGAGCCTTCTGGACGTGGTCGGGCACCTTGGCCAGCTCGACCATCTGGCGGTTGCCCTCGTCCTGGACGATGCGGTCGATCTCGGTCTTGCCGTCGGAGTAGTAGATGATCGACACCTGCCGGCCCACGAACTCGTTGGGCTGCGGCACGCTCGTCTGGGAGTAGGCGAACCAGATCCCGCCGATGCCGAGGATGAAGAGGACGAGCCCGGCGAGCGAGCCCCACTTGAGGGTGGGGATGACCCAGCGGCGCCAGCCCGACCGGCCGTCGCCACCGCCGCGTGCACCGCGTCCTCCGTGCCCACCGGCCCGGAACTCGAGCGCGTCACCGTCATCCGTCGGCTCGCCGTGCATCGAGTTCGGTCGCTTGGCCGCGGCGCGCCGGTTGCGCTTGTCCTCGGCCATCTGGGCGGCACGGATCTCGCGCCTGCTCTGTGTCACTCCACCACTTCCGTTTCATGCGCAGGCTCGAGAAACCTCTCGAGCCGCCCATCAGTATGACCCGTTGACGTGCCACGCGCCGAAATGAACCCCGCCCTCCACAGTGGGCACACAGGCACCAGACTCAGCTCAGCGGCATACGCAC
>NZ_DATCWX010000222.1:0-5677 GCF_036566125.1 Intrasporangium sp.
CCCAGCCGTGAACGGGCCGGCGATCGGTGGCGGCACCCAGCTCGCCGCCGCGTGCGACCTGCGTGTGGCCGGCGCCGCGGCTCGGTTTGCCGTGCCGACGGCGCGCAACGGTCTCGCCGTCGACCCGTGGACGATCCGGCGGCTCGCCGAGCTCGTGGGTGGCGGCCACGCGCGCGGCATCCTGCTCGCTGCCGAGACCCTCGATCTAGCCGCAGCGCTCGCGTCCGGGCTCGTCCAGCGCGAGGGGGATCTCACCGATGCGATCGCCCTCGCCCGCGACCTCGCGGCCCTGGCCCCGCTCTCCCTGGCCTACGCCAAACGGGTGCTCAACTCTCCGCACCTGCCCGACGACGACCCCGACCTCCGGGCCGAGTTCCTCGCCTGCTTCACGAGTGCGGATGCTGCCGAGGCGGACGCCGCGCGGCGGGAGGGTCGACGACCGGTGTTCCGCGGACGGTGATCTCCGCTGATGTCAGCGGACCTCAGCGCTTGCGCAGCAGGGCGAAGAACATCGCGTCGGTCCCGTGCACGTGGGGCCACAGCTGGACGTACGGGCCGTCGCCGAGCTCGGGGAGCACGGCGCCCTCAGCATCGACAAAGAGCGAGCGCGCGTCGACCAGCTCCACGTCGTCGCGCTTCTTGAGCACGTCCTGCACGACGAAGCGGGTCTCGTTGAGGTGCGGGCTGCACGTGGCGTAGGCAATGACGCCGCCCGGCACTGTCGCGTCGATGCCGGAGGCCAGCAGTTCACGTTGCAGCCCGGAGAGGGTGGCAACGTCCTTGGGACTGCGCCGCCACCGCGCTTCCGGTCGGCGGCGGAGGGCGCCCAGACCCGTGCACGGGGCGTCGATGAGAATGCGGCTGTATGCCGCTGGGCTTGCTTCCCCGATCTCGCGCCCGTCGCCGTGGCGGACCTCGATCGTGCTCCCAGCGGCGTGGGCCGCCGCCGTCGCCGCAGTGAGCGTCTGGCGGACCAGCGTGGTGCGCGTCTCGTTGACCTCGTTGGCGACGAAGGGGATTCGCCGTTGCACGGCGATCGAGGCCAGGAGGCCTGCCTTGCCGCCCGGACCCGCACAGAGGTCCAGCCATCGCTCGGAGGTGATGGCGTCCTGGCCGACCTCCGCGCTCGCGATGCCCAGGGCGACCAGCTGGGATCCCTCGTCCTGCACTGCCGCACGTCCCTCTCGGATCGCGGGGATGGCGCCCGGGTCGCCCTCGGGCAGAACGGCGCCGACCGGGCTCGTCGTCGATGCGGCAGCTCCCGCGTCGACGAGCTCCGCAACGGTCGCCAGACCGGGCCGTGCAGCGAGCGACACTCTCGGTGCTGCGTTGTCGGACTCGAGGAGGCGGCCGAGCTCGGCCTCGACGGTCGCGGCGGTGGCCCGGCCATGTCCGATGAGCGCAGCGCGAAGCGCCTTGGTGACCCAGAGCGGGTGGGACGTGCGGATCGCGAGTGCCTCCACCGGGTCGCCGGCAGCCGCCGTGACGACCTCGAGCCACTCCTCGAGGCTGCGCTCACTGATGCGGCGCATGACCGCATTGACGAAGCCCGAGGCACCGGCGCCGTTGACCTGCCGCGCGAGGGCGACCGTCTCGTCGACCGCCGCGTGGGTCGGCACGCGCATGCCGAGCAGCTGGTGGGCTCCGAGCCGGATCGTGTCGAGGACACGCGGGTCGATCTTGTCGACCGGTCGGTCGGCCGCACGGGCGGCGACGGCGTCATAGAGGCCGGACATTCGGGTCGCCCCGTAGACGAGCTCCGTGGCAAAGGCCGCGTCCCGCCCATGGACCCGCTTCTCGCGCAGCAACGTCGGGAGCACCAGGTTGGCGTACGCACCCTGGGCGACCTCGCGCATGGCGGTGTAGGCGGTCAGACGCGCCGGATCGGTACGCCGGGCGCGCTCCGACGGCCGCTGGACCGAGCGGTGCCGGTCATTCCGTCCCCGGGCAGGTGGTCGCTGCCGTCCGCCATGCCGCCCCTCGTCACTCATCGGTGAGCCCTTCGCCGGCCTCGATGCGGATGCCACGCGCCCAGTCGGCGGCCGGCATCGGCCGCTTGCCGTGGGCCTGGACGATGCCGAGCCGGACGGGCAGGGTCCCCGTGCCGACGAAGACGGCCTGTTTGGTCACCAGGAGGGTGCCGGGCTCGAGCGTCCCGTGACCCGGCACCTCGTCCGGAGAAGCGTGGATGACCGGTGCGAGCTTGAGTCGCTCGCCCCGGAACGTCGTCCAGGCCCCCGGCGCCGGCGTGCAACCGCGGATGAGTCGGTCGATGGCCCGGGCGGGCTTCGCCCAGACGACGCGGGCGTCGGCGACCTCGACCTTGGGGGCATGTGAGACCCCTTCGGCTGGTTGCGGTTTGGCCACGAGGTCACCGCGCTCGATGCCGTCGAGGGTGGCGACGAGCAGCCCGGCACCGCCCTGGGCGAGTCGCTCGAGGAGGTCGCCGGCCGTGTCGGTCGGCCGGATCGCCTCGGTCATGACGCCGTAGACCGGGCCGGTGTCGAGCCCCCGCTCGAGCCGGAAGGTCGAGGCGCCCGTCATCTCGTCGCCAGCCATGATCGCGTGCTGGACGGGGGCGGCCCCTCGCCACGCCGGGAGCAGCGAGAAGTGCAGGTTGATCCAGCCGTGCGCCGGGAGGTCCAGCGCGGCCTGCGGGACCAGGTTGCCGTAGGCCACGACGGGGCAGGCGTCCGGTTCCAGCCGCTCCAGCTCGTCGAGGAACTCCGGCTCCTTGACCGAGTGCGGAGTCAGGACGGGCAGGCCGAGCTCCTGGGCCCTGACCTTGACCGGGGACGCCTCGAGGCGTCGACCCCGGCCGGCTGGGGCGTCGGGCCGGGTGATGACGGCGATGAGCTCGTGGCGCGACCGTGCGATGGCATCGAGGCTCGGCAGCGCCGCCTGAGGCGTCCCCGCGAAGACGACCCGCACGTCACATCCCCAGGCCGAAAGTCGAGTGGGGGCTGACCTTCACCCTGGGCGCCGGCTCGCCGAACCACTCGGCCTCCCGGATCGCCCGCATGGCCTCCTTGCGGGACGCCGGGGCGAGCCGGTCGACGAAGAGGATCCCGTCGAGGTGGTCGGTCTCGTGCTGGACCGCCCGGGCCAGCAGCTGCGTGCCCTCGAGCACGACGGGCTCGCCGTGCATGTTCTGGCCCTTGGCGACGACGGAGAGGGCACGCTTGGTGTCGACGGTGACACCCGGGATGCTGAGGCATCCCTCGGGCCCGTCCTGGGTCTCGTCGGAGAGGTCGAGCAAGGGGTTGACGAGGTGCCCAACGACGTCGTCGACGAAGTACGTGAAGACCCGGAGCCCGACCCCGATCTGCGGGGCGGCCAGACCGGCGCCGGGCGCGTCGAGCATGGTGTCCTCGAGGTCCTTGACGAGCGTCCGCAGCTCCTTGTCGAAGTCGACCACCTCGACCGCCGGGGTGCGCAGCACCGGATCTCCGAAGAGGCGGATGTCCTTGATCGCCACAGGTGTCAGTCCTCGAGGGTCGCAGGCGCCCACGCCGGGCACCGAAGTCGGCCGTGAGATCTCAGTCTAGGTGTGGGTGGGGCGCCCATTTCTCGTTCACTCCATGACGCCCGAGGGACCAAGCCTGATCGAGTGAACAAGAAACGGGCCGGAACGGCTCAGCCCAGCCGCTCCACCTCGAGGGTGAAGCCCTGCGCCCGCAACCGCTCGACGAGGACGTCCCCGATCGCTGTGGCCGGGGTCAGTACTCCCGCGCGCTGCGGCAGGCGGTCCCCGTCGAGCGCGAGAGCCAGCGCGCTCTCTCCGAGCATGACCGCCGTTCCCGTGTAGCCCGGGTCGTACGGTGCCCCGACGCGGGCCAGGTACCTTGCTCCGGTCGTGGTCGTCGTCCTGGTCTCCATGAGGAACCGTCCGGCGGCCAGCTGCTCGTCGCTGGGGCCCTCCCCCGGCTTGGGCAGGAGCCGGTCGAGGACTGCGCGTGAGGGCGCCCAGGAGAGGCCGGCCAGTCCACCGGTGAGCCCGATCGCCATCCCGGCAGCGAGCACCGGCGAGAGCGGGCCCTTGCCGAAGTCGACGACCTCGCGATATCGGAACTCCCGTCCGTAGGACCAGTCCGTCAGCGTGTTGGACAGGCGAACGACCCTGGTGTTGAAGCCCGCCATGGCGAAGGGCCCGTTCCAGCGTCCGCTCGCCGGGTCCCGGTCGACCGGCATCACCTTGTGGAGCAGTCCGGCGAGACCCCCGGTACGCCGAGACACACTCCTCGGCTCCTCCGCGCGCCTCGGGCTGAGAGCGTAGGGGTCGGCCAGCACGCGACGGGTCTCCGGCTCCTCCCGAACGAGGATGGCCTGTTGACGGGCGGAGTCGATGGTGCCACCGCTGAAACCGCCCTTCGCGGACCGCACCGCGAGAACGGTGTCTCCCAGCGTGCCCATGCCGTCCTCGGCCGCACGGCGAGCGAGCAGGTGGACCGCGAGGTCCGAGGGGACGGAGTCGTAGCCGCAGGCGTGGACGAGCCGGGCACCCGTCTCGGCGGCTCGTCCGGCGAGGGTGTCCATCGTCCAGCGGACGAAGAGCACCTCTCCCGTCAGGTCCGCATAATGGGTCCCCGCCTCGGCGCAGGCACGGGCAACCTCCTTCCCGTGCACGGAGAACGGCCCGACGGTCGTCGCAATGACGCGGGTGCGTGCCGCGAGTGCATCCAGTCCGGAGGCGTCCCTCGCGTCGACCTCGATGAGCTGCCAGTCGGCGGCACTCTCGTCGAGCCGTTCCCGGACGGACTCGAGTCGCGAACGAGATCGCGCGGCCAGCGCGACCCGGGCGGTCCCGGCCTGCTGCGACAGGTAACGGGCCGTCAGGGCGCCGACGAAACCGGTCGCACCATAGAGGACGATGTCGAACTCGCGGGTGTCCATGGCGTCACTGTGCCATGCGGGCCCAAAAGCTGTTCACTCGAACGGTGAGGCGAGGGGTCGGGGCCGGGCTACCAGCCGTCGACCGGATCGACCCGCACCGTGACGACGTCGGCCTCCTTTCGGGCCGACCGGATGGCCTTGAGCGCCGCCAGCGCATCGGTCAGCTCGGCGGTCATTTCCAGAGGACCACGCACGAGGGCATGCCAGCTCCCCGGGTCATCGTCCGAGCCCGCGTCGCCGTGGCCGGCACCGCTGCGGGGCGACGTATCGAGCGGCATCGGACCGAGGACCTGGGCTGCCGGGGGAAGTCGCAGCTGACCGAGGGCGCCCTCGAGGGCCGCACGGCTGCCCCGAAGCTGAGCCATCCGCACCGCCGGAGGCAGGCCGAGCTCGCGTCGCTCGCCGAGCTCTCGGCCGGCGAGCCATCCCGGATCCCAGCGCACCAGCGCCTCGACCGCGGGGAGCGTGACGCCCTCCGGGGCCCCGGCGAGCACGACGGCGCGACCGGCACGGACCAGGGCCGCCGCAGCCATCCATCGGCGCAGCGACTCCAGCGGCGCGTCCAGGACCGGTAGGTCGAGACTCGCCCAGGCGTCGAGCAGCAGCACCGCGGCGTAGCCCCCATCGGCCACGGGCTCGGCGCCCGGGGTGGCGATGACGAGCGCCGGCTCCGAGCCGACCGAGCCGTGCACCTCTCCGGAACCGGACGTGATGACGGGGTGGCCCGGCAGCGACCGCCCGATCTCCTCGGCCGTGCGGCGCGCCCCCGTGACCGCAGCCCGCA
>NZ_DATCWX010000235.1:0-8912 GCF_036566125.1 Intrasporangium sp.
GGATCGCGTCCCGGGGTTGGACTTCGTCCGGCTTGATGAGAGCAAGAAGTCCAAGAGCAGACTGCATCTCGACTTCAGGCCCGACGACCAGGACGCCGAGGTGGCTCGCTTGGTGGCTCATGGCGCACAGCGTGTTGATATTGGCCAGGGTGATGCATCGTGGGTTGTCTTGGCAGACCCCGAAGGCAACGAGTTCTGCGTCCTTGCGGCGGATTGACGCGGACTGGAGCTTCCTGCGTGAGGTCTGCGCGAAGGCGCGCCATGCATCCCGCTCAATGCGTCGACCTTTGGTTGCAGATCGCCGGTGTGACGCGTCGTCAAGCGGGGATTGAGTTGGGGATGCGTCGCTGCGGGCCTCCTCCGTACTTCGTTCCGTTCCTGTGGAGGAGCCTGCGATCTCGATCGGGCTGCGCCAACAATCGAGCAGGGACAGGTCGCCAAGAGCGACGTTGTGGGGAATGTGACCGCCATCATGCGCAAGCAAGGGCGGTGGGGTAACGCACTTGTCAGGCGGACCCCCAGTACGGAAACGACAGACCCGGTGACCGCGAATGACCGCCAACGACATCGCCCGGGACGTTGTCCTGTTCCGGATCCACCGGGCCCTCGGCCGCGCTGCGTCGACAGCAGCATCGGCCGCCCCAGTCGCGGCCGACGACCAAGCCTCGATCGGGAGCGCTGTGCGGGGGGCCGTGGCACATGCCTTGCCCCGCAATGGAATCCACGGCCATTACGACGAGGGTGAAGTCCCCGACCGCATCCTCACCGCGCCGGGTATACCCAGCGAGCGGGTCAGCGGTACACAGGCCCCGCCCGATCGCCGAGACCGGCACCATCGTGCTCGACGGGTCACCATTGTGCGGGCGGCGCGCCCTGACGCTGGTACCCGACGTCCACATCTGCGTCGTGCGCACCACGGACGTCGTGCAGACCGTCCCCGAGGCTCTGGCCCGACTCGACCCGACACGACCGCTCACCTTCGTCAGCGGCCCTTCGGCGACGAGCGACATCGAGCTCAACCGCGTCGAAGGCGTCCACGGCCCCCGCACCCTTGCCGTCATCCTTGCCGGCTGAGGACTCCCACCCCCTCGCACATCACGGCCGCAAGGTCGACTATGAGGGCGACGAGCTCTCGACGTACCAGGCCTCGCGGACGGTGCGGCGCATGATCAGCCTCTGTCGGGTTTGGGCCACGATGCCGACCAGTGCCAGGGCGAGCAGCAGCGCATACCAGCCCCAGCTGCCCCGGACCACGTCGATGAACGCGCCGTTCGTGAAGTCCGCGGAGTCCAGCGACCCCACCAGCAGCATCAGACCGGCGACCACACCGACCGCGCCGGCCAGGGAGCTCGCGACGGCAAGCACGATCATCGGCATGTTGCCGACGACGGCCACCAGGCCAAGGACGGCGCCGAACGCCAGGCCGACGAGAACGGCTATCCAGTTCCAGTCGATCCCGAGTGCGACGACGAGGCCAGAACCGATGGCAAAGCCGAACGCCGCCATGGCGAGGATCACTGCCACCGCGTAGTAGAGATAGGAGAAGATCGCGAAGATGAGGCCGAAGACCAACCCCGTGACCCAGCCGAGCACGGTGCCGAGGAAACGCTCATCAGCCATCGCGGCGAACAGCCCGGCTCCGAAGGCGAACCCGGCGAAGAACCCCCAGATCGGGAGGAGGAACCGGAGCACGAACTGCCCGGCGAAGAGCATGGCGCCTCCAGCGAGGATCGCGAAAAGGCCCAAGACGATGTCTGCCATTCCTGCAATGTAGGGCTTCGGGCCTTCGACGCGTGTGAGGACACGGACGAGGCGTTCGGCGAGCCTCATTGCGAGTGGGAACAGCAACGCCGCGCCCGGGCCGGGCTCAGTCGCGCCCAGGCTTTGCTCAGTCCTTGAAGATCTGCTCCCGCATGGACTCACGCTTCGCGAGCGCGTTCTCGATGCTCACCAGCTGCTCCTCGCTGGCCGGAAGGTCGAACACCTCGGAGATGAACCGCGTGAGCTCGGGCCGGTAGTCGTGGCCGAACGGCCGATAGGCGCCCGGGATCTGGGCGTTCTTCATGTCGACCAACGTCTGGACGAAGGTCGTGACCGGTCGCCACCGCATCCGCGGGGGGATCCCGCGTGGGCTCGCACCGTCGACCACCTCGGGACGTGGCCGGCCCGGCTCCAGCCACGACGGCCGACTCGTGATCAGGTCGAGCCCGAACCGCGCGACGCCGTCGTTGTCGTGGCTCAGCAGCACGTAGCGCAGCTTCCTCCGATGCTCGGGTGGGATCGCCATGAGCTGGCCGATGTCGTTGACGACGGTGACGAGCTCGGGGTCGACGTCGGGCCGCGGCGGGCCCGTCACTTGGTGCATCCACCCGGAGCCGTACGGCGTGCCGATCCACAGGGCGCGTTCGAGCCCGAGCGCCTGCGGACCGATCGTGCCCCAATGCAGCAGCACGTCCTGGCTGGTGTGCGCCCCCAGGCTCTCGCCGAAGAGCACCACCCGAGGGCCCGACCCGTTGAGCTCCCGCAACCGAGCGCTCAGCTGCAGCCACAACAGCCGGTTCTGCTCCCGGGCGTACTTCACCTTCGTCAGCGACAACGGCGAGGGGCGCTTCGAGTACTGCATGGTGACCATGGCGATGTCGCCGCGGGTCAGGTAGGCGGCGGCGGCGCTCGCGCAGTAGTTGACGTAGCCGCTCCCCGTGGGCGAGATCAGCATGAGGACGGACCGGTCCCAGGCGTTCGTCCGGTCGAGCTCGGCGATGGCGAGATCGACCCGCTCGGACACGGTCGGGGCGCTGTCGAGGCCGACGTAGACCTGAACCGGAGCGGCCACCGCCGGCTCTCCCATGATCGCGGGAATGCTGAAGTCCAGATCCGCCGGCCGGTCCGCTGGGGGCTGGGTGCGCACGGACAGCACCGCGTGCCGCCGCCCCTCTCGCCCCATCGTCGACCAGGACACGAGGCTCTGCGCGGATCCGCTCACCTCGGGCTCGACCCAGTGACGGCCCCCCTCCGGGTCGTCGAAGACGGGGTCGACGACCGAGGAGCCGGCCTCGACCTTCGTCATGGCGCGTTGCCACAGCGCGTTACCACCGGCGACGACGCTGGCCAGGCACAGCGCGTGCCCGGAGAGTCGCCAGAGCGCCGACGGCCCGGGAAGCCACTGGGCCAGACGTTCGCCCGCCTCCTCGGCCAGCCACATCTCGCCGTATGCCGCCCCCATGAGACCACCGGCAAGCACCGTCCCGAGCGCCGCCGAGCGGACCGGGTCGATGCCCTCCGGCTCGTCGGACTGAGGTGGCAGGCCACGGACGTCACGAAGCTGCCGTTGCAGGACGGCACCGCCGACCGCCAACCCGATCGGCACCGCCACCGGGAATCGGGCCAGGCGACCCTTCGCACCGACGACATCGTCAAGCGCAATGAGGCCCGCCCGCGAGGTGCCGAGAACCGCCCCGCCGACCCCCGTCGCCATGAAGCGCCAGCCAACCTGGCGGATCCCGCCGCGCACCATCGCCTCGTTCGGCCGGCGCGAGACGAACCGGTAGAGCCCGTACCCAACCGGAATGGCCAGCAGGTCGAGCGCGAGTGTCGCCACGGCCTGTTTCCGGATCTCGTTCCGGCCCGGAAGTCCCCGGGCCGCGAGGACCCCGAATGCCGCGACCGCGTCCTGGGTCGTCGTGGAGACGGCATAGTTCAAGGCCATCGTGAGGCCGGTGATGAGCGCCTGGTCCTGTGTCGACCGAGGCACGAGCGACGGTTCGAAGGTGCCCGGTGCTGCCGCGCCCGCCATGACCAGCCCAGTCTGGGCCGCAGTGGCGAGCGGTTGCCCAAGGCCGGACTCGTTCAACGCCTGGGCCATGATCTGCTCAAAGGTCCGCATGTCTCTGTGCTCCCGCCGACCGGCCACAGCACCAGACACGGCCGTGGTGTGACATCACGGTAACGAGAGGCGCTCGCCCTGTCCGGACTGCGCACCGATTTCACTCGCCGCGGGTGAGAACCCGGACGCGGGGCCGGTCAGCTCAGACGTTGCGTGGCACGTTGCCGCTCATGCCGAACACCCACCGCATCATCTTGTGACCGGTGTCCGAGGTCGGTTCGAACATGAGCGGGCAGCCGCCGTCGATGACCGTCATCCCGTGCGCGCGGCCCCACTCCGCGGCGTCCTTGGAGACGCTTCCGCCACCGGGGCCACGGTGCATCCACACCTGCTTGATCCCCAGTTCGGCGCACTCCTCCACCGTCGCCTGCGCGCGCTCCGGGCGTGTTCCGATGACGACCGTCTCCACGCCGCCCGGGATGGACTTCAGGTCCGGGTAGGCGGTGTCGCCCTCGACCTCCTGAGCTTGTGGGTTGACCGCGAACACCTCGTAGCCCCGCTCGCGGAGCCGCTGGTACACGGCATTGCTGCCATGCGAGCCCCCGTTCCGGGAGACGCCCGTGACGGCGACGCGCTTGTGGCTGAGGAAATCGGCTGCGGCGTCCTTGATCGGTTGCATGGTGGTTCCCCTTTCCATGCGGCACCTCGTCGTGCCTCTGTTCGATGACGCCCCATCCTGCGTCCGGCCGCGCGCCACAGACAGGGTCGAAGGTCCCGCGCGTCGGGCCCCCTCTCGGCCACGCTGGCACCGCGCGTGGGCTGGGACCGCGCTCAGCGGCATACAACCTATTCCGTATGCCGCTCAGCTTGCTCCCAGCACGAGGTGACCCGAGTGCCCCGGAGGCAGTGGTCGTCGAGCTCGCGGGCGAGGTCAAGCAGTCGTTGGCGAAGCCACTGGTGCGCCTTGCCGCCGTCTGAACACCGCCTTGGCACCATGAGGGTTCCTGACCCGCCACACGTCACGCGAGGAGACACATGTCCGAGGAGAAGACCCCAGCATCGAGCGAGGACATCGCCGACCGGGTGCGCGCCAGCTTCGAGCTCCAGGGACTGATGCGACTGCTGGGTGCGGAGCTCGGCCGGGTCGAGCCCGGCCACGTGAGGATCACCCTGCCGCGCCGACCTGAGGTGAGCCAGCAGCACGGCTACGTGCACGCCGGGGCGACGAGCGCGATCGCCGACAGCGCCGGGGGGTATGCCGCCCTGACCATGATGCCGGCGTCCTCCGACGTGCTGACGGTCGAGTACAAGCTGAACCTCGTCGCGCCTGCGGCCGGCGATCACCTCGAGGCCCTCGGGACGGTCCTCAAGGCAGGTCGCACCCTCACCGTGTGCAAGCTCGAGGTCTTCGCCGTGACCGACGGTGAGCGCAAGCTCGTCGCCGTGGGCCAACAGACCCTCATCAGCCTGCCGGGCGAAGAAGCGGCGTGACTATGACGGATCAAGAGCGTGAGGGGAACTGACAGCGGCACCGAGCCCAGCGGCATACGGCATCGTCTTGGTTTGAAGTGGTCAGGAATCGAGAAGCGTGGGTCTCGGGGACGCTTCTAGCGTTGACGCCATGACCTCCATCACCGCAATCACCCTCGAAACGGCCGACGCAGCAGCCGCCCAGCGCTTCTACTCCGACGCCTTCGGACTCGACGGACAGGTGCGCCTGCGGGCGACCGACGCGCCCACGAACGGCTTCCGCGGGTTCACCCTCTCGCTCACGACGTCGCAGCCGGCCAACGTCAAGGCACTCGTCGATGCCGCTGTCGATGGCGGCGCGACGGTGGTCAAGCCGGTGGCGAAGTCGTTCTGGGGATACGGCGGCGTCGTCCAGGTGCCCGACGGGACGATCTGGAAGATCGCGACCTCGGCCAAGAAGGACACCGGTCCGGCCGCCCAGCAGTTCGACGACCTGGTGCTCCTGCTCGGAGTGGCCGACGTGGCTGCGACCAAGCGGCTCTACGTCGAGCGCGGACTGGACGTCGCGAAGAGCTTCGGCAGGAAGTACGTCGAGTTCGCCACTGGCACAGGCGGCGTCAAACTGGCGTTGTACGGCCGACGGGCGCTCGCCAAGGATGCCGGTGTGCCGGCCGATGGCTCGGGCTCTCACCGGATCGCCATCCACAGCGACGCAGGGACCTTCACCGACCTCGACGGGTTCGCCTTCGAGTCCCTGGCGAGCTGAGCGGCGCGCTCAGGCGCACTCACCCCTCAGGGATTGCGCGCCTGAGCCCATCCGAAGACGTCAGCCACCTCAACGCGCGCTCCCCCTTCGTCGCGCACGGATCCCGACCACGACCCGAAGCACTGGTTCGACTGCGACGGGGCGGCCTTGTGCTCAGCGCCCGATGCGCGGATGAGCTCGGGCGTGAACGTGAGGTCAACGGCGTCGCCGCGGACGCGCCAGGGCGCCATCCAGTCCTCCGGGTCGTACTCCCACGCCAACTCCTCGCTCAGCTTGCTCAGCCGGCCGTCGACGAGCAGGGCGTTCTCGACCGATCCGGTGCCGTCCGTCCACCTGCCGCCCACGTGGAACCCGATGGCACGGCCGTCGTTGACTCCCGAGCCGGTACCGCTGAGCGACTGGACCGCCCGCGGCCATCGCCCGCGACCGTGGTCGTGAGTCGCCCACGACACACCAGTGGCGAACGGTTCGGGGTGCCCGTCGACGAAGACCGTGCCCTCGGCCGGCCGGGCGACGTCCTTGACCGCGTAGACGAAGCGTCGCCGGCTCCACGGCACGACGACCCCGAGACGTTCGTGCCCCTCCGGTCGATGCGCAAGGAGGTCGACACGGACGCGCTCGCCCACGGCTCGCAGGCGGGTGCCGTCCTCGACCTCGTCGATGTCGATCCGCACCGCGAGCGTGCGCGCCCGGACCGCCCCTCGCCCGAGCGTCCCCGGAAGCGTCGCGCTGCCGCCGAGCAGACCCACGGCATCGTGCGCGATCTCCACGCCGGTGCGGCGGTCGAGCAGCCAGATGCCGTGCACGGCGGCGTAGTCGAGGTCGGAGATGCTGAGCGTCACCACATGGGTCGAGGTGGTCACCGTCCAGTTCTCCCACCGCTTGGTCCGGCCCCAGGCCCGGCGCCCGCGGCCGACGCCGTCGGTGATGACGAGGGGCGTCCGGGTCCAGCCCACGGCCTCGGGGTTGAGACGGCCGTCGGGCAGGGTGAGGAGCACGGCAGCGGTGATCTCGCGCTCGGGAACGGGACGGTGCGTGACCGCTTGCGGGAGGGGAACGTCAGCCACCTGCCGAACTCTAATTCGCCCCCTTCGTTCACTGCCGCGCGGGGCAAGCCATCACGCCGTGGGCCGCTGGGCCAGGTCGCCCGGATGATCCCGGCCTAGACCGACGGCACCGTCCTCGGGTCCCAAGCAAAGCCGGATGGGGAGACGGCCTGACGTACGGTAAGTCGTCCCGCCAGACCGCTCGATTGGCAGTATTTGCCGTCCAATGGGTGTACAAATCGTGATGAATGGCCGAGGCGAGAACCGCCGCGCCCGGATCCGGCTGGCAGATTGAGCACCGCAACCTGTCTCCTCCTGCCCCGAGAAAGTTCTGGATTCAACAGGAAAACGTGTCATGATGAGCGCCACTACTCGTCAAACAGGTAGTGGCCGTCTCCTGACGATCGTTCGGAGACGGTTGCCAAGGCGCCCGGCGCGCATTCGTGGAGGGGTGCGCGCCGGGGCCCGGGCGGTGACGGGGCAACCCGCATCGCCGGGCGCTGCGAGGTCCGCCTCGTGGCAGATGGTGCCGCCCTCGTCGGTTCCGGCGCTCCCCCTGTCGCCGGCCGAGGGGGCGGCATCCTGCTTTTCCATTGGCCAACCAGGCCGTATGCCGCTGGGCTCGCTCCCGGACCCAGCGAGACACGGTGGTTGGTTGCGTCCAGAAGGGCGTCACTTGGGGACGACGTAGCGGGGCTGAATCCCCACGCGGTCGGTCAGGGGGAGCTCCTCCTGCAGAGTGGTGCATGCCATGTCCAGGGTGCAGCGCTGGAGTGTGTTCTCCGGCGGGCCCGCGTACACGTCCGGCGCCGTGTTCCGGGAGATGAGAATGGAGTTCTCGTCGTCGTCGAGCCGCCAGCTCCATCCGGAGATCGGCTGTTGTGCTGTGCCGCGGAGCATGTCCTTGCCGTCGCTGACCCGGTAGACGGCCGGGATGAACCAGTGGCCACCGTCGATGTATTTGCTGCCAACGAGGTAGGTGCCGTCAGCCGAGAAGGTTCTCGGCATGAAGATCTCCGGATTCTCGTCCTGCCCGCAGCGCTCGATGAGCTTGGGGAAGCCTGCCTTGGTCAGGTCGACCACGGCCCAGCAGCGGGGGTCGCCGAAAACTTGGTTCGGCACGGGCCAGCTGAGGGCTGCCCGAGTGCGGTCCTCCGACACCGCACTGACGTAGCGAGGCAACTCTCGGCTCTCGCCGGTCACGTAGTTCCACTCGGTGGTCTGCTCAGCGGTCTCGCCGCCGAGGTAGACGTGCTCACCCACAACGGCGACAGGGCTTCCCGCCCCGGACCGACGCCCCAGCTCGGTGCCATCGACGGACAGGACGACCACGGGCCCCTCGAACTTCGTCTCGGAAACGACGATGCTGCCATCGGGCGACGTCACGTAGGAGCCGCCCTCCCCGCTGACGGCCTTGATCGTCGTGCCCGCGGGGGAGAGGATCTCGATCTCCGTCGGGTTCTCGCCGAGCTGTGACTCGAGGACGAAGCCGCCATTCGACAGGACCGAGAACCTGCCGACGACGGTGCCTCGCTCGAGCCTGATGACCCGTCCGTCGACGATGATCGTGTCGTCCAAGGCGTACGTGTTCTGTGGAGTCGCGGTGACGGGCACCTCCGTGGTCGGGGCGGCTGGCGTCGTGGGGACGGGATCTGCCGTCGTGGTCACGGAGGGAGTCGGTGTGGCGGACGGGGTCGCCGACGGCGTCGGGGTGATCGTTGCGCTCGGGTTCGTCGCGGGTGCGAGTCCACCGGTGGGGCCGCTCGGCGACCAGAACAGGACGGGCACGACCACGGCCGCGATGGCT
>NZ_DATCWX010000273.1:0-7030 GCF_036566125.1 Intrasporangium sp.
CCCATGGCGATGCCCGCCGCGAGCGTGGTGGCCCGACCCGCGAGCTGTCCGGCCGCGTCCCCGACGCCCGAACCGGGGGGCGGGCTGGACGTGGCCGCACCCGTTGCGCCGCCTGTCGCACCGACACTCCCAGCTGCCCCCACAGTGGCCCCGGACGCGAGTCCGGCCAGCGCGGCCGCATTGACGAAACCTGGCGTGGAGAGACCGGCGAGGAAGATGAGGGGCACGATGAGAGCCGGGAACTCGCTGTGGATCGCTCGAAGGTCCGAGGCCACCAGCGAGGCGTGCTGGCACGTCTTGAGGTGCTCCTCGACGCGAGCCTTCTGCCGCTTGGGCAGGCGATCGCGCGCATGCGCCCCCAAGTGCGAGATGACCCAGCGACACTCCTCGCTGTCCGCGTTGGGCAGGGCGCGCCGGGCACAGGCGTCGAGGTACTGGGCCCGCAACGCCTCGCGGGCGCGCATGGCTCGCGCGCTCACGGCGTTGGCCGACATGCCGAGGACGGGGGCGAGCGTCCGCGGCGCCTCCCCCTCGACAGTGGTGTGCCAGAGGACACGCTGGTCCCGCTCGGAGAGACCGCGGAACGCGGTGCGGATGAGGTCGGCGTCGAACCCTTCCCCCAGCCCGTTCAGATCGTCGAGAGCGGGCTCGCTGAGCCGCTCGAGCTCCTCGTCCTTGGTGGGGACGACCTTGAGCTCGCGGCGGGCCTGGTCGATGGCGACGGTCTTCACCGCGGACAGGAAGTAGGCGCGGAAGTGCTCCGCGGGCCCCTTGCCCTCCTGCATCAACGAGAAGACGCGTGCGGAGGCCTCGGCCACGATGTCCTCGGCCGCAGTTCTGCTCCGGTACTTGGTCGCGACGGCGTAGGCCGCGGGCAGGTGACGGCGCCAGAGCTCTCCGAACGCCTCGACCGAACCCTCTCGACTGCGCGCGAGAAGGTAGAGGTCAGCGGCCGAGGACCACGCCTCGCTCGACCACATGGACGTGTCAGCCGCCACGCACTACCTTCCGACGCCGCCGGAGCCCAGAAGAGCCCGAGGAGTCCTGAGGGACCCCGTCCAAGTGTGCCAAGCGGGCGAGAGCCCCGTCGAATCCTCGTGGTTCGGACGCCCTCGGGAGGTGAGTGTGTCCCGCTCATCCGGCGAATCCCCTCCACCAAACTCGCCGGATGAGCGGAACCTGACGGCGGCCGGTCCCGGAACAGGCGCTCCCTCCCCTGACTACCAGGAGGCGATGACCGTCGTCACCAGTTGAGACGACGCTCCTCGTCTTTCATGACGCGGTTTTCGATGCTTCCCCGGAATCTCCGGGCTGCGTTCCCGTGGGCTCGCCCCTCTTGTAGGCCACGGCGAAGAGCCGAGTGAAGGGGAAGAGCACCCCGAAGGGACGACGCGGGTAGGCCACCTCCAGCTCGCGCTCGTAATCGGCGAGGAAGACAGCCCGTTCCTCGTCCTCGTTCAGCACGCCGAGGACCGGGCGCAGGCCAGTGCCGCGAACCCAGTCGAGCACCGGGTGCTCCGCGCCCTCCTGGGAGGCAAGCACCTGCAAGTAGGTCGTCTGCCAGGCGTCGACCTCCGCCCCGAGGTCGAGCAGCAGGGCGGCGTAGGTCTCGATCAGGGCGACGGACCCAGCCCGGTCGAGACCGGGCGCCAGTTCCGACGCCCGCGGATGGCGCGCCGCCACCTCGCGCATGAGCCGGTGTGACGGTGCGTCGAAGTTCGCGGGAACCTGCATCGCAAAGGTGCCACCCGCCGGCAGCCCTTCGAACCAAGCGGGGATGAGACGCAGGTGCGTCGGCACCCACTGAAGGGTCGCGTTGGTGACGAGCACGTCGACCGGCCCCTCCGAGGCAGCCGGCTCCCATTCCTCCGCCGTGGCCTCCACCCACTGCACCCGGCCGTCAGTGTCGAGCTCACGGGCCTTGGCGAGCATCTCCGGGGAGCTGTCCACACCGATGACCGCGGCATCAGGCCAGCGCGCGGCCAGGGTCAGCGTGAGCTCACCGGGCCCACAGCCCAGGTCGACGATCCTCCGCGGCGAGGGCGTCGGGATCCTTGCGATCAGCTCGTGGAAGGGCCGGCTGCGCTGATCCGCAAAATGCGCGTACTGCCTCGGGTCCCAGGCAGCGTCCGGCGTCGCTGCTCCGGTGCTGCGATCGAGGTCGTCGGTTTGCGGGTTCACAGATCCCCCTCGCTGGTCGTGCCTGTCATCTGTCTCGTGCCATCCTGACATTCCCTTGACGTCAAGAGTCTTGACGCCGCTTCTAGAGTGGCCTCATGAGCCCCGATCGCGTGCCCGTCGACGACGTCGATGTCATCGTCTCCGCATGGCGCCGCGAACGCCCCGACCTCGACGTCACGCCGCTGGAGGTACTCTCGCGCGTGTCGCGACTCGCCCGGCGTCTCGACCTCGCCCGCGGCTCCGCCTTCTCGGAGCACCTGCTTGACGGATGGGCCTTCGACGTCCTCTCGGCCCTGCGTCGCGCCGGCGAGCCCTATGAGCTCTCGCCGGGCCAACTCGTCCAGCAGACGCTCGTCACGTCCGGCACGATGACCAACCGGGTGGACCGCCTCGAGCGCAGCGCCTTCGTCGAGCGCCGCCCCGACCCGAGCGACCGCCGGGGCGTGCTCGTACACCTGACGCCCAGGGGCCGCGACGTGGTGGACGCCGCGATGGCCGACCTCATCGAGCAGGAGAAGACGCTCCTGTCCGAGCTCTCGCCGACGGACCAGGCCACCCTCGCGGTGCTGCTGCGACGCATGCTCGCGCCGCTGGAGTCGCGGGAGCGCTGACCTCGCCGGGCCGCTCGCTCGCTCCTGGTTCGTCGCATGCGCGCCTCCGGTCACCGCCTCACCCCTGCTGGAACTCGAGGCGGTTACCCACCGGATCGCTCGTGTGGAAGCGCCGGACTCCCGGGACGCTGTCGTCCCACGCGACGGGCGCCCCGGAGTCCGCCACCCGGTCTGCGAGCGCGTCGACGTCGTCGACCGCGATCCCGGGGTGCGCCTTCCGAGCGGGCCGGAACCCCTCCTCGATGCCGACGTGGATTTCCAGGCTGCCGGAACGGAACCAGGCACCGCCTCGGGCGCGCAGCCGCTCGGGCTTCTCGAGCTCGGTCATGCCGAGCACCGCGCCGTAAAAGGAGCGCATCGCGTCTTCACAGCCCGTCGGACCGGACACTTGAACGTGGTGGAGAGACATCGCCATGCCCCCAAAAGTATCTTGACATCAAGATACTTTCAACCCGTGTCAGTCGATGACCTCGGCGGCCTCGAGCCACTCGAGCTCCAGCTCCTCCTTCTCCGCGACGACCTCCTCGAGCCGCGCGTTGAGGTCTGCGAGCGCCGCGGGGTCGGTCGCCGCCGCGGCCATCTCGCCGTGCAGCCGCGCCTCACGGTCGGCGACACGCGTCAGCTGCTTCTCGATGCGCGCCATCGCCTTGCGCGCCTCCCTCAGCTCCGCCGCGCTCGCGCTCGGGGTACCCGACCCCGCCCCGTTGCCAAGGTCAGGTATGCCGCTGGGCTGACTCAGCAGCATACGGCTCGGCTTGGTGTGTTGCTGCGCTGCGCGAAGGCGCAGGTACTCGTCGACGCCACCGGGGAGGTCCCGCAGTCTTCCGTCGCCGAGGAGCGCGAGCTGGTGGTCGCAGGCCCGTTCGAGAAGGTAGCGGTCGTGGCTGACGATGACGAGCGTCCCGGCCCATCCGTCGAGGACGTCCTCCAGGCTCGTCAGCGTCTCGATGTC
This sequence comes from Intrasporangium sp., assembly GCF_036566125.1. GTDB lineage: Bacteria > Actinomycetota > Actinomycetes > Actinomycetales > Dermatophilaceae > Intrasporangium. The sequence goes on from NZ_DATCWX010000273.1 coordinate 3,745, forward strand.
GAGGTCGTTCGTCGGCTCGTCGAGGATGAGGACGTTCGGCTCCTCGAGGAGGAGGCGGGTCAGCTGGAGGCGGCGCCGCTCGCCACCAGAGAGGTCGCCGACACGGGCCTGCTGCCTGCCGCCGGGAAAGCCCAGGCGCGTGGCAAGCTGGCTGGCGCTGATCTCCTTGCCGCCCAACGTGGTCCACTGGCGGACGTCCTCGATGGCCTCGATGACCCGCCACGACTCCAGGCGGTCCAGCTCGCGGACCTCCTGCGTCAGGTGGCCGATGGCGACGGTCTTGCCCACCTTGCGCCGGCCGCTCGACACGGGCTGCTCTCCGGTGAGGGCGCGCAGGAGCGTCGACTTGCCGGCCCCGTTGACGCCGACGAGGCCGACCCGTTCGCCTGGCGCGAGCCGCCAGGTGACGCGCTCGAGGATGGTCCGCCCGTTGGGGGGCTCGCCGAGCACGACCGTGGCGTCCTCGAGGTCGAGCACGTCCTTGCCGAGGCGCTTCGTCGCGAACGACGCGAGCTCGACGCTGTTGCGCGGTGGCGGCTCGTCGGAGATGAGCGCGTTCGCGGCGTCGATTCGGAACTTCGGCTTGCTGGTGCGGGCGGGCGGGCCGCGACGCAGCCAGGCGAGCTCCTTGCGCATGAGGTTGGCGCGGCGGTCTGCGACGACGCCGGCGAGCCTATCCCGCTCCGCCTTCGCGAGGACGTAGGCGGCGTAGCCACCGTCGAAGGGGTTGACCTGACCGGCCTCGACCTCCCAGGTCAGGCTCGCGTAGGCGTCGAGGAACCACCGGTCGTGCGTGATCGCGACCGTCGCGTTGCCCGGTCTGGGTCGAGTCGTCGCGAGGTGGTTCGCGAGCCAGGCGACGCCCTCGACATCGAGGTGGTTGGTGGGCTCGTCGAGGAGCAGGAGCTCCGGGTCGTCGACGAGCAGCTGTGCGAGGGCCAGCCGGCGGCGTTCACCGCCCGACATCGGGCCGACGATGGCGTCGAGGCCGCCCACATCCGGCGCCTGGACGCCGCCGAGGAGCCCGGTCAGGACGTCGCGGATGCGGGCGTCGCCCGCCCACACGTGCTCGGGACGGTTCTGGAGCACGGCCTCGCGGACCGTGTGACCTGGATCGAGCGAGTCGTCCTGCGCGAGCATGCCGACCCGGATGCCCTCGGTGCCGCCCTGCCTCGAGACGCGGCCCTCGTCCGGTTCCTGGCTGCCCGCGATGACGCGCAGCAGCGTCGACTTGCCGCCACCGTTGCGACCGACGACGCCGATCCGGTCACCAGCGAGCACCCCGATGGAGACGCCGTCGAGCACCCGGGTCGTCCCGAAGACGAGGGAGACGCGCTCGAGGTTGACGAGGTTGACCGGTTTGGTGGTGGGAGGTGGCATGGCCTACCGACCCTACGGCCTCGGCCACCGCGCACACGAACCCGCCTCGCCCCGATGCGGTGGGGGCTGCTCAGTCCGGACGCGAGCCGCTGACGACGTGGGCGCCGTGGACCGGGCCTCGGGCGCGGCGGATGTCGCGGCACAGGTCCGAGGCCGCCAGCGAGACCGAGAGGTCGAGAGACGCCTCGTGGCTCTCGGTGAGGAAGGCCACCGTCGGGCCGGATCCGCTCACGAGGCCGCCGAGGGCACCGAACTCGACTCCGGCATCCCGCAGCACCCGCAGCTCGGGCCGCAGCGAGAAGGCGGCTTCGTCGAGGTCGTTGTGGAGGGCCGCGCCGAGGGCCCGGGCGTCACCGCGGCGCAGGGCGGCCATCAGCTCGGAGCTCACCTCGGCAAAGTGCGCCGGGTCCCGGGGATCGCCGCCGTCGGCCGAGCGCAGTCGGTCGAGCTCGCCGAAGACCTCGGGGGTCGACAGTCCGGTGTCGCTGATCGCGAGGACCCAGTGGAAGGTGCCCCGAGCCAGGACCGGTGCGAGCTGCTCGCCCCGGCCCGACCCCATCGCGTTGCCGCCCGCGAGGGGGAAGGGGACATCACTGCCGAGCTCGGCGGCGAGCTCGGCCAGCTCGTCGCGTTCGAGCCCCAGACCCCACAGGTGGTCGCACGCGAGCAGGGCCGCTGCCGCATCGGCCGAACCACCCGCCATGCCACCCGCGACCGGGATGTCCTTGTCGATGTGGATCGACAGGACGTCGTCGATGTCCCACTGCTCCGAGAGCAGCTTGGCAGCGCGGATCGCGAGGTTGCCGTTGCCCGTCGGGACGCGGTCCGCATACGTCCCGCCCGGGACGACCTGCCACTCGTCCCAGCGCGCCACCGAGACCTCGTCATACAGGGACACGGCCTGGAAGACCGTGGCGAGGTCGTGGTAGCCGTCGGACCGCAGTGCGCCGACGCGCAGCTCGAGGTTGACCTTGGCCGGGGCACGCACGGTCACCGACCTGGGTGGTGTCGGGGCAGCGGTCATGCGGTCACCCTATGGTGCCGGGCACGGCCGGCCCGCCCTTGTGCTCGGCGATGCGCGCGAAGGTCTCGATGTCGAGCTGCTCGCCGCGGGCACTCGGGTCGACCCCGGCGGCGACCAGGGCGGCCTCGGCGAGGGCCGGGGAGCCGGCCCACGACGCGAGTGCGCGGCGGAGCGACTTGCGTCGTTGGAGGAACGCCGCGTCGATGCACCGGAAGACCTCCTCACGGCTCGCGGTGGTCCGGGGTGGCTGCCGTCTCACCAGGGAGACGAGGCCCGAGTCGACGTTCGGTGCCGGCCAGAAGACATTGCGCCCGATCCGTCCCGCGAGGTCGACATCGGCGTACCACGCGGCCTTGAGGCTCGGCACACCATAGGTCTTGCTGCCGGGATTGGCGGCCAGGCGCTCGGCCACCTCGAGCTGGACCATGACGAGGACGCGCTGGATGGAGGGAAAGTGCTCGAGGAAGGACAGCACGACGGGCACGGAGATGTTGTAGGGCAGGTTGGCGACCAGCGCCGTGGGCTTGGGACCGGGGAGCCTGGTGACGGTCAGGGCGTCACCCGCCACGAGGCGCAGCTTGTGGGCATTCTGCGGCTGGAGGGCGCGCACGGTGTCCTCGAGGGCTCCCGCGAGGCGCGGGTCGACCTCGATGGCGGTGACCCGATGGACGACGGGGAGCAGCGCCAGGGTCAGCGAGCCGAGGCCCGGCCCGACCTCGACGACGACGTCGTCCTCCCCCACCCCGGCGACGCGCACGATCTTGCGGACCGTGTTGGCGTCGACCACGAAGTTCTGCCCCCACTGCTTGGTGGGGCGCAGGTCGAGCCGTTGCGCGAGGTCGCGGATCTGGGCGGGTCCGAGGAGGGCGGCACCGGCTCCTT
>NZ_DATCWX010000276.1:0-11587 GCF_036566125.1 Intrasporangium sp.
CGGGCCCGCTCGGCCAGCTCGACGGGCACGTGTTCGCGAACCTCCTGCCAGCGCAAGGCCTCCGGCAGGCCGGCTGTGATCCGGTCGGCCACCGCCGACGCCGAGCCGGCCGCGATGACCATGACCCGCCGCGCCCCCAGCCGGGCCACCTCGTCGGCGAGTCGTCGGGCGGCACCGCCCCGCTCGAGTGCGACGCGCTGCGGCAGGGTCTCGTGCACGAAGGCCATGTCCGTCATCGTGCACCCGTCCACGGCCCGAACCCGGGGGTGGCGTGCGGAAGGTCACGACGGCAGCATGGGCAGGGCGCAACGCAGCGCCAGGATCCGTTATCTTGATATCAAGATTTCTCACGATCTCTCTCAGAACCCCCGGAATGGAGCTCAGGTGACGGACTCGACAATCATCTACACGTACACCGACGAGGCCCCCGCGCTCGCCACGGCGTCGCTGCTGCCGATCGTCCAGGCGTTCGCGGGGAAGGCGGGCGTCGAGGTCGAGACGCGCGACATCTCCCTCGCGGGCCGCATCCTCGCGGCGTTCGACCTCGCCCCCGACGCGCTCGCCGAGCTCGGCGCCCTCGCCAAGCGACCCGAGGCCAACATCATCAAGCTGCCCAACGTCTCGGCCTCGATCCCGCAGCTCAAGGCGGCCATCAAGGAGCTCCAGGACGAGGGCCACGCCGTCCCCGACTACCCGGACAACCCGACGACCGACGAGGAGAAGGCCACTCGTGCGGCCTACGACAAGGTCAAGGGCTCCGCGGTCAACCCCGTTCTGCGCGAAGGCAACTCGGACCGTCGGGCACCGTCCTCCGTGAAGAGCTACGCCCGCAAGCACCCTCACTCGATGGGCGCGTGGTCGGCCGACAGCAGGACCAATGTCGCGACGATGGACGGGGGCGACTTCCGGCACAACGAGAAGTCCGTCGTCCTCGACCAGGACGACACCCTGCGCATCGAGCACGTCGCAGCGGACGGCACGACGACCGTCCTCAAGGAGTCGCTCCCGGTCCTGGCCGGCGAGGTCGTCGACGGCACGGTCATGAACGTCGCCGCGCTCCGCGAGTTCCTCACCGCCCAGGTGGCCCGCGCCAAGGACGAGGGTGTCCTGTTCTCCGTCCACCTCAAGGCGACCATGATGAAGGTCTCCGATCCCATCATCTTCGGCCACGCCGTCCGTGCCTTCTTCCCAAGCGTTTTTTCCAGGTATGCCGCTGAGCTCGCTTCCGTCGGCGCGTCCCCGAACGACGGGCTGGGTGCCGTCCTCAAGGCCATCGAGTCGCTTCCCGCCGACCAGCGCTCCGAGATCGAGGCGGCCGTCAAGGCTGGCTTCGACGAGGGGCCGGCCATCGCGATGGTCAACTCGGACAAGGGCATCACCAACCTGCACGTCCCGAGCGACGTCATCGTCGACGCGTCGATGCCGGCGATGATCCGCACGTCGGGCCACATGTGGAACGCGGCGGGCGGGGAGCAGGACACGCTTGCTGTGCTGCCGGACAGCTCCTACTCGGGCATCTACCAGGTCGTCATCGACGACTGCCGCGCGAACGGCGCCTTCGACCCGGCCACGATGGGCTCGGTGGCCAACGTGGGCCTCATGGCCCAGGCGGCGGAGGAGTACGGCAGCCACGACAAGACCTTCGAGATCGCCTCCGACGGTGCGGTGCGTGTGGTCAACGCGGCGGGCGACGTCCTGCTCGAGCACGAGGTGTCGACCGGCGACATCTGGCGCGCCTGCCAGACCAAGGACGTCCCGATCCGCGACTGGGTCAAGCTCGCGGTGACGCGTGCCCGGGCTACCGGCGTGCCCGCAGTCTTCTGGCTCGACGAGGGCCGCGCCCACGACGCGAACCTCATCGCCAAGGTCAAGGAGTACCTCGGGGAGCACGACACCGAGGGTCTCGACATCCAGATCCTCAAGCCGACCGAGGCGATCGCCTTCTCCCTCGAGCGGATCCGCAAGGGCGAGGACACCATCTCGGTCACGGGCAACGTGCTGCGCGACTACCTCACCGACCTGTTCCCGATCCTCGAGCTCGGCACATCGGCGAAGATGCTCTCCGTCGTTCCCCTCATCGCGGGCGGTGGCCTCTTCGAGACGGGCGCGGGCGGCTCGGCTCCCAAGCACGTCCAGCAGCTCGTCGCCGAGAACTACCTGCGCTGGGACAGCCTCGGCGAGTTCCTCGCCCTGGCCGTCAGCCTCGAGCACTTCGGCGAGGCCACGGACAACCCCAGGGCCAAGGTCCTGGGCGACGCGCTCGACCGCGCCACCGGCAAGCTGCTGGACGAGAACAAGTCGCCCGCCCGCAAGGTCGGCCAGATCGACAACCGGGGCAGCCACTTCTGGCTCGCCCTCTACTGGGCGCAGGAGCTGGCGTCCCAGACGAGGGATCCCGAGCTCGCCGCCGCCTTCAGGGACGTCGCCGCACAGCTGGCCGAGAAGGCCGAGGCCATCGACGCCGAGCTCATCGCCGTCCAGGGCCAGCCGGCCGACATCGGCGGCTACTACAAGACCGATGCCGAGAAGGTGGCCGCGGTAATGCGCCCGTCCCAGACGTTCAACGACATCATCGCCTCGCTGGCCTGACCCCCGGCTGCCGGGGCCCAGACCCAACTCCGGTTCGGGGTATTGGCTCGCTCCATAGAGCGAGGAAATACCCCGACCGGGGTCCGGGTCAGTCGGCGAGGAAATGCTTGCGTAGCTCGTGGACGAGGACCTTGCCCGTCGCGTTGCGGGGCAGCGCATCGACGATGTGGACCTCCCGCGGCAGCGCCTGGCGTGAGACGAGCGGCCTGACCCGCTCGATGACCCGGTCCGGCGCGAGGTTCGCGCCCGGCTGCGGGACGACGCACGCGACGAGTCGCTGCCCGAACTCGTCGTCCGGCACGCCGAAGGCGCTCACATCATGGACCTCCGGCAGACCACCGATGGCGGCTTCGAGCTCGACCGGATACACGTTCTCTCCCCCGGAGATGACCAGGTCGTCCTCGCGGCCGTCGAGGTGGAGCCGGCCGTCCTCGAGGTGGCCGAGGTCCCCGGTGTCGACGAGCCCACGCCAGCGCTCGCGGCGCCCGCCGTCCGTGTAGCCGCTGAACAGCATCTCGTTGCCGACGAAGACCCGACCGACCTGCCCATCGGGCACCTCGCTGCCGTCGTCACCGATGATGGCGATATGGGTCCCGTGCGGCGGGCGTCCAGAGCACGACGGAGCGGCCACGAGGTCGGCGGGATCCGCGATCGCAGCCCACGAGACCTCCGTCGACCCGTAGAGGTTGTACAGGACGGGGCCGAACGCCGCCATGAACCGGGGCGCGAGCCCGGGCGGCAGTGACGACCCGCTGACGGCGGCGATGCGCAGCGACGGTGCGGCGTCGCCCGGGGCGTCGCGTCGCACCTCGTCGAGGTGGCTGAGCAGCCGCTGGAGCATGACTGGGACAGCGAAGACCACCTCGCAGCCATGCCCGGCCACAGCTGCCAGGGCGGCCGGCGGGTCGAATCGGCGCTGCAGCACGATCGTGTCGCGCATGGCCAGGGCCAGCTGCAGGGCGCCGAAGCCCCAGGTGTGGAAGATCGGCGCCGAGAGCAACACGGTCTCCCGGGGCCACAACGGGATCCGGTCCAGCACCGAGGCGAGGCCGGAGAGGCTTCGCGGATGCGGCCGGCGAGCGCCCTTCGGCAGGCCGGTCGTACCCGAGGTCAGGACGACGACGCGCCCCGCGCGCGCGGGCGGGCGGAGTCGGCCGGTTGCCTCGTCGGCGTCCACGAGCGCATCCATGAGGTCGAGGAAGGCGTGCTCCCCCAGTCGCGGCACGGACAGGCCATCGGTGAGCCCGCCGAACTCCTCGTCGTGCACGACGAGTGAGATGCCTTCTCGCTCAACCATCTCGGTCACCTGAGCGGCCGCCAGGCCAGTGTTGAGCAGCACCACGTCGACCCCGGCCGTCGAGGCGCCACCCAGCAGCTCCACGAGGCCGAGGTGGTTGCGGCACAGCAGCCCGACCCGGTCGCCTGGGGAGAGTCCTTGGGCGAGGAGCACGTGGGCCGCGCGTTCACACGAGGCGAGCAGAGCGGCATACGTGATCTCTCCGCGCGCCTCGTCGACGACGGCGATGGCGTCCGGCGAACGCGCCGCAGCCTGCCGGATCTCCCCGGCGATCCCGGCGCCCCAGGCGAGGATCGACGCGACCTGGCGCAGGACGCGGTCGGGCCGTCCCGGGGTGAGCACGCCGCGACGGGTCAGGATGAGCAGCTGCCGGGTGAGCCGCATCGGCTCAGCACCGGCACCCAGATACGGGCATTGCTCAGGCCCGGGGGACGTCGAAAAGACTGCCGATGTTGGCGGCGAGGGACATGTCGCCCTTGATCTTGATCTTGCCCATCATCACCATCATGACCGGGTTGCCGGTCTTGGTGATGAGCTTGATGAACTCGACCGGGCCCATCGAGAGCGACACGGCTGCGTCGCCGTCGTGACCCCGGGCAGCGGAGGCCTGCCCGTCGCCGACCCGCACCGTCCAGTCGTCGTCGGGGACGCCCTTGCCCGTGATGGTCCAATGGGTCGTGGCGCGCAGGTCCCGGGCCCGGTCGGACCGGAACATCCGCGGCATGTGCTCGAAGATCGAGTCGATCACCGACATGCGCGTCGGTCCCGCCATGACGTCCGCGACCTCGCGGTCGGACGCGCTGGTAAGAAGTTCGACGAACTCAACCGGCCCGAGGGCGGTCAGCTCGTCATGGGTGAGGTCCTTCAGCGAGGGCATGCTGCTCCTTGGCGGGCCGGCGTTTCTGTTACCGAGCAGTAACCCTATGCCCTCACGTGTCGAGGAACCATCCCGACACCATGCCGCCCGGCCGCCCGCCCTCCACGTAGTACTCGATGCCGAACATTGCGGCGAAGGCCTCCTCCGGCATGGCGATCATCATGCCCGCGTCGCTGACCTGGCTGGCATGGCTCGCCAGGGCCGCCCGCTTGACGCCGATCCAGGGCGACACGTCGACGGCCCAGTGCAGCTCGGCCTCGGGCGTCCCGAGCGGGTTGCCGTCGTCCATCGGCTTGTCCGGGTCCCAGCTGTCGTCGGCCAACCCGGCCGCGATCGCCGTCTGGAACTGCAGGCGGGTCACATCGCGGTTCATCGTCGCCTCGAGCACCCGCGGCGTGCCTGCGAGCTCGGCGGCCCGCTTGACCACAGCGTGGACCTTGACGTGGTCGGGGTGGCCATAGCCGCCGTGCCAGTCGTAGCCGGTCACGAGGTCCGCCCCCTCCTCGCGCAGCACCTCCGCGAGTCGCCCGGCAGCCTCGTCCACGTCGGCCCGAGCGAAGCTCGCCTCGTGGTCGTTCTGGTCCCAGCCGAACATCCCGGAGTCGGCGTAGCCGAGCCACACCATCCGGTGGGTGCCGATCACCTCGTTGGACCGAGCTGCCTCCACCCGGCGCCGGTCGACGACGGTCTCCCCCGCGGCCAGGTCATCCGGCCGATCGCCGTGGTCGCCGTTCGTCGCGTAGACGACCACGACTCGGTGCCCCTCGCCGACGGCCCGCGCCATGGAGCCGGCGGTCTGGGACGCCTCGTCGTCGGGATGGGCGTGGACGAAGACGAGAGTTGCCATTCCGTCAGCCTCACCGAGCCGTCGGCTGGGGTCAAAGGTTTTGTGCCGCGCCCGTCGTGTCTTTGCCGTCGAGGGGGATGCGGTAGACGATGAATCCCTCGAAGGTCGCGACGTCGTCATAGAGCCGCCGGGCCGTCGAGTTCGCTTGGTGGGTCTGCCAGTAGACCGCGCCACACCCCTGCCCGCGAGCCCACGACACGACACCGCCGATGAGCGACCTGCCAGCGCCTCTCCCCCGCGCCGCCGGGTCGGTGAAGAGGTCCTCGAGGTAGCAGACGTCCGCCCCCCACGTGCTCGGGTGGGCGAGGAAGTGCGTGATCCCGACGAGCCGCCCATCAACCCTCGCGCCAAGCGCGTGCACCCTTGCGCCAGAGCGCAACTCACCCCAGAGACGCTCCAACGCGTCCTCCTCCAGATCCTGTCGGTAGAAACGCAGGTAGTCCCGGAACAGGCGCTCCCAGGCCTCGCGGTCTGCCTCGTCGATCCTAGTGATCGTCACCATGCCGGCCACGCTAGGCGCGTGCGTGCACCCGGCCACAGCGCCACTTCACGGCAACCGGGGAAGGCCACTCAGCGGCATACGGCATATGTCGTATGCCGCTGAGCTCGCGTGCGCTGGAAGGTCAGGCCTTCTTCGTGGTTGCCTTCTTGGTCGCCCGCTTCGCGGGCGCCTTCTTGGTCGTCTTCTTCGCGGTCCGCTTGCGGGTCGTGGGGCCCTTGGCGCGCTTCTCGGCGAGCAGCTCGAAGCCACGCTCCGGAGAGATCGATTCGGGGTCGTCGTCCTTGCGGAGGGTCGCGTTGGTGTCGCCGTCGGTGACGTAGGGACCGAAGCGGCCGTCCTTGACGAGGACGGGCTTGCCGCTGACCGGGTCCTCGCCGAGCTCCTTGAGCGGGGCTGCCGCGGCCCGGCCGCGCTGCTTCGGCTGCGCGTAGATCGCCAGCGCCTCCTCGAGGGTGATGTCGAAGAGCTGCTGCTCGGTCTGCAGCGACCGGGAGTCGGTGCCGCGCTTGAGGTAGGGGCCGTAGCGGCCGTTCTGCGCGGTGATCTCGACGCCCTCCGGGTCGGCGCCGACGACCCGCGGCAGGCTGAGCAGCTTGAGCGCCGTCTCCAGGTCGATCGTCGCCAGGTCCATGTCCTTGAAGAGGGACGCGGTGCGCGGCTTCGGCTTGGCGGCCTTCTTGCTGCGGCCGTTGGTGGCGGGCGCGGCCTCGTCCTCGTCGATGACCTCGGTGACGTAGGGACCGTAGCGGCCGGCCTTGGCGATGATCTCCCGACCGGTCTCGGGGTCGCGACCGAGGACCTTTCCGTCGTCGGCAGCGGCCTCGAGCAGCTCGCCCGCCCGGGCCGGGGTCATCTCGTCCGGCGCGATGTCGTCGGTGATGGTGGCCCGACGCGGGGCGACGGAGGAGCCTTCCGCGGCGGAACGAGAAGGCGTCGCGTCAGCGTCCATGCCGTTCAGGGGGTCCACGGGGGACGGGGTCCCCCGTGTGTCTTCTACGTAGGGGCCGTAGCGGCCGACCCGGACGACCATGCCCTCGCCGAGCGGGATCGTGCTGATCTCGCGGGCGTCGATCTCGCCGAGGTCGTCGACGAGCTCCTTGAGTCCTTCGGCCGTCGTTGCCTCGTCCCCGAAGTAGAACCGTTGGAGCCACTCGACTCGTCCGAGCTCGCCGTTCGCGATCCGGTCGAGGTCCTCCTCCATCGAGGCGGTGAACTCGTAGTCGACGAGCTCGCTGAAGTGCTCCTCGAGCAGGCGCGTGACGGCGAAGGCCAGCCAGGTCGGCACGAGCGCCTGGCCCTTGGTGAAGACGTAGCCGCGGTCCTGGATCGTGCCGATCGTCGAGGCATAGGTGGACGGGCGGCCGATGCCCTTCTCCTCCATCGCCTTGACGAGCGTGGCCTCGGTGTAGCGGGCCGGCGGGGTGGTCTCGTGGCCCTCGGCCTCGGCCCGGATGACCTCGAGCGCGACGCCGGTGGACAGCTTGGGCAGGCGCCGCTCCTCCGCGGCCGCGTCGGCGCGGGCCTGCGCCTCGTCGTCGCGGCCCTCCTCGTAGGCGGCGAGGAAGCCCTTGAAGGTGATCACCGTGCCGGATGCGCTGAACTCGACCTGCTGGGCGCCCTCGACAGCCGTGTCCACGGAAAGCTTGACCGTGGCTGTCGAGCCGCGCGCGTCGGCCATCTGCGAGGCGACGGTGCGCTTCCAGATCAGCTCGTAGAGGGCGAACTCGTCACCGCGCAGCTCGCCCGCGACCATGGCCGGCGTACGGAAGCGGTCGCCCGCGGGACGGATCGCCTCGTGTGCCTCCTGGGCGTTCTTCACCTTCTTCTCGTAGCGGCGGGGCGCGTCGGGGACGTACTCGGCGCCGTAGAGGTCCCGGGCCTGGCTGCGGGCCGCCGTCAGGGCGGCATCCGACAGCGTCGTCGAGTCGGTGCGCATGTAGGTGATGTAGCCGCCCTCGTAGAGACGCTGGGCGACACGCATCGAGTTCTTGGAGGACATCCGCAGCTTGCGGGACGCCTCCTGCTGGAGGGTCGAGGTCGTGAAGGGGGCCGAGGGGCGCCGCGTGTAGGGCTTCTCCTGGACGTCGGTGACCCTGGCGGATGCGGCGAGGCATGCCTCGGCGATGCGTCGAGCGAGCGCCTCGTCGAGCCGGACGACGCCAGTGCCGGACAACTCGCCGCGGTCGGAGAAGTCCCGGCCGGCGGCGACGCGAGAGCCGTCGACGGTGGTCAGCCGCGCTGTGAACTGCTGGGCGGTGCCGTCCGGCGTGAAGTCACCCTCGACGTCCCAGTAGGAGGCCCTGACGAAGGCCATCCGCTCCCGCTCGCGCTCGACCACCAGACGGGTCGCCACGGACTGGACCCGACCAGCGGACAGACCCTGGCGCACCTTGCGCCACAGGACCGGGCTGACCTCGTAGCCGTAGAGCCGGTCGAGGATGCGGCGGGTCTCCTGGGCGTCGACGAGTGCCGCGTCGATCTCACGGGTGTCGTTGACAGCGCGCTGGATGGCCTCTCGGGTGATCTCGTGGAAGACCATCCGCTTCACCGGCACCCGCGGCTGGAGCGCCTCGAGCAGGTGCCAGGCGATGGCCTCGCCCTCCCGGTCCTCATCGGTTGCCAGGTAGAGCTCGTCGGCGTCCTTGAGCTTGCGCTTGAGCTCGTTGACCTTCTTCTTCTTGTCCGGGTCGACGACGTAGTACGGGGCGAAGTCGTTCTCGACGTCGACCGCGAACTTGCCGAACGGCCCCTTCTTCATCTCGGCCGGCAGCTCCGACGGGTTGGGCAGGTCACGGATGTGACCGACCGATGCCTCGACGTCGTAGTCGCCTCCGAGGTAGCCCGCGATCGTCTTCGCCTTCGCGGGCGACTCGACGATGACGAGCTTGCGGCCCTTACCAGCAGCCATGGTGCACCTGAGTCTTCCTGCTCCCACGTGCAGCGGATTCGTCGCTGCTCCGACGTGGATGCGGACCGACCGTAACAGTCCGTGTCAAGATCCGTTCGCACCACCCCAGATGTCGAGTGTGCATCAGAATCGGACCATGGCCCGCAGATCCACCCCCCGCGCGCCCGCTGATGTCCTCGTGTACCTGCGCCGGGCCCGCGACCACATCGACCGGCACTACGCCGAGCCCGTCGACCTCGACACCCTCGCGGGCATCGCCGGAGTGAGCAAGTACCACTTCCTTCGGCTGTTCCGCACGACGTACGGGCGCACGCCTGCCGCGTACCTCTCCGAGCGCCGTATCGAACGGGCCCAGGACCTACTTCGGACGACGAACCTCACTGTGACCGAGGTCTGCTTCGCGGTCGGGTTCGCGAGCCTCGGTTCGTTCAGCAGCCGGTTCACCGACGTGACCGGAGAGACGCCGCGGGACTTCCAGAAGCGGTACGCGGCCAACGGCGCCCCGCGGATCCCCGGCTGCTATGTCTTCATGTGGGGCCTCGCCGAACGCCGCCGGGCCACCGGACACGACGGTTCCGCAATCCAGGAGAAGCCCTAGCCGTCCTCGCCCGCCTAGCGTCGTGCCCATGATCACGAACGTCTCCCTCGTCAGCGTCTGGGTCACCGACCAGGACGAGTCCCTCGACTTCTACACGAACGTCCTCGGCTTCGAGAAGGGCGACGACGTCCAGCTCGGACCCGACTTCCGCTGGCTGACCGTCGTCCATCCGAACCAGCCGGAGCTGCATCTGCACCTGACCACCCCCGGCGAGCCGCTGTCGCCCGAACTCGTGGAGGCGATGCGGCGAGCCCAGGCAGACGGCGGCCTTCCCGGTGTGGGCCTGCACGTCGACGACTGCCGCAAGACCTACGAGGAGCTGCGCGCCAAGGGCGTCGAGTTCCTCCAGGAGCCGGCTGACCGGCCGTACGGTATCGAGGCGCTGATCCGGGACAACTCCGGGAACTGGCTCGTCCTTGTCGAACCGAAGGAGTTCGACCCGGGCGCCATGACCGAAGCCGACCTCGCCTGACCCCAGCCTCCGTCAGGTGGCGGGCCAGAAGATCTGGGTCCGCCACGTGGCGGGGTCGGGTTCCTGCGCGGGGTCGCTGAGGTAGCTCTCCCACATGTCGCTCGACGGCGTGAGGCCCTGCTCCTTCATGTAGCCGGTGATCTCTTCGTAGGTCTGCGGGAGCGTGTCATAGGGCCCGACGTGCGTGGCTTCCACGACCCGACCGGCGGGAAGCGAGCCCGGCGCCACTCCGTCGACCGCGGTGATCGGCCCGTCCACGGGGAACCCAGCCTCGACGTCGACGGCATCGGTCGGCATGCCGTGGTACAGCGAGAAGGGCGGCCCGACGGGGTGGTGGCCCTGGGACTGCATTGCCTCCAGGGCCTGGTGCAGAGCCCGTGCGAAGAATTGCGGTAGGTCTTTGACGGGCACCCGCTCGCGCACGACCGCCGTCAGCTGCGCCTGGTGCTCGGTCATCCTGATCTCGGTCATGCCACCACGCTCCGCGCCGACTTGCACGATCCGGTAGGGCCGAATGACCCGAAACCACCCGTCGGCCCCGGCGATGTATCGGTGCCGGACCGGAACTGTATCGCCGTGCCCCAGCACCGGCCCCGGTGCGTTCTGCACACTCGACCACGAGGGTGACGGGCGCCTTCGGGAAGAAGGGCGTGCACGGGGACGTTGCAGGTGATAGTTTACTCGTCAATCATCTGAGGAGCCCACATGCCTGCCCCCCTGATCTATCTCAGCCACGGCGCCCCGCCACTCGCCGACGACACCCGCTGGACGGGCCAGCTCGCCGACTGGTCCGCGACTCTCGAAAAGCCGAAGAACATCCTCATGGTCTCGGCCCACTGGGAGGATGCGCCGACGACGCTCGGCTCGACGACGGGCGCACCGCTCGTCTACGACTTCTGGGGCTTCCCGCAGAAGTACTACGAGGTCACCTACGACGCGCCCGCCGCGCCCGACCTCGCCGACGACGTGACCCGGCTGCTCACCGCTCCGGGCCAGACCAGCTCCACCCCCGTCCACCGGGACGAGTCGCGCGGCCTCGACCACGGGGCCTACGTCCCGCTCAAGGAGATGTTCCCGGAGGAGGACGTCCCGGTCCTGCAGATGTCGATGCCGACGCTCGACCCTCGCGGGCTCTTCGAGATCGGCCGCAAGCTCGCGCCGCTCCGTGACCAGGGCACCCTCATCGTGGGCTCCGGCTTCACGACGCACAACCTGCGCTGGTTCAACCCGCGTGCCGGCGCCGATGTCGCGCCGCCGATGGCGAGCGCCGAGTTCGACCACTGGGCCCAGGAGGCGATGAAGGCGCAGGACGTCGACAGCATCCTCGACTTCCTCGCCAAGGCTCCCGCTGCTCGCGAGGCGCACCCGAGGACCGAGCATTTCGCGCCGCTCTTCGTCACCTTGGGCGCGGCCTACGCGTCCGGAGGCCTCGACAACAAGAGCGTCATCGAGGGCTTCTGGTTCGGCCTGTCGAAGAGGTCCTGGCAGTTCAACTGA
>NZ_DATCWX010000102.1:0-7942 GCF_036566125.1 Intrasporangium sp.
GACTCCGCCGACTCCGCCGACTCGCCCGACTCGGCTGACAGGGCCGGCACGCTGCCGTTGAGCACGGCGCCGCCAGCCGGTCGCGACTCTGGCTCGGGCCCGCGTGGGCGAACCTCCCGCGTGACCCGGACGATGCGGGAAATCTCGCGCGCCGGGTCGCGGAACAGATCGGTGCTCCAGACGCGCAGGTGGACCCACCCGAGGCGTCCCAGCTGCTCCGGCCGCAACCGGTCACGATCGCGGGTGCTGCGCATCGCGGCGTAGCGCGGCCCGTCCGTCTCCACGGCCACGAGCACCCGGCCGCGGTGGTAGGGGTCCTCGATCGCGACGTCGACGCGTTGCGCCGCCGTGCCGTAATCCTCGTGGACGACCAGGCCCTCGCGGCGAAGGCGTTCGGCGAGGTCGGCGCGGAGCGCATTCCGGGTCGCAACGGGAGCGGCGCCCGCGGCACTAGGAACCGAAGCCCCTCGCGCCTCGGCATAGGCGAGGAAGTCGCGCAGCATGATCGCACCGCTGGCCTTGAGCCGGGACGGGTCGAGGTCCGAGGCGAGCAGGGACGAGACGACGGTCATCCGGTTCCGGGCCCGCGTGATGGCCACATTGAGGCGCCGCTCGCCGCCCTCGATGTTGAGCGGTCCGAAGCGGTGCAGGACCCGACCGTGGGGCGTCTTGCCATAGCCGATCGACAGGATGATGGCGTCGCGCTCGTCGCCCTGCACCCGCTCGAGGTTCTTGACGAAGAACCGCTCGTCGCGATCAGGGTCGAAGTAGTCGGCGACGTCGGGCGCACCGCGCAGCGCGGCCGTGATGGCGTCGTCGATGAGGTTCGCGTGCTTGATGCCCAGGGCGATGACGCCGAGCGACTCGTGCGGACGCCTGCGCGCATGGTCGAGCACGAGGCTGACGACGCGGTCGACCTCGGCGCTGGTGGACTCGATCGTCTGCTCGCCGGGTTGAACCACCGCGTGGCCCTCCACCGGCTCGAAGGTGACCGCCGACTCGACGGCGGTGCCAGGGAACGTCGTCAGCCCGCCGTGGTACATCGTCGCGTTGGCAAAGGCGATGAGGCGTTCGTCGCGGCTGCGGTAGTGCCACGTCAGACGCCGGGTCGGCAGGGCCGCTGCCAGCACGTCGAGCACCGACTCGAATCCCTCGGTGAGAACGTCCTCGTCCGTCGCCGGCGTGCCCTCGTCGTCGGACACGACGGTGAAGAAGTTCGTCGGAGGCAGCTGGCGCTCGTCCCCGGCCACGACGACCTGCCGCCCCCGCGAGATCGCCGAGATGGCCTGGGCCGGCTGCACCTGTGAGGCCTCGTCGAAGATGACGACGTCGAACCACCGCCCGGGCGGCAGAGTGGACGCGACGACGAGGGGGCTCATGGCCCAGCACGGCTTGATCGCGGTGAGCGCGGCCGAGGCCTGCGGCATGAGGTCTCGCAGGGACTTGTGGCGTCGTGCTCTCCCCGCCTCGGCCCGGACGAGGGCCTCCTGCGCCGGGTTGTCCCCGAGCACCTCGCGGATATTGCGGGCGACAGCCTCGCGGACCCGGTCCACGGTGGCGTCCAAGTGCGCGTGGTCAGCGACGACGAACTCCTCGACGGCGTGGCACAGCGCCTCGCCGTCATGAGCGCCGTAGGCCGGGTCACGGAAGCTGATCTCCTGCGCGAGCGAGGCCCACCACACGAGGTCCACCTCAGCGGGCACGCACACCGTGGGCACTCCCCGGGCGGCCAGGTCGTCGATGAGCGGGCCCAGCCCGGCGCCGCGCAGGTCGTCGAGGGTCCGAGTGACGTGGGGCAGGACGGCGAGGCGGTCAGGCCGGGAGGCGAGGGCAGCCAACCGGCCCTGCAGGTCGACGAGGGACAACTCCGTCAGCGCAGGTCCGGCTCCGGGTAGCCGCTCCTCGAGCCACTCCAGGTCGTCGCGGAGGCGGCCGAGCGCATCGAGCCCTTCGTCGAGACGCGGCGAGATCTCTGGGCGGCCACCACCACCGACGAGGGCATACCACTGCGTCCGCTGCTCGCTCGCCAAGCGCAGCCTTTCGTGGAGGTCCTCCGGGGGCCGCCCCGGGCGCAGCAGCCGCTTGGCCTGGTGCCGCACCTTCCAGCGGGTCAGCCAGCCCATGTCGACCCCGCTCTCGGCGCGCCACTCCCGAGTCGCTGTGGCAGCGATGTGCTCGTCCAGCGGAAGGTCGAAGATCTCGGGTCGGAATACCTCGAGCGTGTGGCGCACCGCCGCCATCGTGTCCAGCGCTGACTGCCAGTCCACGAGCGAGGTCGCCGGCGGCACGTGCGACTCGGCGAGCAGCGCGTTCAGCTCTGCACCGGCCTCGTCCAGCCCACCGCCGGTGAGACGGGTCGTGATGTCGAGCGCCCGGGCTGCCTCGTCCGACGTCAGGATCCGCGCCCCGAACCACGGGTCAGCACCATCTTGGGCCCAGGCCCCGAGCCCCGAGGCGTCGCGGAGCCGTCCGGCGAGCTCCCGGATGCGCTCGCGACCCAGACCAGCGAGGACCGCACCGTTGAGGCGCAC
This sequence comes from Intrasporangium sp., assembly GCF_036566125.1. Classification (GTDB taxonomy): domain Bacteria; phylum Actinomycetota; class Actinomycetes; order Actinomycetales; family Dermatophilaceae; genus Intrasporangium. Next base: position 2,532 of record NZ_DATCWX010000102.1, read on the forward strand.
CCGTGAGGCGGGCGAGGGACTCCTCGTCGCCAGCTCTGCCAACGCCTCCTGCACGTCGTGGACCGACACGCCCCAGGGCTCGCGCACCGAATGCATGGTCTGCACGTGGGCGACCAGCCGACCCCGCCGCTCCTTGAGGATCGAGCCGGCTGTCCCAGAAGCTGTTCTCTCGATTGGGGAGGAGGACGACACCCGGCGCCCCTCATCACTCAGAGCCGAGTCCAGGGCCCGCGCGAACTGTCGGGCAGTAGCGCGCCGGTTCGTCGTGCCGTCGTAGGCGTCGAGCACGAGCTCGCCGAGGCCGAGCCGGTCGAGCCGCCCGAGGACGGCGTCGATGGCCGCCCGCTTCTCCGCGACGAACAGCGCCGACTTGCCCTCGGCCGCCAAGGAGGCGATGAGGTTGGCGATGGTCTGCGACTTGCCGGTGCCGGGTGGTCCCTTGATGACCAGGTGCGCGCCGGCCCGGACTGCGTCGATCGCCGCGTGCTGGGAGGAGTCGGCGTCGAGGACGAGGTGCTCGTGCTCGGGGTCGGGCTCGGGATCGCTCTCCGGCACCCGCAGCCGGACCGCTGCGAGGGCCGAGTCGTCACCCGCGAGGGCTGCGACGACGTCGTGGTCGGCGAGCGAGGACCCTTGCAGCGCGAGGTCGGCCACCATGGGCAGCTTGGCGTAGGAGAAGGTGCCGACGAGCAGGCGCGGCGCGATCACGAAGTCGGGCACTCGCTCGCACACCGATTTCAGGGCGGCATAGACCGGATAGGGGTCGAACGCGTCACCCTTCGTCGCGAGGTCCGCGAGGGACTCCCCGTCGACCTCGAGCCCCTGCTCGGAGCGTAAGTACTCGATGAGGACCGGGTTGAACTCGACCTCGGGCCCCAGGTCCAGGTCGAAGTCCTGCTGACCTGGAGCCGTGGGCCGCAGCACGAGCGGCCAGAGCAGGACGGGCGCAGCCGGCGCTCGAGTCGCGCGCGGCACGGTCCACGTCGCCATGCCGATGGCCAGGAAGCCCGCAGCGATGCCGCGCTCCTCCTTGAGCTCCTGGGCCTTGGCCCGGATCGCCCGCGCACGACGCCTCGCCTCCGCGAGCGCGCCCGGCTCACGCATGAGGTCGGACAGGCGCGTCTTCCGCCCGGCCAGCAGCATCGAGACGCCTCCGGGGTGGGCGGTCGTGAGGTCGAGCGTGCCGGACGGCAGGTCGCGATACCACAGCAGCGTGTTGCGCCCGCCCAGATCGACCAGGGCGCGCTGCCACGTCTTGACCGCCCCCGCGACGCGGTCGGCCCGCGGGTCACCCGAGGTCAACTCAGCCCGGAGGACTGGGTCGGGCCGGGAGACGTCGGTCATTCCTGCAGGCTAGCCAAAGATGACCGACAAACACGTGAGCGCTGCCGCCACGAGAAAGGAATGCTGCCGTATGCCGCTGAGCCGGCCCCGCGCCCACGGTGACGTTTGGGCGGGGGCGAGCTCAGCGGCATACGACCTCTGTCTTTGTCTTCGGCCTCAGTTGAGCAGGTGGCCGAGGACGCGCTCCATGACGTCGGCGCGGCCCTCGCGGCTGGTCACGCCCTCGATCCCGAAGCCCATGAGGAGCGTCGACGGGGTCGCGACCGAGCTGCCGACGGGGAAGCCCGACGCGTCGGTGCGAACCCAGGTGTTGGCGTTCGTCGCACTACCGTCCGGAGCTGGAGGCATGCTCCAGCCGTCGAGGCCGCCCTCGAACGAGGTGGTGCCCTCGCCCGTGGACACTTCGACGTCGTCGACGAAGACGCCGAGCCCCTGGGTGGCCCAGTCGCTCGCGTACGCGATCGCGACCTCGACCTGACCGCCCTTCCAGGCGGAGAGGTCGACGGACCACTGCTGCCAGCCGCCGGAGTTGCCGCTGGCGGCGTTCCACGAGCCGGACGTCCCGGTCGGAGTGCACGAGCTGGCGCCGTCCCAGGTCTGGTAATGCGCCAACTGCGGGTGCAGGTCCACCCAGCCGGATTCACAGCTGTCACCCGGCGCGGTCGTCGTGTGGCCGTTGATGTCGGGCAGCGTCGTCCAGTCTTGCTGGCCCGGGGTGTGGGCCTCGACGAAGAGGTGGTCCCAGTTGACCTCGGTGTCGTAGGACGTCCAGAACGACAGCGTGGCGCCGTCGGATGGGACGTCGATCGTCCGCGCGAGGCGCTTGTAGGACACATCGGAGATCTGCGAGTAGACGTACTCCGTGCCGGTCCGCGGTGCGAACGGCCCACCCGGCTTGTCCCACAGGGATGCCGGCCAGCTGTCGAACTGCTTGAACTGGTCGACGGGCAGGATGCCGCTCGTCGCGACGTAGGACATGGTGTCGTCCTGGTTGTCGGCGCTGTCCGGCCCGCCCAGGCCCCAGGTCAGCCCGTCGAACGGCGTGTCGGTGCCGACGAGGCCGAAGGGGTTGCCGTCCTCGTCGAGCCCGTCGCCCGCGATCCCCACGAAGCCGCCGAACCAGTACTGGAGGACGTCGTTCGTGCCGTCGCCCGATCCGGCCAGCCGGAGGCAGCGGCGCGGGTCGACACCCGACGGCATGGGGTTGCAGGCGATCTCGCCCTTGGGGTCGTAGAGCTGAGTGCCGACGTTGCCGGTGTACTGGGCGCCGGCGAAGTCGCTCGTGTAGGCCACGGCGCCGCCCTCGTTGAGGTAGGCGCGGAACTCGAGCAGCTCGTCAAGCGCGAGCCGGTCGGCGTTGCCGCCGGTCAGGCCGGCGGTGCGGGTGACGATGTCGTCGCCCGAGTACCAGATCGCGGCGTCGTAGTGGCTGAGCACGCCGAGGGCGTCGGGTGCGACCCGCCCGCGGGCGTCGACGTCGTAGACGTCCGCCTCGATCCCATTGTCCGCCAAGGCGTTCAGGTAGTAGTCGAGGTAGTGCGGGCCGGGCGTCTGCACCGGCGAGGCACCGGTGTAGTCCTCGGCGGCGACGACGACGACGCGGTTGCCGGACTCGGATACGGCTTGGTAGGTGAACGAGTCACTCCTCTGGCCACCGCCCTCGAACCAGACCTCGACGGAATCGCCTGGGTCCGTGCCTGTCACGACGCCGCGCATCTGGTGGTAGTAGACGCTCGCGGGCGAGTAACGCTCGCCACCAGCCCATTCGGAGGTCGGCGCGGACTGCACCGCCCCACCGTTGACGCGCCACTTCACCGTGACCGGCCCGAGGCTCCGCTTGGCGTTGACGGCCACGGGCTGCGGGTCGCCGTAGGAGTACTGGAAGGTCAGCTCGGTGTGCGGGTTGCCGCGCTTGTAGGGGTCGTCGCTGTTCAGGTAGAACGGCTTGGTCTTGAGGCCGACCGTCGAGACGGGGTCGTCGGGGTCCGCCGCGGACGTCGCGACGGACTGGGCGAACGGGAGGTTCCGCTCGAACTCCGCCTGCACGAGCGCCTCGTCGTCGGGGAAGACGAAGCCGCAGCCGTCGCAGCCCTCGGACAGCTCGGGGGTCCAGGCGAGCGCGCCCGTCGCGACGTGGGCGTAGTCGGTCGTCTCGCCGTTGGTCACGTAGAGGACGTCCGAGCTGAGGCCCGGGTGGAAGTCCTTGATGGCCGGCTTGTCGAGGTTGCCGGACATGGCGTAGTAGATCGGGTCGTCGAACGTCGGCGTGCCGATCTGCCAGCCCTCGGCGTAGAGGAGCCACTGGCCGTTGGAGTGGTAGTTGACCTGGAAGGCGAAGCCGATCCGGTCGAGCAGGCCCTTCATCGCGGCCGTCTCGGGCTCGGACACCGGCCCGGTGCCGCGGTAGGTCTCGCTCGACGAGATCGAGGACGAGCCCTCCTCGTCGTAGCCCCAGTGGTTCGGGAAGTTGCGGTTGAGGTCGACGCCGTCACCCGTGGTGATCTGGCCGTCGCCGTTGACATCCCGCAGGTTCTTGCGCCAGAGCCGCTCGGTGTCGAACGTGTACTGGTAGCCGTCCGGGTTGGCCACCGGGACGAACCACAGCTCGGTCGTCTGGAGCAGCTTCTTGACCTCGGGGTCGTCGGCGCGCCAGCGCTCGACGTACCAGTTCATCAGGCGGCGGTCGACCTCGGTCGCGATCCACTCGCGCGCGTGCTGAGTCGCGCTGAAGAGCACCGCTGGACGCTTGCCGTCCTCGATGCCGCGGGCGCCCTGGGTGAGCTTGATCGCGTACATGTCGCGGCCCTGGAGCGTCGTGCCGATCTTGACGAGCTTGGCGATCGACGGGTTCTGCGCCGCGGTCTGCACGAGCTGGTCTCGGATGCCGCCGGGCTCGTCCCAGGACTTCCAGACGGTGAACCCGTTGGCGGCCTCAGCGGCCGCGAACTGCCGGACCGTCTGGCCGCCCTTGACTTTCGTCAGCTGCGGGAAGATTCCCTTGGCGTGCAGCTGATCTCGCTCCTTCTTGGTGAGCACGAGGTCGACCTCGACGTTCGAGCCGGACGCCTTGTTGGCCCCGACGTCGTGGCCGAGGCGAGCCAGCTCGCGGAGCTGGCTCGGGGAAACCGTTGCGGTGTAGGCGTCGAGCGCCTCATCCGCTCTCGGGGCACTCGACGACGCCGTGGGCGTGAGCCCGACGAGCAGCGCGGCGACCATGCCGAGGACCACAGTGAACACACGCAGACGCTTCATCCGAAACCCCCTGGAGGTTCCCCTGACGAATGTGGGTGAGGTCACATTCCCATCAACCGGGGGTTGGCCGCCACTCGAAGGCGGCCGTTGTCTCGGAAGCGAGACACAGATCTTGCCGTATGCCGCTCAGCTCGCTCCGCGCTCAAGGTTGGCTTGGGCGCGGGGCCGGCTCAGCGGCATACGACCTCAGGAGTCGTCGCCCTCGGCGTGGGCTTCCTCGGGAACCTTGAAACCCGCGTTCCGCTCGGGCGGCATGGCGAGGTGGACGACCCCCTTGTCGAGATCCACCCACGTCTTGTTGGGGTCCCCCTCGTTGCCCGGGATCTGCGCCTCGATCCGCTTGCGGTCGCGCTCCTCGGCGAAGTGCTTGTGGCCCGGGTTGAAGATCTCGATCAGGCCGTCCCAGTCCATGGCGAGCCTTTCGTCGGCGGGCTTGGTGTCAGGGTACGCCCGGCGGGTGGTTGGCTTGGCGAGCCGATTCGGGGTGGCAGCGTGGGACCTGACAGAATGGCTGGGCTGTCCCGCCCTCGTAGCTCAGGGGATAGAGCACCGCTCTCCTAAAGCGGGTGTCGCAGGTTCGAATCCTGCCGGGGGCACTCGTGTCCTTAGGTCGCTGACCTGCAAAGATGCGGCAATCGTCTCACCATGACCACGCGTTTTGAGACGAAATCCGGCGTAGGTTCCGCGGATGTTCCGCGCACTTTCGTGCTCAGAGCGTGGCCACGACACCCGCTCCACTCCAGAGGGGGTGTCAGTCGCGCGGCCCGGCCATACTGCCGGGTCACCCCCCCCGATCCCGTCCAGCCAAGGCGCCG
>NZ_DATCWX010000299.1:0-2501 GCF_036566125.1 Intrasporangium sp.
TCCTGTGGCGAACGAGGCAGTGGTGGTACTCCATCGTCCCCGCCATCGCCATCTCGATCCAGGCGACGGTCTTCGTCATCGCGGCGTGGGTCGTCGCGCGCCCGCGACCAGAAGTCCCGAAGCTGGACCCGGCACCACCGACGTCGAGCTACCCGAGCGGTCACGTCGGCGCGGCGACGGCCCTCTACCTGACGTTCGCCTTCATGGCGCAGCGGATCGAGCGGACCTGGTTGCGCCGGCTCGTCACCATCGTGTGCCTCCTCGTGCCGCTCCTCGTCTCCTACGCGCGGCTCTACCGAGGCATGCACCACCTGACCGACGTCCTGGTCGGCGTGGTCAATGGTGTTGTCTGCGCCCTGCTGGCTTGGTACTGGCTGCGGCGTCGGAGCGACGTGAGCAGCCCTCAGACGCGAGCCATCTTCGCGCGGACGAACGAGTAGATCGCGAAGGCGATGAAGCCCAGGGCCACGAGCGTCACGAGCCACTGTCCGGCCGGGGCCTCGAGCAGGGTCTTCAGGGCTCCGTCGAGGCCGGTGGACTCCTTGGGGTCGTTCTGTGCGGCGGCGATGCCGAAGAGGCCGCCGACGACGATGAGGGCGACGCCCTTGGCGATGTAGCCGAAGCGGGCAAGCTTCTCGACCGCCTCGCCCGGGTGCTCCTGGAGGTCGGCGAGGAACTTCCGCTTCCAGCCCTTGTTGATGTGGTAGATGCCGACGGCGATGATGACCAGGCCGACGAGGACGACGAGGCCAGTCCCGAACGGCCGGCCCATCAGGGTGGACGTGAAGTCGGACGTCTGCTGCTTGCTCGACGAGCCGCTCCCGCGGGCGAACGCGAACGCCAGCCAGGTCAGGACGAGGTAGGTGACGCCCTTGGCGAGGTACTTCAGCCGGTCCTTCGCCTCACCGCGGCTGAGCAGGGCCTGGAGGAGGTGCCACAGCCCGAGGCCGAGCCAGCCGATGACGGCGATCCAGAGCAGAATCCGCCCGAACGTGTTCGACCCGAGGGCACCGAGCGCCCCTGACTGGTCAGCGCTCTGAGAAGTGCCGAGACCCCACGCGAGCGACAGGGCGATCCAGCCGATGAGCAAATGGAGCACGCCGTTCACGGCGTATCCCACCCGAGCCGCCATCAGGAGCGCATCCTGGTTCTCTGCTCGCCGGGCCACGTCTCTGACCTCGCCCGTGTTCATGTTCGCCATCACAACGTCCTTTCGCTGGTGTCTGCCCTCCCCTTACCCGCAACGCGGCTCGACCTCGTCTCTTGGGGTAGTTCAGCCACGCCGGGCATGGGCACCCTGTCACGAGCCCCGCGCGCAAATCACTGGACATCAAGCTGACTTGAGATTGTTGGCTGCCCACATGCGAGCGATCAGACTTCACGAGTTCGGTCCGGCAGGGAACCTCAGGCCTGAGGACCTGCCGGACCTCACGCCCGAGCCGGGACAGGTACGCATCGCGGTCCAGGCGAGCGGTGTGCACCTCCTCGACACGACCTTGCGCTGGGGGAAGCCCGGCCCGATGCCTCAGCCTGAGCTGCCGACGATCCCTGGCCGGGAGGTGGCCGGGGTCGTCGACGCCATCGGATCGGAGGTACCACCCGAATGGCTTGGCCGCCGCGTCGTCGCCCACCTCGGCATGGTCCCGGGCGGCTACGCATCGCAGGCGCTCACCGATCCCGGGAAGCTCTTCGCCCTGCCGGACCGCGTCGAGGTCGCGGACGCCGTCGCGGCCGTCGGCACCGGTCGGACCGCCATGGGCGTCCTCGAGAGCGAGCCGGTCGGGCCCACCGACACGGTGCTCATCCCCTCGGCGGCGGGAGGTCTGGGCTGGCTGCTGGCCCAGGGTGCGAGAGATGCCGGCGCGGCCGTCGTCGCGTTGGCTGGCAGCCGCGAGAAGGTCGAGCGGCTCAGCACGCTCGGTCTGTCGTACGCCGAGGACTACAGCCAGGACGGCTGGGACGAGCGAGTCCGTGACGCGGTCGGCGAGCCCAGCGTGGTGTATGACGGGGTGGGTGGCGACGTCGGGCGGCGGGCGCTCGAGCTGCTCGGGCCGGGTGGTCGGCTCGTCATGTTCGGCTACTCGTCGGGCGAGCCGACCGGCTTCACGACAGCGGACGTCATCGATCGGGGGCTCACCGTGTCGTGGTCCCTCGGTGCGCGGATGCTTGCACTGCCGGGTGGGATCCCGGGCCTTGCGAGACGGGCCCTCGAGCGGGTGGCCGGGGGACGCTGGGCACCGCTTGTGACGACGTACCCGCTCGACGAGGCGGCCCGGGCCCACTCCGACCTCGAGTCGCGCCGGACCATGGGCAAGGTCGTGCTGCTGCCCTGATTCTTGCGGTGGACGGCGCTCCGAGCGGCTGAGGTCTCAGCCGCCGAGCCGCCCGAAGCCCGTGACCGTGAGGACGGCGGCGCCGACCTCGTCGCTCGCGGCGAGGTCGATCCCGGCGGTGATGCCCCAGTCGAGGTCGCCGTCCGGGTCGACGACGACCTGGCGCAG
>NZ_DATCWX010000309.1:0-13674 GCF_036566125.1 Intrasporangium sp.
CGGCCGCCGCGCCCGCGGTGAGCGAACCCAGCGGCATACGGCCCGCTGGTGCAGGAACGGTCTACGCGGGAAAGGCCGCGGCGGGGGCCGAGTCCAACCGCATCAAGGACTTCGTCATGGGAACGTTCACCGGTGCCGGCATCGCCTTCATCGGCGTCCTCATCGGCTGGGCCATCGGAAGAGGATGACATGCGTGCTTTCACCGCTGCAGCTGTCCAGGTCGCCCCGGTCCCGGGTGCGCTGACCAAGGAGTCCATCACGGACAACCTCGACCGCTGCGTCGACTTCACCCGCCGGTGCGTCGACGCGACCGGGGCCGAGCTCGTCGTGCTGCCGGAGTCGGCCACGACCGGCTTCACGCCCGGATGCTCGAAGGAGGAGCTCTGGGACCTCGTCACGGAGGTCCCCGGCGGCATCGTCGAGCCGATCCAGGAGGTGGCCCGGGAGACGGGCGCCCACGTGTGCGTCGGCACGTACGAGCGGGGCCTGGAGCGCGGGATCGTCTACAACGCGTCCGTCCTCGTCTCCCCCGCTGGGGACGTGCTCGGCGTCTACCGGAAGACCCACCCGTTCTGCTCCGAGGCCGTCGACGGGGGTGGCTGGGTCACCCCCGGTGACACGGTGACCGTCTGCGACACGGAGCTCGGGAAGATCGGGATGATCATCTGCTTCGACGGCGACTACCCCGAGCTGTCGCGGATCGAGGCCGTCCAGGGGGCGGAAGTCATCTGCCGGCCCTCGGCGCTGCTGCGCTCGGCCGACATCTGGGACCTCACCTCGCGGGCCCGGGCCTACGACAACCACGTGTACGTCATCGGCGCCAATGCAACGGGTATCGACCCGGCGGGCACCATCTTCTTCGGGAACTCACACATCGTGACGCCGATCGGCCACGTCGTGGCCAAGGCGGCGAGCCATGAAGGCTGGATCTCGGCCCGTCTCGACCCGGCGGAGGCCCTCGCGTCGCTGACGCCGGGCTCAAATGTCGGCCAGGGGTTCGACCACCTGCGTGACCGCAACCTCGACCTCATCCGCGGGCACCGCGACGAGCTCGAGCGGCCGGCCAGCAGCCCGTTCTGGCACGAGCGCCCTCGGCACGGCAACGACGGCTGAGCGTCGGCCTGGCACCGGGTCAGGTCGTCTGCTCGAACCGGCGCAACAGGGCTCGGATCGCATTCATCTCCTGGGCGAGGGCGTGGCGCCCCTCTCGCGTGATGGTGACCCAGGTCCGTGGGCGCCTGCCCGCGTAGCCCTTGTCCACGTGGACCAGGCCGCTGCCCGCGAGCACCTCGAGATGCCGGCCGAGGTTGCCGTCCGTGAGCTGCAGGATGGTCCTGAGGTAGGTGAAATCCGCCCGATCAACCTCGGCGAGAACCGCAAGGATTCCGAGCCGCGCCTTCTGGTGCACGACGTCGTCGAGGCCGCTCGTCGGGTGAGGTGGTTCGTCCGGTCCGGCCCTCCCCTCAGGCTTGCCCACAGCAGCGTCGGTCGGCACGTGCGGTTCGCGTGCAGTCACGACGGGAGCTGTGCCGTTGCCCGCCGCGCGTGCTCGGCGGCGCCCAGGAGGATGAGCGCAAAGAGCAGGAGCACGGCAAGGTCCGCGGAGACGATGACGTCGAGCGACACCCTCGACTCGAGCCCCGTGAGCCGGACGAGATCACCGAGGCGGTTGGTGAAGAACCCCAGTCCACCGAGGACCGTCACGACGCCGAAGGCGACGACCCATGCCGCGAGCCGGGTGCTGCGGCGCTGGACCGCTATGACGAGCAGCGGGACGGCAATGAACAGCGTCGGGGCGAGGAAGCCGGCCACGAGGAACAGCGGGGTGAGCGGCAGAACGTAGCCACCCAGCCACACGAGCAGGAGGATGGCCACGCCGCCCACGATCCACGCCAGCCCTCCGGGCCCGGCGCCGGTGCGCTGTCGTCGCACGGCGAACCAGATTCCGATGCCGACCAGACCGAGCGCCCCCATCGTTGCCCAGTAGCTCTCGAGGAACGTCTGGAGGGCGGGCTGCCCGGTGGCGTACGTGATGCCATCCGACAACGAGTTCTCCAGGTGCACCCGGTCGATGAGCTTGAGGAGGGCGTAGGCGAGAAGAAGGGCACCGAGGACATAGAGCGGAGCGGCCACGATGCGCCGGTGGGCTCGGGCTTGGCGCCGCACGCGCTCCGTGCCGCTCAGGAGTTCACGGGCCGCATCCTCGCCGAGCCCGCCTGAAGCGTCTTGTAGCGGTCCTTCACTCATGGGTCCCCCGTCTCGATGATCTCGACGCATTTACTCTGCAACACAGAGTAGTCTCCGTTCAAGAGCTTTGCCAGATGTCACCCATCGCATGCAGGGGCTGGCGGGCGCGGACGACCGGGTACATGAGGGCCATGAGCACCTACGACGAGACCAACCCGCGCGGCTCCTTTCCTCGGCTTGCCATCGTGACCGGCGCCGACTCCGGCATCGGCCGGGCCACGGCGCTGCTCCTTGCCACCGAGGGCTTCGACATCGGGCTGACGGTGCACCACGACACCGAAGGGGCCGCCGAGACCACCCGGGAGGTCGAGAGGCGCGGTCAACGGTGCGTCGCGGCCCCCTTTGATGCCGCCTCGGCGGATGCCGGTCTCGTCGTGGACCAGCTGGCCGACCAGCTGGGCGGTCTCGGCGTTCTCGTCAACGTCGCGGGGACCGGGCAGTCCGAGCTGGCCGTCGACCTGCCGCTCGAGACGTGGCAGCACGTCCTCGCCACCGACCTGACCGGGCCCTTCCTGTGCGCCCAACGCGCGGCGCGGCGGATGATCGCCGACGGGCACGGCGGCCGGATCATCAACGTCACGAGCGTCCATGAGCACGTCCCGCGGGTCGGGTCCTCCGCCTACTGCGCCGCCAAGGCGGGTCTCGGGATGCTCACCCAGGTGCTCGCCCTCGAGCTCGCCGAGCATGGGATCACGGTCAACTCCGTCGCGCCCGGCGAGATCGCGACCGAGATGACCGGCCAGGACGAGGAGGACGCCTATCGCGTGTCGCGACCCGGGAACCCGCTCGGCCGCCCGGGCCACGTCAATGAGGTGGCGTCCGTCATCGGCTTCCTCGCCTCGCCACGGTCTGCCTATGTCACGGGTTCTTCCTATGCGGTCGACGGCGGACTGATGCTCATGGCCGCCCATGGGCACGACGACGCGGGCTCCGGCTGGCGCCGTCCCTGACCCGCCGGCCCACCCGAGGCGCCGTGTCCCCGGAAGCGAGCTGAGCGGCATACGGCATGGGTGGGGAAGGAAACCCACATCCCAGCGTGGGCTTGTTGCCACACAGCAACGGGGCCGTCAACTCGATTCGGCGGCGCGGCTGGGCCAAACGCCGGCGGTGAGCCGCTCGTAGGAGCGCGCGACGATGGTCTCGAGCACGCCCAGGTCGACCTCCCCGAGATCCTTGACATAGATGCAGCTGACGCCGGTCGTGTGCGGGCCGAGGCGGTCGAGCAGATCTCGGTGGGAGTCGACCCCGTCCATGACGTAAAGAGTCGTCGCCGCCTTGCGCGGCGCGAAGCCGGCTGCGGGGGCGTCTCCTTCGCGTCCGCTGGCGTACCGGTAGTGGTACTGGCCGAAGCCGATGATGGTGGCCCACATCCGAGGCTCCTGCCCGGTCACCCGCTGCATCAGCGCGACCAAGGTGTCGGCGTCACGCCGTCGCACGGGCGACCGGACGGTGTCGAGGTGGGCGGTCACGTCTGCGTCCATGCGGCCACTGTGGCACGCAACGCGGCGGCGCACCCGGGTCGTGCGGCTGTCAGGAGGCCAACGCGTGAGTGAGCGCCCAGGCGTTGTAGCCGCCGAGCACGTCTGAGACATCGGTGAAGCCCGCGGCACGAAGCACGCTCGCGCCGACGCTGCTGCGCCAGCCGCCCGCGCAGTAGAGGACGACGGGGCGCTCCGGGTCGAGCTCGGCCATCCGGTCGCGGAGCTCGGCCAGCGGCAGGTGCCGGGCGCCCGGGATGGTGCCCGCCTCGAGCTCACCGATGTTGCGGATGTCGATCAGCTGGACCTGCTCGCTCTCGCACGCCTCCTCGACCTGGGCGGCCGTCAGGCGGCTCGAGCGCTCGACCTGCTTCTCGCGGCCGAGCAGGTAGCCCTCGGGGTCGGCGACGTGACCGAGCACGTGGTCGAAGCCGATCCGGGCGAAGCGGGTCGCGACCTCCTGGACCTCCTCCTCGGGTGCCATGATGACGAACCGCTGGCTCGGCTCGAGGACGGTGCCCACCGTCTCGGCCAGCCGGCCGTCGGACGGGATGCTGATGGCTCCCTTGAGGTGGCCGGCGGCGAACTCCTGCTGGTCGCGAGCGTCCACGAGAAGCGCGCCATCGGCCAGGGCCTCGTCGACCTGCTCATCGGTGAGCACCGGGATGGCCGCATCGGTGTCGCGCACCGAGCGCTCGGCCTTGTTGAGGGTGGCGTTGTAGACGAAGTACGCCGGGGCCGTGGGCTGACCGCCGGTGACGACCTCGAGGAAGGCGTCCTCGCTCATCGGCTGGCACGCATAGTTGAGACGGCGCTGCTCGCCGATCGTCGACTGTTTCTCGGTGGAGAGGTTCTTGCCACAGGCCGAACCGGCCCCGTGGGCGGGGAAGACGCGGACGTCGTCCGGCAGTCGCATGAGCTTGTGCTGGACCGAGTCGTAGAGCATCCGGCCCAGCTCCTCGGCGGTGACGCCGACCGACGCGAGCAGGTCAGGACGCCCGACGTCGCCGATGAACAGCGCATCGCCCGTGAGGACGCCGTAGGCGACCTCGTCATCGGCGTGCTCGTGGACCAGGACGCTGATCGACTCCGGCGTGTGGCCTGGCGTCGCCATGATCTGAAGGGTGACATCGCCGAGGCTGATGCGCTCGCGGTCCTCGAGTGCACGGAACTGGAACTCCGGTCTGGCCACCGAGCCGTAGCCGATCCAGGCACCCGTCTCGCGCGCCAGCTCCAGGTGGCCGGAGAGGAAGTCCGCGTGGAAGTGGGTGTTGATGATGCCGACGATCGTCAGCCCGTGCTCCTTGGCGTCCGAGAGGTACTCGGCGACGTCGCGGCGGGGGTCGACGATGACGGCCTGTCCCGTCGTGTCGTCTGCGATCAGGTACGACGCCTGGGAAAGACAGTCGAGGTAGTACTGCGTGAATCGCATGAGCGCTCCTGGGCTGGACGGTGCCTGTTCCTCCGGAATCCTAACCCATACCCCTGGGGGTATGCTGCGCCGCCTGCGCGGGCCTTCATGAAGCCTTCACGGTTACCCACGTCGACGCTTCACCGAGCCGCCGTTGAATCGAGTCAGAAGCCGGGGCGGTAGGGACCGCGGCCCGGTGGACGAGGACGAGGAGGAGACGATGACCAGGACATGGAGGACCAGCGCAATGGCCGCGGCCGGCGCGGTGCTGGTGACTGCGGCGGGGGTGCAGGGCATCGCACAGGCGATCTCGCTCCCTGGCGAGGTGCCCACGACGACCACCACCACGTCGGTGACAGCGGTGGATGCGCAGCTCGCCAAGGACCTGGCGTTCACCCGTGAGGAGGAACGGATGGCCCGCGACCTTTACGCGGCGTTCGCTGCGAAATATGACGACGCCATGCCGTTCAGCCACATCACGAGGAGCGAGCAGCGCCACTTCGACGCCGTAGGGAACCTGCTGACCCGCTACGGCGTCAGCGACCCGTCTGCGGGGAAGGCTGTCGGAACCTACGCCGACCCGACGATCCAGGGGCTCTACGACCACTGGCTCGCGCAGGGGAGCACGTCGCTCGACGCCGCCTCCGACGTTGGCGTGGCCCTCGAGAAGCGCGACATTGCCGATCTGAAGACGCTCGAGGCCAAGACCACGGACACCGCAGCGAAGTCGCTCTTCACCAACCTGCGTGAGGCGTCGGAGCACCACCTCGCGGCGTTCGAGGCGTGGGCCGCAGGGCATGTTCCCGGCGACGGCGCCCGCCGGATGGGCCTGGGCAACCAGCCAGAGAACGGCCCGGGCCGGATGGGCCCCGGCATGGGCCCCGGCATGGGCTCGGGCATGGGCTCGGGCACTGGCACTGGCATGGGGCGGATGGGCAACGGCGTGGGCCCCGGGAACGGCACTGGTGACTGCCCGTACGCCAACCAGGACGATGCCTGACGATGCCATCGACCGACCGGTCAGGTCGACCGGTCGGTCGACTTCCACTTGCACAGGGGTCAGGGTTGATCGGTCGGTCCGGCGAGGGGCAGCCGGACCGTGAACGTCGCGCCGCGATCTCGGCCCGGTGAGCTGCCCGTGAGATCACCACCGTGCTCTCGCACGATGCCGCGCGCGATGGTCAGGCCGATGCCCGACCCACTGTCGTGCTGGCCCACCCGCCGGCCGGGCACTCTGTAGAAGCGCTCGAAGATGTGCTGCAGCTCAGCCGCGTCCAGGCCCTCACCGGAGTCGGCCACCTCAACCACGGCGAAGTCCTGTGCCCGTCGGCACGACACCCGCACCTCCCCGCCACTGTCCGTGGCGCGGATCGCGTTCCCGAGCAGGTTCGTCACGACCTGGGCCAGCCGGTCAGCGTCGGCCAGGACCTGCACCGAGCCCGGCTCGCTGACCACCTCGAGACGCAGACCGGCATCCTCGGCCTGCGGGCGAAGCCGCTCTGCAGCCGCCGTCACCAGAGGTCCGAGCTCCACCGGGCTGAGAATCAGGGCGAGGCGGCCCTCCTCCGCGCGAGACAGGGTTGACAGGTCCTCGGAGAGCCGCCGCAGTCTGCGGACCTCCTCGCCGACCCGCCCGAGTTGCTCGGGAGAGGTCGGCATGACCCCGTCGATCATCGCCTCGACATAACCGTCGATCACGGTGAGCGGCGTGCGCATCTCGTGGCCGACCTCCCCGAGCAGCCGGACCCGGCGCGCCTCCGCGTCGGCAAGCCCCCGGCCCAACGTGTTGACGTCCTCGGCCAGTTCCGCCAGCTCGGTCTCCTGCGGCTTCGGGACCGGCACGTCGTAGTGCCCCCGCGCCATGGCCCGGGTGGCCGCGCGGACCCTGCCGAGCGGGCGGACGAGGCGGTAGCTGGCGACGACACCGAAGATCGCCGCGGCGGTCGCACCGACGAGGGCACCGACGAGGAGGGCCCGGTCCACCGCCTCGGCGAACTGATCTCGAAGCGTTGTCCCACCCTGGCCGGGCCGGCCCATGCCCATGCCCATCCGGCGCATGCTCTCGTCGAAGAGGGACGGCGCCAGCTGTCGGACGACAACATACGTGGCGATGGCCCCCAGCACGGCGACGAAGACGTGCGAGAGGACGAGACGGACGCTGAGGCGCTTCATGCGGGACTCCCGTCCGGCTCGAGGAGGAACTTGTAGCCGACCCCCCGGACGGTCCCGATGATCCGGGGCGCCGTGGCGTCGTCGCCGAGTGCCTTGCGCATGCTCCGGATGTGCACGTCGACGACCCGTTCGTCACCGAAGAAGTCATAGCCCCAGACCTTCTCCAGCAACTGGGCCCGCGAGAAGACCCTGCCGGGGGACTTGGCCAAGGCCAACAGGAGGTCGAACTCGAGCGTGGAAAGCGCGACGGGCTGGCCATCCGCGGTCACCTCACGCCGATCCTCGTCGATGCTGAGGCCAGGGAAGCGATGCAGGCCGGACGGCTCTGCGGTCGGCGCCGCACCGTCGTCACGGCGGCGTCGCAGGACGGCCCTGACCCGGGCGACGACCTCGCGCGGACTGAAGGGCTTGGTCACGTAGTCATCGGCGCCCACCCCGAGGCCGACGAGCTTGTCGACCTCCTCGGATCGTGCGGTGACGAGGATGACGAAGACGTCGGACTCGACCCGGACCCGGCGCAGCACCTCGAGGCCGTCCAGGTCCGGCAGGCCCACGTCGAGCAGCACGACATCAGGACGGGGCCCGAGCATCGTGGTGATCTGTCGGAGTGCTTCGGCGCCACCGGGCGCCTCGGACACGACGTAGCCGTCCGCCTCGAGATAGGCGCGCAGCAGGGTCCGAATCTGGGCCTCGTCGTCAACGACAAGAACACGACGAGCCACGGGCCCTCCTTGGTTGCGCCACTGACGACAGCCTAGGAGTCCGACCTGCACTGTCGGACGGGGTGGGTGCCCGCGCCTCCCGATCGAAGCGCCACGTGGGGGCTCGCCCGACCCAGAACCTGTTCACTCGATCGCGTAGGGCTGGTCAGGCCTGGGTGCCGCCCTCGGCGCCGCCGTGCAGAGTTTGGGGCGTTGCAGCCCAGTCGTAGATGACCGAGGTGCGCAGCAACACGTCGGCGGCGGAGCGGTTCTCGCGGCTGACCACGACCCAGAACAGCACGATGGGGACGAAGACGCAGAGGAGCGCCCGCAGCAGCGCGACGCCGGGACGTACTCGTCGTCCGCGGGCGTCCACCACGCGCAGGCCGAGGAGCCGCGCACCGTAGGTCCGCCCGGTGGTGGCCCAGGCGAGCGTGAGATAGACGGTGAGCAGCCACAGGAAGGAGAGCAGGAGAAGGCCGAATCCGGGCTCGAGGAACCGGAAGTCGCGGGGGCTGACGACGTACCTGACCATCAGCACCGCGAGGTATCCGAGGCCGACGCCCAGGACGGCGATGGTCGAGTCGACCACGCCCGCGAGGAGGCGGGTGACGATGCCCGCGCGGTGACCCTGCATCGACCGCGCGCTCGCGGGGACGACGATGCGCGCAAGGGTGCCACGACCGGGCTCCGCGGGCGGCTCCATCAGCCCGCCCTCTCAGTGCACGTATCCATGGCCGACCGCACCGGTCGGGGGCTGGCCGTCCGACGCCGCCGGCGAGGTGGAGCTCGTGGTGTCGGCCTCAAGGGCGGAAGCGGGCGTCCGGTCGGATCGGCGCAACAGCCGGTCGACGGCATGAGCCACTCGCTCGTCCGCTCGAATGCCCTGGCGCCGCACTTCCAGCAGGCCCTCCGAAGCCATCGAGCCGGTCGAGCTGCGGATGATTCCGGGCAGGTCGATGCCCTCGACGACGTACTCAGCCAAGCGGATGAGGTCGATTCTTGCGATCACCGCATCCAGGTCGGCGCGCGACACCACCTGGTCGACATCCACGCGGTCGAGCACCGCCTGCAGGTCCGCCCGTGCCATGATCGCGTCCACATCGACCCGGTCGATCGCCGCCTGCAGGTCCGCCCGCGCCACGATGGCGTCCACGTCGACCCGGTCGATCGCCGCCTGCAGGTCGGCCCGCGCGATGATCGCGTCCACGTCGACCCGGTCGATGACCGCCTGCAGGTCGGCCCGCGCAATGATCGCATCGACCTGGACGTTCTGGATGATCCTGTCGAGGTCGACGTACCTGAGGACGAGGTCGGTTGCGTCGACGCGAGCCAGGACGGCGTCGGCCAACCGGGGAGTGAGTTGGTCCACGAGCTGCGACAGGGCGGCCACCGCGTGCTGGCGCTCCGACCGTCCCCGCGCCTTGAGCTCGCCGGTGCGACGGTCCCCGATCAGCCGGCGGCCCAGCCTGAAGGGCGCCCGGGCGACGGCGCTGACCGGACGCAGCACGAACCTTCCTCGGCCGACAGCCTCACGAGATGCGGCAACGGCCGAGACCGCCAGACCAAGTGCAGCGTCCATCAACCCGACGGCGTCCGAGGTCGAGGCCCGCTCTGGGGCCGTCGGTACAGGTTGATCGTCCAACGTGGGGCTGTCGGAAGGTGTGCCGGGCACGACGCCCCTCCTGTCATGTGGCGGTGCTGACCTGTCGATCATCCGTCACGGACGACCGGCCCGCGTCATCCTCGGCGGGGGAGTCGGTCGACTGGCGATGTCTGGCCCGATCACCACCTTCCATTGGCAGTTTGTGCCAAGGCATCGGCCTCGTCCCGACTGTTGAATCCTTCCCATGACTGCACGACTGACTGCACGACGGATCAGGATCGGCATCGACACGGGTGGGACGTTCACCGACGTCGTCGCCCTGGACGAGGAGACGGGCGAGCTCGTCACCACCAAGACGCCATCGACGCCGAGCAACCCCGCCGACGGTTTCATCAACGGCGTCCGCAAGGTCCTCGACCTCATGGGCGCGACCGGCGAGGACGTCACCGCGGTCTCGCACGGCACCACCGTCGCGACGAACAAGCTGCTCGAGGGCAAGGTCGAGCAGCTCGGCTTCATCACGACCGAGGGCTACGAGTTCATCCTCGAGATCGCTCGGCAGGCGGTGCCGGATGGCTACGGCAACTCGTACTTCTGGGTCAAGCCGCCGCGCATCGTGCCAGCAGACTTCGTCAAGACGGTCGGCGGTCGCTTCGACTTCGAGGGCAACGAGGTCCGGCCCTTCGACGAGGCAGGGGCCGTCGAAGTGGCTCGGTGGTTCCGCGACCGGGGGATCACGACGATCGGCGTCTGCTTCCTGCACTCCTACGCCGACGACAGACACGAGCTGGCGATGCGCGAGATCCTCCGCCGCGAGCATCCCGAGGCGGTCGTCTCGATCAGCTCGGAGGTGCTCCGGGAGTACCGCGAGTACGAGCGCTCGATGACGACCCTGGTCGACGCGGCCGTCAAGCCCAATGTCTCCCGCTACGTCGCCAACATCCACCAGCGGCTCGATGACTTCACCGACGGCGCGAACATTCCCTTTTATGTGATGAAGTCGAACGGCGGTGTCCTCTCGGCTGACGAGGTCGTGCACCAGCCGATCACGACGGTCCTCTCCGGCCCGGCTGCCGGCGCCCTCGGCGCCGGGCTCATCGCCAAGAAGGCCGGCTTCCCCAAGGTCCTCACGTGCGACGGCGGCGGAACCTCGACCGACGTCTCCGTCGTCCTCGACGGCGAGCCGACCCTGACGACCGAGGGCACCGTCGGGGCCTACCCGAGCAAGATCCCGATGATCGACGTCGTCACGGTGGGCGCCGGTGGCGGATCGATCGCCTGGATCTCTCCCGAAGGCACCCTCAAGGTCGGGCCGCAGTCCGCCGGAGCCGATCCGGGCCCTCTCTGCTATGCCAAGGCCGGCACCGAGCCGACGATCACCGACGCCCACGTCGTACTCGGCCGGATCCCCCCACACCTGCTCGGTGGGGAGATCCCCCTCGACGTCGACGCCGCCCGCGCGGGCATCGAGGCCCTGGCCGAGAGGCTCGGCCTCGACTTCGAGCACTGCGCCACCGGCATCCTCGAGATCTCCGCCTGGAACCAGGCCAACGCCCTGCGCCAGGTGTCGGTCAAGCGCGGCCTCGACGTCCGCGACTTCATGCTGGCGACCTTCGGCGGCTCGGGCTCGCTCCTCGCCTGCCGCCTCGTCGACATCCTCGGCCTCGCCGGCGTCGTCGTCCCCCAGAACCCGGGAAACGTCTCGGCCTTCGGCCTGCTCACCGTCGACGTCAAGAACGACTACGTCCAGACCGCCGTCGCACGCCACGCAACGCTCGACCACGCCGCGGTCCAGAAGACCTTCGACGAGCTGACCGACCGCGCCGCGAAGGCGCTCGACGCAGAGGGCTTCCCCCGAGACGCGCACCGCTACACGCGCACCGTCGACCTGCGGTACTTCGGCCAGGCCTACGAGGTCCGCGTGCCGGCCTCCTCGGGAGCCATCGACGAGGCGTATGCCGCTGACGTGGCCTCCCGCTTCCACGATGCCCACCGGGCCCTATACGGCTACGACTTCCGCGACGACCCGACGCAGCAGGTCGAGTGGGTCAACCTCCGGGTCACCGGCATCGGGCCGATCACCCGCCCAGAGCTACAGGAACTCCCTTCGGCATCAACCGATTCCGCTGCCCTCGAGGTGCGCGCCCTCAAGAGTCGACGCCCGGTCTGCTTCGACGCCACCGACGGCTACGTCGACACGGGCGTGTGGTGGCGACCCGACCTCCGCGCCGGGGACACCATCGAGGGCCCGGCCATCATCGAGGAGTTCGGCTCGACCGTCCCCGTCCACCCGGGCTTCGTCCTGAGCGTCG
Source organism: Intrasporangium sp. (assembly GCF_036566125.1). Lineage (GTDB taxonomy): Bacteria > Actinomycetota > Actinomycetes > Actinomycetales > Dermatophilaceae > Intrasporangium. Next base: position 11,928 of record NZ_DATCWX010000309.1, read on the forward strand.
ACGACCTCGGCAACCTCGTCCTCACAAAGTCCGCTGCCGCAGACCCAACCAAGCTCACGAACAGCACGGAGGTCTGACCATGTGCCTGTCCTGCCAGACTGCCCACGTCAAGCTCGCCCCCGCGGGCGGCGCCGCTTCGAGCGGCAGCCAGCTCAGCGGCATACGGCCCGATTCGACTGAGCCACAGGAAAACCCAGCTGGCCTGCCCACGTCGTACGAACACGGCAACCGCCTGACACCGGAGGGCACCAAGGTCGATCCCATCGTCATCGAGATCGTCGAGGGCACCTTGGCGAGCGTCGAGATGGAGGTCGAGACGGCCATCTCGCGGACGTCCCGCTCCCCCATGATCCGCGACGCGCACGACTTCCGCGCCGGGATCCACGACCGCCAGCTGCGCAAGCTCACCGGCCGTTCGTACTCCGCGCTCGTCCACCCGATCGTCCGCGACTTCCCGCTGGAGGAGATGAACGAGGGGGACGTCTTCTTCCACAACGACGTCTACGAGTCGGAGGGAGGTATCGGTCACCTGCCCGACTTGTGTGTCACCGTGCCGGTCTTCCACCAGGGTGAGGTCGTCGCGTTCGTCCAGGCGTTCGGGCATCACGACGACATCGGCGGGGCCGTCCCCGGATCCATGCCGAGCGACGCGCGGAGCGTCTTCGAGGAGGGCCTCTCCGTCCCGCCGATCAAGCTGTGGGACGAGGGAGTCCCGAACAAGTCCGCCTTGCGCATCATGACCCGCAACAGCCGGATGCCCGACTCCCTCGCCGCCGACCTCGACGCGGAGTGCTCGGCGTGCCTCATGGGCGCCCGCCGGCTGTCCGAGCTCTTCGAGCGCTACGGCCGCGACACTGTGGAGGCGGCGTTCGACGCGATCCTCGACAAGACGACCGAGACGTACCGGCGCGAGATCCTGTCGAAGATCCCCGACGGGACGTACGTGTGGGAGGACTACGCAGAGCACGACGGGGTCGACGAGCCCCAGCTGCACACCCAGCGGATCACGCTCACCAAGACGAGCGCCGACGGAGGCAAGATCGTCATCGACTTCACCGGGACGAGCCCGCAGGCGAAGGGCCCCATCAACCACTGCGGCGACTACGTCGGCGGCAACTTCCTCAAGAAGTGGCTCGCACCGATCCTGCGCAACCTCGCCGACACGCCCGAGCGGATGGCCGAGCTCGACGTCAACGAGGGCATCGTGCCGCTCATCGAGATGAAGTTCCCGCCGAAGGGGACGCTCCTGACGCCGATCTACCCGGCGCCGACGAACGCCCGCACCTTCGTCATCCTGCGCCTCCTCGGCGTGCTCGCCGGCGTCGTCGCCAAGGCAGTCGACGGCCGGATGCCCGCCGACCAGGAGACGATCCGCTACACCGGCGTCTACGGCAAGGACCGCGACGGCAACGACTACCTCATGCGCGAGGTGCTCGGCGGCGGCTCCGGCGGTCGGTACTACGCGGACGGCGAGGACACGATCCACGTGGTGCCGGACTCGCGCAACCTGCCAACCGAGTTCACCGAGGGCCGGTTCCCGTTCATCGTCGAGCGGCTGGGTCTCGCGGTCGACTCGGGCGGTGCCGGGCGCTATCGCGGTGGGCTGGGCTACGAGAAGCACCTCCGAATGCTCCGCGACGCGAGCTTCATGTCCATCGCCGACCGGTCGATCCTCGCGTGCTGGGGAGTCAAGGGCGGACGAGCCGGGCGGGCCTTCGAGGTGACGATCGACGTCGGCGGCCCCACC
>NZ_DATCWX010000344.1:0-17997 GCF_036566125.1 Intrasporangium sp.
TGCCAGTCCCGGTCGGGCACGCGCACGAAACCGAGCCGTCCATAGACCCGGTGCGCCGCGCGCATGGACGGCTGCGTCGACAGGGCGAGGCCCACCAGCCCGAGGGCGCGGGCACGCTCGATGCAGCGGACCATGAGGGCCTCGCCGATCCCGCGTCCCTGCGCCGACGGATCGACTGCGAGCATCCGCACGTCGCCCTCCTCCGCCAGGGCGATCTCATGGAAGGCGGTGCCGGGCGGCGCGAACGTCACCGTCCCGAGCACCTTGCCGTCGTCGTCCGCAGCGACCCACAGCTCCGCGCCCTCGGCACGACGACGGGCGTCTGCCAGCGTCTGGACATAGGTGGAGTCCTCCGACAGGTGTCCGCCGTCGAGGTACGCCCGCACGGTGATCTCGCCGACAGCCTCGAAGTCGCCCGGCTCGGCCGGCCTGATCGTGAGCGCCATGGGCTCGATTGTGACCCAGCCGCGTGATCGACTGCACGTGCGTCCACGAGCGGGCCCAGCGGCATACGGCCAACGCCGGTGAACCCGCCGGCGTGAAAGCCCGGGCTATTCGGCTTCGTACTTGAAGGAGACCCGCAGCTTGGTCCGGTACAGGAACGAGCCGTCCTCGTCGATCGCGACGTCCTGCTCGACGACTGTTGCGACCCTGAGGTCCCGAAGGGTCTGCTGGGCCTGCGTGAGCGCCACACCCGCCGCGTCCTCCCACGACTGCGAGCTGGTGCCGATGAGTTCGGTGACCCGGTAGACGCTCATGAACCCTCCTTGACCGACGGGACTGCGTGCCAGCCATGATTCTCCCGCTCCCCATGGAGCGCAAGGGTGGTCCCTGAGTGCCAGACGCGCGGCATGGCGCGCGTCTGGCACTCCGTGATATGCCTCGGGCGTCACGCCGAGATGATGAGCCCCTTTGTGGCGCGGGCGCGCTGGAGACGCTGGGCGACGTCCTGCCAGTTGACGATGTTCCACCACGCCTTGACGTAGTCGGCCTTGACGTTCTCGTACTGCAGGTAGAACGCGTGCTCCCACATGTCGAGCTGGAGCAGCGGGATCTGGCCGACGGGGATGTTGCCCTGCTGGTCGAACAACTGCATGATGTGCGGCCGCTCGGCGAGGGTGTCCCACGCCCAGATCGACCAGCCGGAGCCCTGGATCGCGTTGGCGTTCGCGTTGAAGTGGGCCTGGAACTTCTCGAAGCCGCCGAAGTACTCGTCGATCGCGGCCTTGACCTCGCCGTCGGGCTGGCCGCCGCCGTCCGGGCTCATGTTCTTCCAGAAGACGGAGTGGTTCGTGTGGCCACCGAGGTGGAAGGCGAGGTTCTTCTCGACGCCGTTGACCGCGGCGTAGTCGCCTGAGTCGCGGAGCTCCTCGAGCTTGGCGACCGCGGCGTTGGCGCCGTCAACGTAGGCCTTGTGGTGCTTGCTGTGGTGCAGCTCCATGATGCGAGCGCTGATGTGCGGCTCGAGAGCCGCGTAGTCGTAGTCCAGCTCCGGAAGCGTGTAAGCCACTGTCATTCCTTTCGTCGAAGACCTGCCGGCCCCGACCACTCTATGCCGCGCCTGAGCAGGCCAAACAGGGTGTCCGCGCGGGGTCAGGTGCCCGCTGACTGCATCCTTCGTCCTCAAGCCGCCTTGAAGTCAAACCGATCTCCCGTATGCCGCTGAGCCGGGTGATCGGGTCACTGCGTCGTGGGTGGTCGGTTAGGTTGTGGGTGAACTTTTGTTCACCCCCAGCTCCAGGAGTGGCCGTGACCAGCACCACGACGACCGTGCCGCCCGACCAGCGCGAGAGAGCCCGCCTGCCGACGGGCCTGATCATCACTGTCCTCGCGTTGTGCGGGACGCTCGTGTCGTTGCAGCAGACCCTCGTCCTGCCGCTGTTGCCGGAGTTCCCGGACATCCTCGGCACGACGAGCGAGAACGCCTCGTGGCTGGTCACGATCACCCTGCTGACGGGTGCGGTCGGGACGCCGATCGTCTCCCGCCTTGCAGACATGTTCGGCAAGCGCCTCATGCTCCTCGTCTGCCTTGGGTCGGTCATCGTCGGTTCCGCCGTGGCAGCGATGAGTACGTCGCTCGCGCTCGTCGTCACGGGTCGCGGTCTGGCCGGCATCGGGACGGCCCTTGTGCCCGTCGGGATCAGCATCATGCGCGACCACCTGCCGGCCGACAAGGTGGGCTCGGGCGTCGCGCTGATGAGCGCGACGCTCGGGATCGGGGGCGCCGTCGGCATGCCGCTCGCGGGGGTCATCTCGTCCAACTTCGACTGGCATGCCCTCTTCCTCGTCTCCGGCGGCTTCGCCGTCGTCATGCTCGTCGCGGTGCTCCTCGTCGTGCCGGAGTCCACGGTCCGGGCGGGGGGCCGCTTCGACTACCTCGGTGCCGCGCTGCTCTCGTTGGCCCTGACCTGCTTCCTCCTCGCCGTGTCCAAGGCGGGCGCCTGGGGCTGGGCCGACCGGAGGACGCTCTTCCTGCTCGTGGTCGCCGCGCTCACCGTGGCCGCCTGGGTCCCGATCGAGCTCCGGTCGGGGCAGCCCCTCGTCGACATCCGGACCTCGCTCCGGCGCACCGTCCTGCTCACGAACGTGGCGTCGGTCCTCGTCGGCTTCGCCATGTTCGCCAACTTCCTCAGCTCCACGCAGCAGGTCCAGATGCCCGTCGAGTCCGGCTACGGCTTCGGCCTGTCCGTCGTCGAGACCGGCCTCATCCTGTTGCCCAACGGCATCCTCATGGTCCTGTTGTCGCCGGTGGCCGCCACCCTGATCCGGCGATTCGGGCCGCGGGCGATGCTCATCGCAGGCGCGATCGTCATGGCGGCCGGCTTCGTCATGCGCAGCTTCCTGCACGCCACGCTCCTCGAGGTGGTCGTGGCCACCGGCGTCTCGTCGGTCGGGATGGTCCTCGCGTTCGCGGCGATGCCCACGCTGATCATGCGGTCGGTGCCGATCACCGAGACAGCGTCGGCCAATGGACTCAACACGCTGCTCCGGGCCATCGGCACCTCCAGCGCCAGCGCGGTGCTGGCAGCGATCTTCTCTGGTTTGACCATGGAGGTCGGCGGCGCTCCGATCCCGACCTTCGGCGCCTACCAGCTCGTCTTCTGGCTGGGCACCGCCGCAGCCCTCACGGGTGCCGGCGTGGCCGCCTTCATCGTCCGGCCCACGGTGCTCGAAGAAGGTGCCGGGGAGGTCGCCGCGGAGCCGGGCATCGTTGCGGCCGGCAAGCGCGACGCCGTCAAGCCGGTTGACAGCCAGCCCGAGATGCTCGTCCGCGGTCTGGTGCGCAGCCGGTCCGGCAAGCCGATCCGGCAGGGCGTCGTCACGGTGCTGCACCCGGACGGACGGCACGTCGACTGGGGCCGCACGGACAACGAGGGCCGGTACGTCCTGGCGCTCCCGTCTGCGGGCAGGTACCTCGTGGTCGCCTCTGCGGACGGCTGGGCGCCCCAGTCCGGCCTGGTCGGGATCGGCCACGGGGACCTGGAGCCGATCACCATGACGCGCCGGCTGCTCCTCAGCGGGCGGGTCACGGACGACGGCACGCCGCTGGGGGCCATCATGCTGTCGCTCATCCGGCACTCCGGCGAGTACGTCGCGACCGCCCATGCCGATCCCGACGGGAGGTACGAGATCGGGCTCCCGCCCCCGGGCCGCTACGTCCTCACCGTCGTCGACCACGCCACCGGCCGGACCCGGTCCCGCGCAGTGCAGATCGGCAGCACGTCGGCGACACTCGATGTCGACATCGTGACGGGGATCCCGCAGGCCGTGGAGCGGGCGTCGTGACTGCTCTCGGCCATCGAGGTCCGCCCGACAGCCCGGCCCCCGGCAGCGGCTCCTCGCGCGCGGCCATCCTCCATGCTGCGCGACGGCTGTTCGGCGAGCGCGGCTACGCCGCCACCACGATCCGTGAGGTCGCCGCCGAGGCTGGCGTCAGCCCGGCCCTGGTCATGAAGTGCTGCGGGAGCAAGGAGCGGCTCTACGCCGACGCGACGCCGCTCGAGCCGACCCCGATCGATGCGAACCAGCCCCTTGACGGACTCGGCGAGCTGCTCGTCCGACGAATGCTCGACCGGCGCACGGACGACGTGGCCGAGCCCTGGCTGCGGGGCCTCTACCTGATCTCCGGAGCACCGGATCCTGCTGCGGCCCGGGCCGAGTTCCGCGAGCGAATGCTCAAGCGGTTCCCGACCACGGATGCGCCCGGACGGCGACGCGCTGATCAACTTGCCTGTCTCCTCATCGGCCTCGCTGCCGGCTCGCGGATGGTCCGCCTGCTCGCTCCAGAGGAGACCGAGCTGGGCGAGGTGGTGCGGGAATACGGAGCGCTGGCCCAGCAGCTCATCGACGGCATCACCACCAGCGACAGCGGCTGACCCGAGTCCGGCTGGCAGGCTGCGGGATTCGCGCCTCCACCTGGTCAGCTCGGCAAGCCGAGCAGGTCCTTGACATCGTCCGCCGTGATGGCGCCGGACAGTGCACCGCCCTCGTCGACGACGCGCTGGAAGAGGTCCCGCTTGCGCTCCTGGAGCGCGACGACCTTCTCCTCGATCGTTCCCGCCGAGACGAGCCGGTAGACGGTGACCGGTTTGCCCTGCCCGATGCGGTGCGCCCGGTCGATCGCCTGGGCCTCGGCCGCGGGGTTCCACCAGGGGTCGAGGACGAAGACGTAGTCGGCCTCGGTCAGCGTCAGTCCGAAGCCGCCTGCCTTGAGGCTGATGAGGAACGCCGTTGCATCCCCGTCCCGGAAGCCTCGGATGACCGACTGCCGGTCCCGTGTCGAGCCGTCGAGGTACGAGGTGCGCAGACCCGCCGCCGCGAGGGCCCGCTCGACGATGCGGAGGAAGCCGGTGAACTGGCTGAACACGAGGGCCCGGTGTCCCTCTGCCTCGAGCTCCTTGAGCTGCTCGACGAGGAAGTCGACCTTGGCCGCGGTCGCCTTGCCGTGATGTGCGTCGTCGACGAGTGACGGGTCGAGGGCGAGCTGGCGCAGTCGAGTGAGCGACGCGAGGATCGCGACGCGGTTGGCCTCCGGGTCACCCAGCAGGCCCAGCACCCGCTGCCGCTCGCGCTGGAGGTGCTGGTCGTAGATGTGGCCGTGGACCGGGTGGGGGTCGAGCGGCAGCACCTGCACTTGCTTGGGCGGCAGGTCCAGCGCGACCTGGTCCTTGGTCCGGCGCAGCATCAGGGGGCGGATCCGGCGGCGCAGGTGGTCGAGCAGCTCGGGCCGCGCTCCCGACTCGATCGGCTTGCGGTAGTTCTTGGTGAAGACGTCCGGCCTGGGATAGAGCCCGGGCGCAGTCAGCGACAGCAGCGCCCACAGGTCCATGAGGGAGTTCTCGAGCGGCGTGCCGGTCACGGCGAGGGTGAAGGGTGCCCCGAGGCGGCGCACGGCGACGTGCGTCTTGGCCTGGCGGTTCTTGACGAACTGCGCCTCATCGAGGACGACGCCACCCCACTCGATCTCGCGGAACGCCGCGTCGTCGAGGCGAAGCACGGCATAGGACGTGACGATCACCTGGGCATCCGCGACGGCCTCCGTGACGGGCGTCCCACGTTTGCGGCTCGTCTCGGTCACGGCCGCCACCTGCAGGTGCGGCGCGAAGGTCTCGAGCTCCCCGAGCCAGGTCCCGACGACGCTCGTCGGGGCAACGACGAGAACCGGTCCGCGGCCCTGGGCGGCGGGGACCGACACCCGGCTGCCGAGCTCGCCCCGCTCATGAGCCCGGGCGAGGACGGCGATGACCTGCAGCGTCTTCCCGAGGCCCATGTCGTCGGCAAGGATGCCGCCGATCCGCGCGTCCCACAGCCGGGCCAGCCAGTGATAGCCCTCGAGCTGGTAGGGCCGCAGCGTGGCGTGCAGGTCTGTCGGCACCGGCGGCGGCTGCGCGGCGGCGAGCTCCGCACCGAGCGCCGCGACGTTGGCCGCCCACCGCGTGCTCTGGTGGTCGACGACGCCGAGGGCGACGAGCTCGTCCCAGAAATCGACGTGGTGCGGGGACAGGCGCAGCCCACCGGACGAAGGGTCGGCGATCTCGCGCGCCTCCTCGATGAGCTCCTTGAGTCGGCGCAGCTCCGGTCGGTCGAGACGGAACCAGGCTCCGGAGTCGAGGAGCATGACCTCGTCCCCCTCAGCCAGCGCCGCGAAGAGCGGCTCGAAGGGGACCGCCTCACCGTCGACCTCGACCGAGATCCGCAGGTCGAACCAGTCGGTCGGCCCGTCGTCGACCCGCCGCCGGTGGCCGTCACCTTCCTGGTCGTCCGTGCCGATCCGGATGACGGGGGCGCTCGTCACCTCCTCATAGGTAGCCAGCTCGCTCTCGACGGCGACGACGACGTGCTCGTCTGCCTCCAGCTGCTCGAGCTGCTCGGTGACGAACCTTGCCGCGTCGACTCCCTTGAGCTCCAAGTGAGTTGCCAGATGCAGATACCCCGTCGAGTCACGCCAAGTGGCGCCCCGGACAGCGTGCACCGAGGTTGCGCCCTCGACAGCGACCCGCTCTGCGGCGCGGTCCCGGACCGCCCCGCCGAACCGCTGCGTGGTGAAGGGCCGCACGTGCCCGTCGTAGGCGAAGCCCAGATCGAGGCGCAGCTCGCCCGGCACGTCGCCGACGACGTGGACGTGCACCTGAACGCGCTCCGGCAGCTCGTCGGGCTGGCCCTTGGGGGCGGGAAGTGGGATGTCGGACCGGACCCTGACGTGGTCACGCAGCCCGGGCACCGCCGTGGTGAGGAACCGGGATCGTTCCTCGGCCGGCACCCGCAGGCCGGCCAGGGCCTGGGTGACCGCGTTGCGGTCGAGGCCGAGATCCTGCTCGAGGGCTACCAGCGTCAGCGCGCCGTCGTCACCCTCGATGACGAGACCGTGCACCGGGTCACCGATGTGCAGCACCTCGCCGACGAGGTCCTCCGGCAGGCCCTCGGTCGTGACCCTGAGGACGAGGTCGCCCGAGCCGTCGTCGGCCTTGAGCACGTGGAGGACGAGCTCGGCCGGCTCGTCGAGGAGCCGCACCGGTCCCGCGACGCCCTCGCCGGGCAACAGGGCGATCCCGGCGTCACGCGCCTCGCGCAGCAGCGGCCACACCTCCGGACTCGCGTCGAGGTTGAGCGGGGCCGCTGCGGTGAAGTACGTCGTGCTGCCGGATCCCCTGCGCGCCTCGTCCCGCAACCTCGTCAGGATCCGCTCGTGCTCCGGCAGGTAGCGGACGCCGGACCGCCACTGCGGGAGCGCGTCGTGCCACGTCAGGCTCTGGTGCCACGAACCGGTGCGGGTCCGGCGCGTGGCCCGCAGCCCATAGCCGATCTCCGGCTGTTTCTGCCAGCCACCGCTCCGGTAGATCGCGTCGACGAAGAGCCCGGCGGGCATGAGGTCCCCGCGCGGCTCCGGAGCCGCCGGAACCTCCCGGTCCCGCCCTCGCGGTCGCACGTGGCCGAGCACGTCCGCCCAATGGGCCTCCGAGCGTGCGGACGGGGCTGTCATCGCCCCGCCCTCGACCATCGTCTCAGCGCCGGCAGCGGGCACACCGGCGTCACTGACGAGGTCCGGCGGCTCCTTGCCGTTGGCGACGTCCCGCGCCAGCAGGAGGAGCGCGACGACGTGCTTGCAGTCCGAGCCGACCGGGCAGCTGCACCGACCGGACCACAACGGCGCCCGCCCCTTCGGGTGGGGCCTCGCCTCGATGATGGTCTGGTAGGTCTCCGAGCCGGAACCCTCGACAGTGCCGAGCAGCATCATCCCCTCGGGACGCGCCGCCAGCGACCGGACGCGGTGCTGGGCCGCATAGGCCACGCCCCGGTCGAAGGTGCGGGAGCCGACCTGCTGGGCGATCTCCGGGTCGGACAGCTCACCGACCCACGTCGCCCGACCCACGCTCCACGCCATGCGACCGACTCTAGGCGGGCCACCTGACACTCTGGATGGCCATCCACAGGCTCAGCGCCACCCGAGCTCCGGGGCCACGTGCGTCAGGACGCTCTCGATGACGTGCGCGTTGTAGTCGACGCCGAGCTGGTTCGGGACCGTCAGGAGCAGGGTGTCGGCGGCCGCGATCGCCTCGTCCTCGGCGAGGGCGGCGACGAGCCGCTCCGGCTCATCGGCGTAGGTCTTGCCGAACCGCGCGAGGCCGCCCTCGAGCTGACCGACCTGGTCCTGGCTCCCGGACTCGCGGAAGAAGTACTGCCGGTCCAGCTCGTCCACAATCGGGAAGATGCTCCGGCTCACGGAGACTCGCGGCTCGCGCTCGTGACCCGCAGCCTTCCAGGCGTCCCGGAAGCGCTGGATCTGCTCCGCCTGGAGCTGGTGGAACGGCACTCCCGTGTCCTCGGTCAGCAGCGTGCTGCTCATGAGGTTCATCCCCAGCTCGGCCGTCCACTCCGCCGTGGCCCGCGTGCCGGCTCCCCACCAGATGCGGTCGCGCAGCCCGGGCGAGTGCGGCTCGATGCGCAGCAGGCCGGGCGGGTTGGGGAACATCGGCCGCGGGTTCGGCTCGGCGAAGCCCTCCCCCTTGAGGAGTTCGAGGAACACCTGGGCGTGCTCACGCGCCATGGACGCCGCGTCCGAGCCCTCGGCCGGCACGTGCCCGAAGTACCGGAAGCCGTCGATGACCTGCTCCGGCGATCCACGGCTGATCCCCAGCTGCAGTCGCCCACCGGAGATGACGTCCGCAGCACCGGCGTCCTCGGCCATGTAGAGCGGGTTCTCGTAGCGCATGTCGATGACGCCGGTGCCGATCTCGATCCGGTTTGTCCGTGCTCCGACGGCCGCGAGCAGCGGGAAGGGCGAGGCGAGCTGGCGCGCGAAGTGATGCACCCGGAAGTACGCGCCGTCCGCACCGAGGTCCTCGGCCGCAACCGCCAGGTCGATGGACTGCAGGTGCGCATCGGCCGCCGACCGCGTCTGCGAGTGCGGCGAGGGCGTCCAGTGCCCGAACGACAGGAAACCGATCTTCTTCATCAGACCTCCACGTGCATGGCGAGTCAGCCCCACTTCTCGGCAAGTGCGGTGATGACCTTGAGATTTCGATTCGTGGCCGGCCCAAGGATCTTCTCGATGGCTGCGTTCGACACCTTTGCCGTGCCGTAGGGAATGTCGAGGAGCAAGTGAACCGCCCGGCCGCGCACGTAGATTCGTTCACCATCACGAGAAAGCGCCTCCACCCGCTTCGCATCGGCCGCAGCGGGGGTCGCCTTCACGAGGCTCACATAATGGCCGTATGCCGCTGGGCTCGCTTCCGCGAGGACCGTGGCGTCGGCTGCCACCCGGGTCAGCTCTCCCGGGGTGAGCGCGACAGTGGCCACCGAGAAGCCACGATCCGCCTCGAAGAGGACCTCGAGCGCGGTCTCGAGCTTGGCCCGAGAGCGAACCGGACTGGTCAAACGGACGTTCCCCGTCTGTATGTGCGTCTCGACGTCGCCGTATCCCGCCTCGGTGAGCGCGGCCCGCAGCTCAGCCATGGGATACGCGCGTCCACCCACGTTCACGGCCCGGAGGAAGACGATCCAGGTGGACATGAATGCAGGTTACGCGGCCAAACGGGCCCGTCGTCGGGCAGGATGGTCAGGTGGTCGATCCGCGCTCTCTGACTCTCTCAGACTTCCCGGTTCACCGTCCCGTTACCACTCGATGGTCGGACAACGACATGTACGGGCACCTCAACAACGCCGTGTACTACGAGCTGTTCGACTCCGCGATCAACGGATGGCAGGTCGAGCACGTCACCATCGACCCGCTGACGGACCCGACCCAGGGCGTCGTTGCCGAGTCGAGTTGCACGTTCTACTCGGAGGTCGCCTTCCCCACGCCACTCATCGTCGGCCTGCGTATTACCCGGCTGGGGACAAGCAGCGTCACGTACCAGCTGGGACTGTTCGTCGACCCCGAGATTGCCGAGGTTGGCGACGGCCCGCCCAAGGCGTTGGGCCACTGGGTCCACGTCGAGATCGACGCCGACACACGCCGCCCCACGCCGATCCCTGAGCACCTGCGGCGGTTGCTCGAGACGGCGGTCGTGGATGTGCGAGCGCTCGACCCGACCTGACCGCCGCAGTGGACAGCACGGACGCGACCGATGAGACGTGGGAGGCCTGGAGCGCCCGTGTCGCAAGGGAACTCGAGCACCTCGGTCCGGATGACTGGGTGACGTTCGTCGTCCACGTCGACTCGGCGGCGGCGGTCGCAGAGGAGCGGCGTGAGGCACGCAGAGGGTGGCGCCGGGCGTTCGCACCGCCACCGCCGCCCCCGCCCGTTCCCGACGTCTTCCTCCAGGCCCGACCGATCGAGGGGCTGCTCGCCCTCGAGTGCATCGGTGACGCGGAGTTCGAAGGCATCACCGACCTCACGGCACGCCAGCTGGGGACCCTGGCCGCGCTGGGCTGGGAGCCCGACGGCGACGACCCTCATCTCTCGGCGACCTTCGACGTGTCGGAGTCAGGCGACGCCGCGGACCTGATCGCCGCGAGCCTCCGCGGCGTGCTCGGGGCCGAGTCTCCGGCCCGCGTCGACCTTCGCCGGAGCTCCTGACGACACGCACAGTCCCGACCCTCACCATTCGATCGAGTGAACAACATCTGTGTCCAAAAGCTGTTCACTCGATCGTGTGGGACGTCGAGGCGATCCGAGCTCCAGCCCTACGCATCGCCAGCCGATAGATCGGCCGCGCGAATCTCTTGACCCGCCAAGCAATTCGACCATCCCAATCGGTGAGGATGATGTCCCGGCGAGCGTCGATCCCGCTGATGACGATGGCCGCGACCTCATCGGCAGAGCGCCTGGACCGCTCAAGCAGACGTTTGCCCGCCGCCTCCATGTCGCCATCGGCGCCGGCGAAGGAGGCGCCGAGGTTGGTGCGGAAGAACGCCGGGCACACGACTGACACGGCGATCCCGTGAGGCGCCAGCTCATGGTCGAGGGTCTCGCTGACCGCGACCACGCCCGCCTTGACGGCGTTGTACGACGCCATGCCTGGGGCGTGAACCAGGCCGGCCAGGGAGGCGACGTTGACGATGTGACCGCGGCCCTGCTCCTTGAGGAGCGGCGTGAAGGTCCGACAGCCGCGGACGACGCCGAGCAGGTTGATGTCGACGATCCGGTGCCACTCGTCCATCGTGGCCACGTCGATCCGACCGCCCGTCGCGACGCCTGCGTTGTTGACGAGCACGTCCACGCCGCCCCACGAGTCTCGCACGTGCGCAAGGGCGCTCGTCCAGTCGGCGTCCAGTCGGACGTCCAGGGGCAGGTAGTCGACGCCGGCAGGGACCGAGTCCGGGCGAGCTCTCGCAACGTCGGTGGCCAAGACCCGGTCCCCCCGCTCGGCGAGCCCGCGAGCGAGCGCCAGTCCGAGGCCGGAGGCGGCGCCGGTGATGAGGACGCGCCGGGAGGACGTGGGCGCTGGGAGCGAGCTGAGCGGCATACGACAGAATCTACGGCCCCGATCGCCCACCTCAGCGGACGCGCAACGTGACCTTCCCGAGGGCACGACGCTCGTCGATCTCGGTCAGTGCAGCGGCAACGTCCTCCAGGGGATGGGTGCTGCCGATCGGCGGGTCGATGGCACCGCTCTCCAGCAGGGGAGTGAGGGCGTGCCACTGGGTGCGAAGGTAGCCGGGCTCGCTCATCCACATGGCACCCCACGCGACACCGACGACGCTGATGTTGTTCAGCAGTAGCCGGTTGACCTTCACCTCGGGGATCGATCCGGCGGTGAAGCCGATGACGAGCACCCGACCCTCTGGCGCGAGGCTGCGGAGGCTGTCCGTGAATCGGTCGCCGCCGACCGGGTCCACCACGATGTCGACGCCACGGCCACCCGTCAGTTCCTTTGCCCGAGCGAGAAACCCGTCGGCAGCGATCGCGTGGTGAGCCCCAGCCTTCTCGGCGGTGGACCGCTTCTCGTCCGACGACACGACCGCGATGACGCGCGCGCCCATCGCCTTGGCCAGCTGGATCGTGGCGGTGCCGATGCCCCCGGCCGCGCCGTGGACGAGCACGGTCTCGCCGCGCTCGAGGTGACCGCGGCGGGCGAGGGCAAAGTGGACGGTGAGGTAGTTCATGAGCAGCGCGGCGCCTGCGGTGAAGGAGACGCCGTCCGGCAGCGGGAAGACCATGGCCTCGGGGACGGCGACCGTCTCCGCGAAGGCGCCGAGGACCGGGAAGGCCGCGACCCGGTCGCCGGGCTGGAAAGTGCTGTCGGCACCGGCTCGGCGCACGACGCCGGCGCACTCGGCGCCGGGGATGAAGGGCAGGTCGGGCTTCATCTGGTAGAGGCCCTTGCTCTGGAGCACGTCGGGGAAGCTGACGCCCGCCTCGTGGACGTCGACGAGGACGTGGCCGGGCTCGAGGGTGGGCTCCTCGACCTCCTCGACGGTGACGGCCGCAGGCCCTTCGAGGACGGTGACTCTCGCTGCTCGCATGTACGGGACAGTAGTCGGGGCCAACGGGCGGCGGGCTGTGACCTCGGCTACGTCCAACCGCGGCCTACGCTGGCCGGGTGATCGAGCCGCTGACGCGACTGCCAGACGGGACCATCAAGCAGGTCAACCCGTTCACCGGCACCAAGGTGTGGACGTTGCCCGGCCGAGGGCGTCGGCCCGTCAACCGCACGAGTCGTGCCCCGCTGCCCATCGACCCCGCGGACAGCGGCCGGATCTGCTCGTTCTGCCCGGATCGAGCGCTCGAGACGACCCCCGAGATTGCGCGGCTCGTCCGTGACGCCGACGCGCGGGGGGGTTGGCGCGAGGTGCGCGGCCTGACCGCCGAGGAGGTTGTCGCGAGCCCTGCGGAGTTCCGGCTGGTGCCCAACCTCTTCGAGATCCTCTCCTTCGACTACTGGCACCTGGTCCACGGCTGGCAGCCGACGCTGGCCATGCAGGCCCACCAGCGTGCCTATCTGGCCACACCGGTCGGCCGCGAGCACGTGGCGCGGCTGGCCCGGACCCGGATGGCTGCACGGGCTGCGGACCCCGGGGGGGCCGGGTCGCTGGACGAGTCACTGAACGAGGAGGACGTCGAGCGCGAGGCGGTGGGGCTCTTCGCCGGCAACCACCTGCTCGTCGTCGCCCGCCACCACTTCGAGCCGGGGGCGCTGGACGACTCGCTGTTGCGCGGCTCAGGGCGGCTGACGCCCGAGGAGCACTGCAAGTACGTCGAGTTCGCGATCACTGCGATGCAGGGCCTCTATCGCGACAACGAGCACGCCCGCTACGTCAGCGTGTTCCAGAACTGGCTCCAGCCGGCGGGCGCCTCCTTCGACCACCTGCACAAGCAGGTCGTCGCCATCGACGAGCTCGGCGCCCAGCTGGAGCGTGAGGCGGAGCAGGTGGTCCTGGAGCCTGACCTCTACCGGCGGTGGGGGCACGAGTATGCCGCGACGCAGGGGCTGGTCGTCGGCCGCACCGCGACCGCGGTGGCCTTCGTCGGCATCGGGCACCGGTACCCGTCGCTCGAGGTGCACTCTCTCGTGGCGGACCGCTGCCCGTGGGAGCTGTCGGTCGACGAGCGTCGGGACTTCTCGGACCTTTTGCACGCCTGCCACGCGGCGACCGGGGTCGAGGTGCCGAGCAACGAGGAGTGGCACCACCGGCCGCCCTCCCTGGAACTGCCGATGCCGTTGCGCGCCGTGCTCAAGTGGCGGGTCTCGACGCTCGCGGGCTTCGAGGGCGGGACGAAGATCTTTGTCAACACGATCAGCCCATGGTCGGTCCACGAGCGCGTCATGGGAGGTCTCGAGGTCCTCGCTGCGGCTGGGGAGCTGTCCGACCGGTTGCGACTCGGCGACGGCGAGGTCAGCGGAAGGCCATCGACGCGGTGACGTCGCCACGGAGCAGCTCACGACGATCGGGCAGGTAGCTCTGGCGCATCCGCCACGGCGCCCGGTCCCCCTGGTGAGGAAGTCTCCCCTCGGCACGTCGCACGTAGCCGGAGTGAAGTGGCAGGAGCGGCTGCTCGACCAAGCCGTCGGGAGGCGTCGGGATTGCCACGCGCAGCCCGTGTCGGTCCAGGTGGGCCAGGAGCCGGCACACGTACCGAGAGGCGAGGTCGGCGCGCAGCGTCCACGACGCGTTGACGTAGCCGAGGCTGAGCGCGAGGTTCGGGATCCCTCCCAGCATCAGGCCGCGGTAGACGAAGAGCTCGGACGGGGCCCGGCGCTCGCCATCGACGCTGAGGTCGATCCCGCCCGCGCTGAGCAGCCGGAGGCCGGTCGCGGTGACGATGACGTCGGCCGGCAGTTCGCGTCCCGACGAGAGACCGATCCCGGTCGGCGTGAAGGTGTCGATGGTGTCGGTGACGACCTCGACCTGCCCGTCCCGGATCGTCCGGAACAGGTCGCCGTCGGGCACGACGCAGAGGCGCTGGTCCCAAGGGTCGTAGCGCGGGGTGAAGTGCTGCTCCACGAGAGCCGGATCACCCAGGGCCCGCACCGTCCCTCGGGTGATCACGGAGCTCGCCAGTCGGGGCGCCCGCCGGCACAACTCGTAGAACCCGAAGGTCAGCAGGGCGTTCTTGTAGCGAACGGCGTCCGCAGCCAGCCGGGCCGGAAGCACGCGGCGGGCTGCGGTGGCGATGCGGTCCCGCCGCGCAAGTGCGACCATCCAGCTCGGCGACCGCTGGAGGATCGTGGTGTGCGCACCGAGCCGGGCGAGCGCCGGAGCGAGCGTGACTGCAGTGGCTCCGGATCCGATGATGACGACACGGCGGCCCGCGACCTCCAGCGCCTCGGGCCAGAACTGCGGATGGACGATCGAACCGGTGAACTGCGCCTCGCCGGGGAACTCGGGGCGGTGGCCCTGCGCGTAGTCGTAGTAGCCGCTGCACAGGTGCAGGAACCCGCAGGTCAGCTGGCGCTGCTCGTCCCCCTGCCTGAGCGTCAGGGTCCACCGCGCCTCGCTGCTCGACCAGTCGGCAGCGACAACGCGGTGGCCGTAGCGGATCTGCCGGTCGATGCCGTGTCGCGCCGCCGTCCGTCTGATGTAGGCGAGGATCTTGTCACCGTCGGCGATGGACTCTGCATCGGTCCAGGGCTCGAACGGGAAGCCCAGCGTGCCCATGTCGGAGTCCGATCGCACCCCCGGATACCGGAAGAGGTCCCACGTGCCGCCCATCGCATCGCGTGCCTCCAGGATCGCGAAGCGCTTGTCCGGCAGCTCCGTCTGCAACCGGTAGGCCGCGTCGATCCCCGAGATGCCGGCGCCGACGATGGCCACGTCAAGGTGCTCAAGAGCTGTCCGCGGGGTCACCACGTCATTGTCACGCACCGTCGTGTGTAGGTCCCTCCACCTCACTCGGGCTGGTTCCCCGTGGCGCCGTTGATGGTGAAGGGTGTCGTGACGCCGTCGTACATGACGTGCGCGACGAGCCCCTCGACGGCGTGCTGGAGCGTGTGGCAGTGGTCGGTCCAGATGCCCGGGTTGTCGGCGACGAAGGCGACCTCGTAGCGCTCGCCCGGGTGGACGTCCAGGGAGTCGACCCACCACGGGCTGCCTTGGGCCGCAATGCCGTTGCGCGACAGGACGACCAGGTGATGGCCGTGCAGGTGCATCGGGTGGACCTCACCGGACTCGTTCGCGATGTGCATGCGAACGACGTCACCAGTGGTGACGTGGAACATCGGGACGTTGGGGAACATCCGCCCGTTGATCGTCCAGAACATGCCCGGCCGCCCGTCGATGAGGCCCGGCCGGCGACCGATGACGTAGTCGTAGGTGCGATCCGGGCGCTCGGCGTCGAAGCCGAGCGGCACCGGTGAGCCGTAGCTGAGCAGGTCGAGGTCCTGCTGCGGCTGGCGCACCTCCGGCGCCTGCGCACCCACCGGTCCCACGACGACGCTGCGCGCCCCACCGACGTGCACGCGGGCCGCTCCAGCAGCCGGTGCCACCACTTCGACGTCGACCCGGCCACCAGCCGGGACGAGGACGCGTCGACCGGTGACATCGGTGGGCTGGTTGACGTCACGGCCGTCGATGGCGACGACGCGGAACGGCTGCGACGCCCAGACGGCAGCCGTGCCTTGGTCCGTGTTGATGACCCGGATCCTGACGCGCTCCCCCAGACCAGCCTCGACGTGCTCGTCCTCGACCCGCCCGTTGAGCGTGTGCTGGCCCTCGTAGACGTGCAGGAGCGCGACCGCATCTGTGGTCGTAGGGTGTGTGGCGGCCGTGGGGGGCGCTGACGTCGCGGGATCGATGACGACGGCGCCGAGCAGGCCTCGTTCGACCTGTTCGTGGGAAAGCTGGTGCGCGTGGTACCAGTAAGTTCCGGCGTCGTCCGCCCGGAAGCGGTACACGTACCGCCCGCCCACGGGCACGGCGTCCTGGGTGACACCGGCCACCCCGTCGGCCGCGTTGGGCACGTCGATGCCGTGCCAGTGCAGCGTCGTGCCCGCCCCGACCGACTCGTTGACGAGCGTCACCTCGACGAGCTGACCCTGCCGCGCGCGGATCGTCGGTCCGGGAGAGGTCCCGTTGATGGTGTAGCCCTGGACACTGCGGCCTCCGGGGAGCGCGATCGGCCCACTCCGTGCGACGAGCTCGACCCGGACGTCCGCTGGCGCAGACGGGTCAGCAGTCAGCGCGGTGACACTGACTCCGGCGCCCCGTCCACCGTGGCCCACGTGCTGTGCGTCGACGCCCATGGTGAGGACCGAGTACTCGCCCAGCCGGCTCGAGGACCACGCCACGACCGCGAGGGCCAGCGCCGCCGTGAGCCCGAGACCGGCAAGGATGCGACGACGGAGGCCAGCGGCTCGGGGAACTCGCGGAGCGTCAGACCGAGGCACTGGCCGTGACGGTGGAGTCGGTCGGCCGTGCTTCGGCTCGCGCCACCAGCCGCGCCGCCTGCACGGAGCTCAGCAGGACGGCCAGGGCGTTGGCGCCATGGATCAGGCCCAGGTAGGGCAGGTCCGTGATCGAGTAGCCCAGCATGGCCTGGACGACGACGAGGCCGAGCACGATCGCCGCCCACTTCCGCGCGCCGGGCACCCTGACCAGGAACGACACGACGACGAGCGCGAGGGCTGCGAACGGGATGACCATTCCGCCGACGATCGCGTGGATGGGGAACCCGAGCTCCCCGGTGAAGTTGCCCGCGGTCTGGCTCTCGACGAGTGCCTTGTCGACGACGCCGCCCCCTTGGACATAACCAGCCATTCCGGCGAAGCCGAAGGCGATCGCCGCCGCCTGGACGAAGACTCCGGCCGCGATGATCCACGCGAGCACGGTGTAGGTCCTGCGCATGATGTCCCTCCCTGTGTCCTGCCACCCACCCGGGTGCACTTCATCCACGGTCCCGGGAAGGCTCGCGGCCCGGAACGCGGCCCTCCCCCGTCCCGAATGGAGGGCAGCCCCGGGGGTGGTCATGGGGAAACCCACTCCCCCGAAGGCACTCCGATGGCGGATCATGAGGTGTGCTCGCACGACGCGCGTGGCTCGTGGTGCTCGGTGTGGTCGGCACCGGGTCGATCGGCTATGTCCTGCTCGTTCGCGGGATCATGACTCCAGGGTCGCACCCGGGTGAGGGCTTGGGCTGGATGCTCTTCGGCGTCCTGCCCCTCTACGCCTTCGGCCTGTGGCTGCTCACCGCCACTTCGTCGCGGCTTGCGATCTACGTTGCCCTGGGTGCCACGGGGTCGGCTGTCGGTTCCGCGTACGAGACCTTCGTGTGGACGCACCCCGACGTGCTCGCGTCACCAACGTTTGCGCTGTTCAACCAGATCGGCTTGACCGCCGACGGACTGTCCGCCACCGGTTTCCTTCTCATGATTGCGTCATTCCCCGACGGCATCCTCGAACGTCGGTGGCAGCGCATCGCGTTGCGGCTCGTGTGGCTGGGAGTACTTGTCGGACCGGCCACTCTGCTGACCCACGACCACGTCGTGCTGCCTGAGTACATCGGTCTGGACGTCGCGCCCATCCCGAATCCCTACGTGGTTGCCGCGCTCAACCCCCTCCAGCCGTTCGTCGACCACGTGCTGCTCGAGTGGTGGGTGATCCCCCTCCTCGCACTGA
>NZ_DATCWX010000048.1:0-6863 GCF_036566125.1 Intrasporangium sp.
CGGCAAGGTGAACCCGCCGCTCCGTCCGCGAGAGGACGTCGAAAGCCTCTGGCAGCACCTCTTGGCCGGCGACATCGACTGGGTCGTCAGCGACCACGCCTGCTGCAAGGAGGAGATGAAGTTCGGCACGGACAAGGATGACGTCTTCGCCGCGAAGTCAGGCTTCGGTGGCACGGAGTACCTCCTGCCGGCCCTCGTGAGTGAGGGCTCACGCCGCGGCCTGTCGTACAAGCGGATTGCCGAGCTCACCTCACTCAACCCAGCGCAGCGCTACGGTCTTGGTGACCGCAAGGGCCGCATCTCCGTCGGCTACGACGCCGACCTCTGCCTCGTTGACCCGGCCGCCACGTGGACGATCCACGCAGAGGACTCCGAGTCCAGCCAGGAGTACACCCCGTTCGAGGGCTTCGAGCTCACCGCCAAGGTGACGGACACGTGGGTGCGCGGCATGCGGGTCCTCGAGGGCGGCAAGGTGGTCGGTGAGCCACGAGGCCAGTTCCTGCGCAGGGGCGGGTCGGTCAAGGGGGAGGCGTGAGCTCCACCTCTGCCGACGGCCCGCTCGGCGGTCTCCGGGTCCTCGACCTCTCGACGATCCTCGCCGGTCCGCTGGCGGCGCAGATCCTCGGCGACTTCGGCGCCGACGTCATCAAGATCGAGCACCCGTCACGCGGCGACGGGATGCGGGGGCACGGCCTCGACAAGGATGGCCAACCCCTGTGGTGGAAGATGATCAGTCGCAACAAGCGGACGCTGGGCCTCTACCTCGGCGACCCGGAGGGCGCACGGATCTTCAAGGAGCTGGCTCGGACAGCCGACGTCATCGTCGAGAACTTCCGGCCCGGCACCCTGGAGCGGTGGGGGCTCGGCTACGACGTCCTCTCCACCGACAACCCGGGCCTCATCCTGCTGCGGGTCACCGGCTTCGGGCAGAGCGGCCCCTACGCCGCGCGGCCCGCCTTCGGCACACTCGTCGAGGCGATGAGCGGCTTCGCCCACCTCACGGGCCAACCCGATGGCCCGCCCACGCTGCCCGCCTTCGGCCTCGCCGACTCGATCGCCGGCGTCGCAGGGGCGGCCGCAGTGTCCATGGCGCTCTACCAGCGGGACAAGGACGGCAAGGGTCAGGAGATCGACCTCGACCTCCTGTCGCCGATCATGACGGCGGTGGGCCCGGGCATCATCTACGCCGACCAGCTCGGCATCGACCAGGACCGGACGGGGAACCGATCCCTCAACAACGCGCCCCGCAATACGTACCGCACGCGCGACGACCACTGGCTCGCGATCTCCACCAGCGCGAACCCGATCGCCGAGCGGGTGATGCGGCTCGTCGGGCATCCCGAAGTGATCGACGAACCGTGGTTCGTGCACGGACGCACGCGAGCCCAGCACGCCGATCTCCTGGACGGCTACGTTGGGGAGTGGATCGGGGCGCGCACCCGTGAGGAGGTGATCGCCGCCTTCGAGAAGGCCGGGGCGGCCGTCGCCCCGGTCTACAAGCCGAGCGAGCTCCTGGACGATCCCCAGGTGAAGGCGCTGCAGCTTGTGACCAGCGTCCCGGACGAGGACCTGGGGCCGATCAGGATGCAGAACGTCATGTGGCGGATGGGCCGGACCCCCGGGCGCATCCGGGCCACCGGACGCGCCGTCGGTGCCGACACCGATGCCATCCTCGTCGACGAGCTCCACCTGTCCGCGGAAGAGGTGGCGAGGCTGCGCGCCCACGGCGTCATCGCCTGACCGGCGTCCCCGGCACGCTGAGCCGAGTCTCGCAATGGGGGGGCCGTGCCGCCTCCGTGACCCAACGACCCAACAAGATGCCGTATGCCGCTGAGCTGAGTAAGCGCGACGGCTTGCACCTGTCGTGGCTTGGTGGAACCGGTCTGCGGTAGCGAGTGGTGGCGGAGGGCCAGGTCCACCGCCTCCCACCGGGCCATCGCGATTGACGCGGGCGGCGACGTGAGGCTGGTATGACTCCATGCGAGGAACGGATCCGGCACAGAACAGCTCTGCGCCCCCCGTCGACACGGAGACGGTCCTGGGGAAGGTCGTGACCGTGCTCTTCGCCTTCACGGCCGACGACGCCGGCGTGCCGTTGGCCGAGCTCGGCCGCCGAACTGGGCTGGCAAAGGGAACGCTCCACCGGGTGGTGGGGGATTTGGTCTCGGCGAGGTTGTTGGAGCGGACGACGAACGGGTACCGATTGAGCGGTCTGGTCTTCGAGCTGGGGATGCGTGCATCCGTCGAGCGGCGCTTGCTCGAGGTGGCGACGCCGTTCATGGAGGACCTTCGCGAGCGGACCCATGAGACGGTCCATCTCGGGCTGCTCGAGGGCCACGAGGTCGTCTACGTCGCGAAGATCGGGGGCCACCGCCAAGCGACCTCACCGTCTCGGCTCGGTGGGCGAATGCCCCTGTACTGCACTGCGATCGGCAAGGCGCTGCTGGCCCACTCCCCTCCACAACTGTTGGCCGACGTCGTCGATGCTGGCCTGGTCCGGAAGACTCCGCGCACCATCACTGCCCCCGGTCTGTTGCGGCGACAGCTCGACCGGGTCGTCGAAACCGGCGTCGCCTACGAGCGGGAGGAGTCCGCCGTCGGTCTCCTCTGCATCGCCGCTCCCGTGCTGGACGTGGACGACCATCCGATCGCCGCGATCAGTGTCACCGGGCCCGTCAGCCGCTTTCGTCCGGAGAGCCATGTCGCGGCCGTGCGGGCCGCCGCGGCCGGTGTCGCGGCCACCCTGGCCCGCCGGTCCTCGATGCGGCGGGACTGAGCCCGTCACCTCCATCGACGTTCCACTGAGTGGATCCTCTGCGTAGGACCTCAACCGTTGCGACCCTCACTCTGGGGGCATGACGACCAGGAGGTCCCCATGACTTTCTCCACCACAACGGCAACGGAGGCCGTTGTCCTGCAAGCGGCCCGACGGCTGGAGGATGCGTCGCGGACCGGTGAGGTGTGCGCACCCGTGCGGGAACTCATCGGCGAGTCGGACCTGGCGGCGGCGTATGCGGTGCAACAGACCCTCGCCGCGCGACGCTCCGCCGCCGGCGCCCGGGTCGTAGGGCGCAAGATCGGGCTGACATCGCCTGCAGTCCAGCGGCAGCTCGGCGTCGACCAGCCGGACTTCGGAGTGCTCTTCGACGACATGGACGTCTCCGGCATATCGGCAGTCCCCGCGGGCACGTTGCTCCAGCCACGGGTCGAGGCAGAGATCGCCTTCGTGCTCGGAGCCGACCTCGACAGCGGCGACGTGGACGGCGGCGACCTGGACGTGGCGACGGTCCGGGCAGCGGTGGACCACGCCGTTGCCGCGATCGAGATCGTCGACAGCCGGATCGCCGACTGGGACATCCGGATCACCGACACCATCGCGGACAACGGCTCGAGCGGGCTGTTCGTGCTGGGTGACACGCGGGTGCCGCTCGCTGACCTGGAGCCGGCCGCCGCGACGATGCGGATGTACGCAGACGACCTGCTGGTGTCCGAGGGCAACGGCGCCGCTTGCCTCGGCGACCCGATCAACGCACTCCTCTGGCTCGCCCGCACCGCGCAGCAGGTCGGTGACCCGCTCCGCGCGGGACAGGTCGTCCTGTCCGGCGCCCTCGGCCCGATGCACTCGGTCACCGGCGGCACCACCATCCGCGCAGAGATCAGCGGCCTTGGCACGCTCGGCGTCACGTTCGCAGCCGCGCCCACCCACTCCAACGACCCCAGGCACAACGACCCGAAGGACCTGTGATGACGAAGACGAAGGTGGCCATCATCGGCCCCGGGAACATTGGGACCGACCTGATGTTCAAGGTGATGCGCCTTTCCACCAGCCTGGAGATGGGCGCCATGGTCGGCATCGACCCGGCCTCGGACGGTTTGCGCCGGGCCGCGAGCCTCGGTGTCCCCACGACCCACGAGGGAGTCGACGGGCTCATCGCGATGGACGGGTTCGACGAGATCGGGATCGTCTTCGACGCCACCTCCGCGAAGGCCCACGTGGCCAACGCAGCCAAGCTAGCGGCATACGGCAAGAAGCTCGTGGACCTCACCCCCGCGGCCATCGGTCCCTACGTGGTGCCACCGGTCAACCTCGAGGAGCACCTCGAGGACCACACTCGTGAACCGAGCAACGTCAACATGGTCACGTGCGGTGGCCAGGCCACCATCCCGATCGTGGCCGCGATCTCGCGCGTCACCGCGGTCCCCTACGCCGAGATCGTCGCCTCGATCGCGTCCAAGTCGGCCGGCCCGGGCACGCGCGCCAACATCGACGAGTTCACCGAGACCACCACCGCGGCGATCGAGAAGGTTGGGGGAGCGCAACGCGGCAAGGCGATCATCATCCTCAACCCTGCCGAGCCGCCGCTCATCATGCGCGACACGGTGCTGGCCCTGATCGGCGACGCGGAAGAGTCCACGCACGACGCCATCCGAGCGTCGATCGAGGACATGGTGGCCAAGGTGCAGGAGTACGTCCCGGGCTACCGGCTCAAGCAGCAGGTCCAGTTCACCGAGATCCCCGAGGATGAGCCCGTGCACACCCTGCTGCCCAAGGGCAGCCCGAAGGTGACGACCAAGGTCACCGTCTTCCTCGAGGTCGAAGGCGCAGCCATGTACCTGCCCGCCTACGCCGGCAACCTCGACATCATGACGTCGGCCGCGATGCGGGTCGCCGAGACCATCGCCGAACGATCTGCCAGCCGTGCCAAGGAAGAGGTGACGGCATGAGCGCCGCAGCCACCGACCGCAACCCCACCGTGACATCCGTGACCGACCCGCCCGTCCTCTACATCCAGGACGTCACGCTCCGCGACGGCATGCACGCCGTCCGGCACCGGATCAGCCCCAAGGATGTCGGGCGGATCGTCGCCGCCCTGGACGCCGCGGGGGTCGACGCCATCGAGGTCGCGCACGGCGACGGCCTCGCCGGCGGCAGCCTCAACTACGGCCCCGGCTCGCACTCCGACTGGGCGTGGATCGAGGCCGCCGCGGAGAACGTCGAGCAGGCGACCCTGACGACCCTGCTGCTCCCGGGCATCGGCACGATCAGCGACCTCGAGGACGCCTACTCGCTCGGGGTCCGCTCCGTCAGGGTGGCCACCCACTGCACCGAGGCCGACGTCGCCGCGCAGCACATCAGCAAGGCCCGCGAGCTCGGGATGGACGTCTCCGGCTTCCTCATGATGAGCCACCTCAACACGGCCGAGGGCCTCGCCCAGCAGGCCAAGCTGATGGAGTCCTACGGCGCCCACTGCGTCTACGTGACCGACTCCGGTGGCCGCCTGACCATGGACGGCGTCCGTGAGCGGGTCCGCGCCTACCGCGACGTCCTGCTCCCCGAGACCCAGATCGGCATCCACGCGCACCAGAACCTCTCGCTCGCGGTGGCGAACTCCGTCGTTGCCGTTGAGGAGGGGGTGACGCGGGTCGACGCGTCCCTCGCCGGTCACGGCGCCGGGGCCGGCAACTGCCCCATCGAGCCCTTCGTCGCCGTCGCGAACCTCAACGAATGGAAGCACCGCTGCGACCTCTTCGCCCTGCAGGACGCCGCCGACGACATCGTCCGGCCGCTCCAGGACCGGCCCGTCCAGGTCGACCGCGAGACCCTCACCCTGGGATACGCCGGCGTCTACTCGAGTTTCCTGCGGCACGCCGAGGCCGCCTCGGCACGCTACGGCGTCGACGTTCGCACCATCCTGCTCGATGTCGGCCGCCGAAAGCTCGTGGGCGGGCAGGAGGACATGATCGTCGACATCGCCCTCGACCTCACGGCTGCCCAGGCTCGGACCGCCTGAACCCTTCCAGACGCAATGGTGCAACCACTACAGATCGCTATGCGAGACATCAACACCGACCTGTAGCAAACACTCCATAGAAGCACTACGTTGGCGACCATCGGCGCACTCGCGCCGGTGGTCGCCACGCTCGTGGCGGGGTCCATTGACGCACCCCCGGAGGTTTCACTCTTCATGCCCCTTTCGCCAACTCCCCGCCGCTGGCTTGCCGCCGGCGCCATGCTCGGCCTGGCCCTCGCTGCCACGACCAGCGCGGCCGGCACGACGGCAGCTGCCGCGCCCAAGGAGACGACCCCAACCGTCAACCTGCAGGGCTTCGTCGACGGGCCGACGAGCCCCGAGGACATCGTCGAGGTGCCCGGCACCGGGGTCGCCATTGTCAGCGGGCTGTCGGACGACCCGCTCTCCACGAGCAGCGTCGGACACCTCTACGCGGTCGACTCGAACACCCTGTCGGCCACCGAGATCTGGCCCAACCGCAACTGGTCGGTCGCCTGGGACGAGGCTCGCTACCCCTCGTGCCCCGGCGCGCCCGACCCCACGATCGCGTCGCCGCACGGCATCAACGTCGAGGAGCGCGCCGACGGCGCCTACGACCTCTACGTCGTGAACCACGGCGGCCGCGAGGGCGTCGAGGTCTTCCGCCTCGACGTCCGTGACGGCATCGACCTGACCTGGTCCGGCTGCGTCACCATGCCGCTCGGAACCTTCCCCAACGGTGTTGCCCCGCTCCCGGACAGTGACGGTCTCGTGGTCACCAACTTCTTCGACCCGACCAAGTCCGACCCGTTCTCCCAGATCTTCAGCGACACTCCCAGCGGCAACCTCATGCGGTGGGAGTTGGAGTCGGGCTGGAGCGTCGTCCCGGAGTCGGCGATGGCCGGGCCGAACGGCGTCATCGTCACTCGCGACGGACGCACCGCGTTCGTTGCCGAGTGGGGCGGTCGCACGCTCCACCGCATCCCGCTCGACCGCACGCAGGGCTCCCCGACGTCGGCGGTCGGGCGTGCGAGCGTTGACGTGCCCTTCATGCCGGACAACCTGCGCCTGTCTCGACAGGGCGAGGTCCTC
>NZ_DATCWX010000051.1:0-3817 GCF_036566125.1 Intrasporangium sp.
GTCGTCGCTGCTGCCGCGACGGTCTCGCCGCGGGCGGTGCTCGGTCCCGGGACGGTGGTCCTGGAGCACGCGCACGTCGGCCCGTCCGCCCGATTGGGTGTCGGTGTCATCGTCAACACGGGTGCGGTCGTCGAGCACGACTGCGTCGTCGGCGACGGCGCGCACATCGCACCCGGGGCCGCTCTCCTCGGCGCGGCGCGTGTCGGCGACCGAACCTTCGTCGGTTCCGGCGCGCGGGTGCTGCCCGGGATCGAGCTCGGCGTAGGCGTCACGGTTGGGGCCGGGTCCGTCGTGACGTGGGGCGTTCCGGACGGAAACACGGTCGTCGGGGTGCCGGCCCGGCTGGCAACGAGTCGACCCGCTGAGGACGTGCACCCATGAGGACGGCGACCATCGCTGAGGTGGAGATCCCGACCGCCGAGGACGTCTACGTCATCGCCGAGGCGGGCGTGAACCACAACGGCGACATCGAGCTCGCCCACCGGTTGGTCGACATCGCCGCGTCGTCGGGCGCCGACGCAGTGAAGTTCCAGACCTTCTCCCCGGACAAGCTCGTCTCGTCGACGGCCGCCACGACGCCCTACCAGCGCGATCGCGGTGGGTCCTCCGACCAGCGGTCGCTCCTCGAGTCGCTCACCCTGCCCGAGACCGCGTGGGCCGAGCTGCGCGACCACGCGACGCAGTCCGGCATCACCTTCCTCTCCACCCCGTTCGACCTCGACAGCGCCGAGCTGCTCGTCGCTCTCGGCCTTCCCGCGCTCAAGGTCAGCTCCGGCGAGCTGACGAACCTGCCCTACCTGCGCCAGCTCTCGGCCCTCGGCGTGACCCTGCTCGTGTCGACCGGGATGGGCACGGCCGACGAGGTCGCCGCGGCCGTCGCCGCCTGCGCGGACGCACCAGGGCTGGTCCTGTTCCACTGCGTCTCGGCGTACCCGGCACCGGTCGAGGAGTGCAACCTCCGGGCCATCCCCGCAATGGCCGGGGCGCACGACGTCCCGGTCGGGTGGTCGGACCACACACCGGGGCTGACGACGGCTCTGGGCGCCGTCGCCCTCGGCGCGCCCATCCTCGAGAAGCACTTCACGGCCGACCGCGCGCTCCCGGGGCCCGACCACCTGGCGAGCCTGGAGCCGGACGGGCTGACCGAGTACGTCCTTGCGACGAAGCAGCTCGCGCGGGCCCTCGGTGACGGTGTCAAGCGGCGGATGCCCTCCGAGGAGGCGAACGCCACGCTCGTGCGCCGCTCCTGGCACGCCGCCGTCGACCTGCCCATGGGCACCATCCTCGAGGGCGCCCACCTGTCGCTGCTGCGACCCGAGGGCGGCGTCAGCCCCGCCCTCGACATCCGGGGCCGCGTCGTCTCTCGATCCATCCCCGCAGGGGCGCCGGTCACCCACTCCGACCTGGACGCCTGATGGCCGACCCGCGCACCGTGGCCGTCTTCGTCGGCACGCGGGCCGACCTCGGCCCCCTGACCCCGGTCATCGAGGTGCTGGCCGAGGCCACCGACGTCGACCTCCACGTGCTCACGGGGGTCATGTATGACGCCGACGACCTCAAGCGAGCGCTGCCGGAGGCGACCGCTTCGCCTGCCGTGGTGCACACCTTGGCCGAGCCGATGAGCGTGGTCTCGGTTGACGCCCAGCTCGGGCAGGGAGCACGGCTGTCCGTCGCCGCCGGCCGAGTGCTCGAGGACATCCAGGCCCAGGTCCTCGTCGTCCTCGGGGACCGGTGGGAGCTGCTCTACGTCGTGCCCCCGGCGGTCCTGCTCGGAGTGCCGATCGTGCACCTCCATGGCGGCGAGGTGACCGAGGGCGCCCTCGACGAGCGGATCCGGCACGCGGTGACCAAGCTCGCGGACGAACACTGCGTCGCCTCGCCCGATGCTGCGCGGCGACTCTCGCAGCTGGGAGAGCCGAGAGAGCGTATCCATGTCACCGGCGCGCCGGGGCTCGACCGGCTGGCGGCGGCAGCACCGTTGGCGGACGATGCGCTGGCCCGGCTGCTCGGGACCGACCGCGTCGAGCGGCCCATCGCGCTCTTCACCTACCACCCGCCGACGGCGCAGGCCGGGGCCCCCATCGGCGAGTGGGCTCGCGAGGCGGCCGAGGCCTCACTCGCCGTTTGTGCGACGGTCATCGCGACGTATCCGGGGATGGACGAGGGTAGGGAGGAGATCGTCGCCGCCTTGTCGGCGCTCGCAGCTGCTGAGCCCCGACTGCGCCTCGTCGAGGCCCTCGGGCGCGACTACCCGGCCGTCCTCGCCTCGGTCGACGTCGTCGTTGGCAACTCATCGTCGGGGGTCATCGAGGCCGCGACGCTGCACAAGCCCGCCGTCGACGTCGGCGGCCGCCAACGCGGCCGGCTCCGCGGGGACAACGTCGTCCACGCCGAGGAGGGCAGGGCCGCCGTCGAGGATGCCATCCGCCTCGCGCTGTCCCCCGCGGGGACGGCCAGGGCGAGGGAGGTGGTCAACCCGTACGGCACCGGGGACGCGAGCCGCCGCATCCTCGATATCGTGCGGAGGGCCGGAGCAGCCGGCCGGGTCAAGCGGTTCGTCGACGCGGGCCCCGGAGACGTCCAGGAGACCGATGTGGAGGTGACGGAGTGACGCAGGCCGAGCTCGTCGGTTCCACTGCGCCGAGCACGGCCACGCTGCGCGACGCCCTGCTCGTCATCGACCGGAGCGGCACCCGGGTCTGCATGCTCGTCGACGAGGGCGGCCGACTCGCCGGCCTGCTCACCGACGGCGACCTGCGCCGGGCGATCCTGCGGGGCACGAGCCTCGAGGATCGCGCGCTCGAGCACGCCACGACGTCACCGCACACGGTTCAGGCCGGCTCGCCCCGGGCCCTCGTTCTCGACCTGCTCGCCGCCCTGCACGTATCCGCCGTCCCGGAGATTGACGTGGACGGCACCCTCGTCGGGCTGCACACCCTCTCCGACGTCGTCGGCGCGAAGCCGCTGCCCAACGTGGCGGTCATCATGGCCGGCGGCCGCGGAAGCCGCCTCGGCGACCTCACCAACGACACGCCCAAGCCGCTCATGACCGTTGCCGGCCGGTCGATCATCGAGTGGATCGTCCTCGGTCTCGTCGGCGACGGCATCCGCGACATCCACATCAGCGTCAACTACCTCGCCGACCTGATCGAGGAGCACCTCGGGGACGGATCGAGGCTCGGGTGCTCGGTGCGATACCTGCGGGAGGACACCGATCGGCCGCTCGGCACGGCCGGTTCCCTGGCCCTGTTGCGTGCCGAGCGGCCCGACCTCGCGGATCCGGTGCTCGTCATGAACGGTGACCTCATGGTCCAGTTCGACGCCGTCGACCTGCTGCACACCCACGCCCGCACCGGGGCGACCCTGACGATGGCGACGCGCAGCTACCAGCACGAGGTGCCCTTCGGCGTCGTCGAGACCAGCGACGGCCGGGTGACCGGCATCGCCGAGAAGCCGACGCTGTCCTTCGACATCAACGCCGCCGTCTACGCGGTTGAGCCGCGTGCCTTCGCCTGGGTTCCAGAGGGCCGGGCGAGCGGGATGCCGGACCTCGTCGAGACCTGCCTCGAGAAGGGCGAGGTCGTCACCGCGTGGCACCTCGGCAGCGACTGGATCGACGTCGGCACCCCGAGCGACCTCGCCCGAGCGAAGGGCCAGGCCTGAGCGCCAGCGAACTCAGCGGCATACGGCATCTATGAAACTCAAGACAACGAAAAGGCCACTGTGACAATCGAACTGACCTCTCGGCCCATCGACGGATCGATCGCCGGAAAGACCGTGCTCGTCACCGGGGCGGATGGTTTCATCGGCAGCCACA
>NZ_DATCWX010000053.1:0-13507 GCF_036566125.1 Intrasporangium sp.
GGACGAACGACCCGCCGCCGGTCGGCTGGCGATCCAGCTCCTCGAGCTGGTCCTCACCCATCCCCCCGCGGGTGCGCAGCAGCGGGACAGCCTCGTCCTGCACTGGCTCCTTACCGCCGCGGCCGCCGGGCGACGCGTGCCCCACTCGCTCCTGCCCACCGTCCTCGACCTCGCCACGACGTCCCGACGCCTCCGCGGGCCCACCGCAGCGGTGCTCGACCGTCGGGGTGCGTGGCTCGCCGCGCAACGCCCGGACTGGCTGTGGGTTGCCGACGCACTGTCGGGTGTCGTCGCGACGTCTGCGGCCGCTGAGCACACGGACGTCGACTGGGCCCGACTCCCCTCCTCCGAGCGGCTCCCCGTCCTCACGGTCGTGCGCGCCGACGACCCAGCCCGGGCGCGCGCCCTCGTCGAGTCGACGTGGCCGTCCGACAGCGCCCGGGACCGAGCGGCCCATCTCGGAGCGCTGCGCGTCGGTCTCGGCCCGGAGGATGAGGCGCTGCTCGAGCGTGCGCTCGACGACCGGGCGGCCACGGTCCGTGAAGCAGCGGCCGTGCTCCTCGACGGGCTCCCCGGCTCGGCCCGCGCCGGGCGGATGGCGGAACGGCTCCGGCCCCTCATCCAGACCAAGGGCGTGCTCAAGCGCAGCCTCGAGGTGACCCTCCCCGATGCCCCCGACGCCACAGGCCGGCGAGACGGGCTCGGCAAGCCACCGGGGCGCCGGTCAGTACGAGGCTGGTGGCTCGAGCGCATCTGCGCCGGCGCACCGCTCGACCTGTGGACGGACGTGACCGGTTGGGACCCGGCCACGATCGTGAGCCGGCTGTCCGACGCGGACGCACTCAGCGGCATACGGCAGGCTGTCCGCCTGCGGCGAGACCCGCTGTGGGCAGCCGCTGTACTGACGCGCGTGTGGGATCCGGAGCTCGTCCCGGCGTTGCCGGCCGCCGAGCGCGAAACCGTCGTGCTGGCCCGGTTGACAACCGACAAGAGCGCCTCCGTGGCCGGACTTCTTGCGGCCGTGCCGCCGCCGTGGTCGGCTGAGTTCAGCCTCGCCGTGTTGGCCCGGCTCGCGACGCTGAAGGCACCGAGCGTGCACCTGCCGCAGGCCATGCCGCAGCTCCTCGCGGGGCTGCACCGGGACGCCCTTCCGGCCCTCGAGGCGTGGCTCGCGCGGGCTCGCAACGAATCCTCGGTGGCCACCCACCTGCGCAACCTGCTCCAGTTCCATTCCGTCAAGCGATCGATCAGCGAGGCCTTCGGATGAGCGAATCACCCACCACGACAACGGTTCTGCGCGCGCACGCGGAAGATGCGAATTCCGCCGAGCTCGCCGCCCTCGTGGCCGTGGACGACCGGCCGCGACCACCACGCTGGCGGCTGTCCCCGTGGGCGGTCACGACCTACCTGCTCGGCGGGACGCTCGACGACGGCACCGAGATCACACCGAAGTACCTCGGCTCGCGACGCCTCATGGAGGTGGCGGTGGCATCCCTCGCCACTGATCGCGCGCTGCTGCTCCTGGGCATACCCGGCACGGCGAAGACGTGGGTCAGCGAGCACCTCGCCGCCGCCATCAGCGGGGACTCGACCCTCGTCGTGCAGGGCACCGCCGGGACACCGGAGGAGGCGCTGCGGTACGGGTGGAACTATGCGCGGCTGCTCGCGGAGGGCCCAACGCGAGCAGCGCTCGTGCCGAGCCCGGTGATGCGCGCCATGGACCTGGGCTCACTCGTGCGGATCGAGGAGCTGACCCGGATCCCGGCAGACGTGCAGGACGCGCTCATCACCATCCTCTCGGAGAAACACCTGCCCATCCCCGAGCTCGACGAGGAGGTGATGGCGCAGAAGGGTTTCAACGTCATCGCCACCGCGAACAACCGCGACAAGGGGGTCAATGACCTGTCCTCCGCGCTCAAGCGACGGTTCAACACCGTCGTGCTGCCCCTGCCCGACACGCTCGACCAGGAGGTTGAGATCGTCCGGACCCGCGTCGCCGCCCTGGGCCGCAGCCTCGAGCTGCCGGATGGTTTGGAGTCGCTAGCAGAGATCCAGCGCGTCGTCACGGTCTTCCGGGAACTCCGATCGGGTGTCACCGCCGACCAGCGCACGACGGTCAAGTCGCCGTCGGCGACCCTGTCGACCGCGGAGGCGATCTCTGTCATGACCAATGGCGCAGCCCTGGCGGCGCACTTCGGTGACGGCGTCGTGCGGGCCGACGACGTGGCCGCCGGTCTGGTCGGCGCCATCGTCAAGGACCCGGTCCAGGACCGGATCGTCTGGCAGGAGTACCTCGAGACCGTGGTCAAGGACCGGCGCGAGTGGGCCGACCTCTACCGGGCGTGCCGCGAGCTGGCATGACCGTCGAAGTCCTCGGGGTGCGGCACCACGGCCCGGGCTCGGCCCGGACCGTGCTTGGCGCACTGGAGGAACTCGCCCCGGACCGGATCGTCATCGAGGGGCCGCCGGAGCTCGATGCCCTCGTTCCGCTGGCCGGTGACCCGGACCTCGTCCCACCCGTCGCGGGGCTCGTCTATGCCGTGGACACCCCGCGGCTGTCGTCCTTCTACCCCTTTGCGGTCTTCTCCCCCGAGTGGGTCGCGCTGCGCTGGGCCATCGAACGCGGGATCACCGTCGGCTTTGCCGATCTTCCTGCGACCCATGCGCTGGCCCTCTCGCCCGAGCCCGCAGCGGATCGAGCTGAGCGGGCCGACCCGCTCACCCTGCTGTCGAGGACAGCTGGCTACGACGATCCCGAGCGGTGGTGGGAGGACGTCATCGAGCACCGGAGGTCATCGAGTCTCGAGCAGTTCCGACAGTTGACCACCGCGATGGCGGAGGTCCGGGCATCCGACGGACGCCACGACGACCTCGAGAACGCGCGGCGCGAGGCCTCCATGCGCAAGGTGATTCGCCGGGCACAACGCGACGGTGCCGCGCGCATCGCCGTCGTCTGCGGGGCATATCACGCCCCCGCGCTCGACCCATCGGCGTTCCCCACGGTCAGCAGCGACAACGCGCTGCTCGCCAAGCTGCCCAAGGTCAAGGTCGCCGCGACCTGGGTGCCCTGGTCGGCGGCCAAGCTCGCCTACACCTCGGGCTACGGGGCCGGCGTGCGCTCGCCCGGCTGGTACCGGCACTTGTTCGTCACGCCGGAGGAGTCCGTCGTGCCGTCGTGGTTCGTCCGGGTGGCCCGCGCCCTGCGCGACGAGCGCCTCGACGCCTCGACCGCATCGGTCGTCGAGGCGACCCGGCTCGCAGAGGCCCTGGCCGCCGTTCGGGGCAGGCCCTCGGTCGGGCTGAGCGAGCTGACCGATGCCACGCGAGCAACCCTCACCGAGGGCTCGGACCTCCCGCTTCGGCTCATCGACCGCACCCTCGTCGTCGGCGAGGAGCTCGGTCAGGTCCCGGACTCGACGCCGATGGTGCCGCTCGCCGCAGACCTCGCGCGGCAACAGCGGTCCCTGCGGCTGAAACCCAACACCACGGCGACGGTCGTCGAGCTCGACCTCCGGCGCGAGGCGCAGCTGGCCCGATCGGTCCTGCTCCACCGTCTGGCGCTCCTCGGCATCGACTGGGGCGAGCGCATCGACACCGGCCGCACGACCGGCACCTTCAAGGAGGCCTGGCAGCTCGAGTGGTACCCCGAGCTCGCAGTCGCGGTCATCGAGGCGAGTCTCTATGGCAACACCGTCGCCTCGGCGACCGAGGCCAGGGTCGCCGAGCTGGCCGAGCAGTCGACCGACCTCGCCGCCCTGGGTCGGCTCATCGAGCAGTGCCTCCAGGCTGACCTCCCCACCGCGCTTCGGTCAGTCGTGGCGACGCTCGCCGATCGCACGGCCCGCCAGCACGACACCGTCGCCTTGCTCGGCACCGTCGAGCCGCTGGCACGCACGTGCCGCTACGGCGATGTCCGGGGGGTCGATGTCGCGGAGGTGGCGCACGTCCTGGCCACTGTCGTTGTCCGGGCCTCCGTCGGATTGCGTGCCGCCTGCGCCAGCCTCGACGACGACGGCGCGGAGGCGATGCGGGCCGCGATCGAGGCCGCTCACCGCGGCGTGGCCCTCATGGACGACCTTCAGCTGCGCACGCCGTGGCACCGGGCCGTGGCCGCGGTCGCAGCCGACGACCGGATCCATGGGGCCGTGTCCGGGCGCGCCAACCGGCTGCTCCTGGATGTCGGTGAGATCGACCAGTCGACCGCGGCCACGCGCCTGTCGAGACACCTGTCCCAAGCTGTGCCCGGGCCGGCTGCGGCGTCGTGGCTCGACGGCTTCCTTGCCGGCGAGGCCCTCTTGTTGCTCCACAGCGATGAGCTGCTCGCGATCGTCGACGAGTGGCTCGCCTCGGTGGCGGACGAGGCCTTCGAGGACCTCCTGCCCCTCCTGCGACGGACGTTCTCCCGGTACCAGCCGAGCGAGCGGCGCCAGATCGGGGCCCACCTCACGTCGCTGGGCAGCGGGCGCCGGCCTCGGCCGGAGCAGTCCCACGACCTCGACCTCGAGCGCGCGGCCCCAGCCGTCGAAGCGGTCGCTCGGCTCCTTGGCCTGGAGGTGACCGCGTGACCCATCAGCGTGACCGGCTCACCCGCTGGCGGCTGGTGCTCGGCGGCGACGCTGCCGACGGAATTGGCGAGGCCGCGAGCCTGGGCGCAGACGACCTGCGTCGCGACGAGGCGCTTCGCCAGCTCTACGACGGCGAGCGCCGTGGCGGTCTGGGAGCCTCGGCCCCCCGGGTCGCGCGCTGGCTCGGCGACATCCGCGGCTACTTCCCCTCCTCGGTCGTCCAGGTGATGCAGGCCGACGCCATGGACCGGCTGGGCCTGACCCAGCTGCTCCTCGAGCCCGAGCTCCTCGAGGCGGTCCAGCCGGACATCAACCTGGTGACCACCCTCGTCGGCCTCGGCCGGATCATCCCGGAGCGGTCCAAGGCGACGGCCCGGGCTGTCGTCCGGGCGGTGACTGACCAGCTGGAGGAGCGGCTGCGCGCCGAGACCGTCCAAGCCGTCACCGGGGCGTTGAACCGCGCAGCCCGGACCCGTCGGCCGCGGCAGTCGGACATCGACTGGAACCGCACCATCGCCGCGAATCTCAAGCACTACCAACCGGATCACCGGACGGTCATCCCGGAACGGCTGGTCGGACACGCACGCCGCGCCCAGCGCGTCGAGCGCCACATCATCCTGTGCATCGACCAGTCGGGTTCGATGGCGGAGTCCGTCGTCTACTCCAGTGTCTTCGGCGCCGTGCTTGCATCGCTCCGATCCGTCTCCACCCGGCTCGTCGTCTTCGACACCCAGGTCGTCGACCTGACCGAGGAGCTCGACGACCCGGTGGAGGTGCTCTTCGGCGTCCAGCTCGGCGGCGGCACGGACATCAACCAGGCCCTGGCCTACTGCGAGGGCCTCATCACGCAGCCGAACGAGACGATCCTCGTGCTCATCAGCGACCTCTACGAGGGCGGGATCGCCGAAGAGATGCTGCGCCGGGCCGCAGCCATTACGGGTGCCGGCGCGACGATGATCGCCCTGCTGGCCCTGAGCGACTCAGGCCGGCCCAGCTACGACGCGGACCATGCGGCCGCGCTCGCCGCCGTCGGAGTGCCGACCTTTGCCTGCACGCCGGACCAGTTCCCGCACCTCATGGCCACGGCCATCGAGCGCCGCGACATCGCGGCCTGGGCGGCAGCCAACGACATCGTGACGACACATGGCGACGAGGACTGAGCGCCAGAGCGCCGGGGCTCGGGTTCAGCCCTCGGTGATCTGTCGGACCACGTCCTGCGCGTGAAGATGGTCCGGCAGGGAGATGTGCAGCCGCGTAACCGCAACGGCACTCGGCACCCGTACCGCAGAGATCGCCTGGTCATTGATCCTCAGCACGAGGCGTCCGCTGTCACCCTTGTCGACCACCTGTCTGGAAGCCTCGAGGAACGCTGTCGCTCCCTCCGGGTCGAACACCACGTCGACCGCCGCACTGCCGTCGGCAGCAGGGGTGGCCGTGACGACTCCAGCCCGAGTGAACTCGGATGGGGTGACGACGTGCTCGTCGCCGACTGCTTGGCACTCGGGTCCGGAACCCGGCGTACACGTCACGCGCCCAAGGCAAGCATCACGCCGGCCACTCCGGCGAGGTCGCGCAGCTTGCCGCTCTTCGCGAGGTTCGGGTCGGTGCTCAGTGCCATCGCTCACTGACTTTGCGTCGAGCCTGAGCCGGCTTGATGTCGAGGTGGAGGCGCAGCCCCGGGCCGAGCTCGGTGGCGACCTGTTCGCTCCCGACGAACCCAACGGCCGTATAGAAGGCGACCGCGTGCGGGTTGGCCGTGACCCACAAGCGCTGGTGCCCAGACTTGCCCACCGCCTGAACGGCGTCCTCGATGAGTCGGCGTGCGACACCTCGTCGTTGCCACTGGGGGTCGACAAACGCATCTTCGAGCTCGGGCTCGCCGTCGTGTCCCACGGTCACCGTGGCGAAGCCAAGGATCGCTCCCCTGTCCTCGACGCCGGCCACCGCCACGCGAGTGCGGCCCTGGACGACGCCCTCGCCCGCGAAGTGGAGGAACTCGGGCCGAGCCAGCAACAACGGAGCATCCCCGGGATTGGACAGAGAGGCGGACCGGTAGATCCGCTGGAGCTCGAGCAGATCGGCCGGGACTGCCGTGCGGATGGTGCTGACAGGGTCCTCGACGCCGCTCAACGGGGGCACACCCATCCGCCGACGCGCTCGGAAAGGGGGCGACTGCACTGATCGTCAGGCAGTGACCGATTCATAGCAGCTGCAAGGAAAGCCGCAAGCACCACGGCGAAGACGACACCAATGACCTTTGCCCGGCGCGGGATCCGCATCATCGGTCCAGTGTGCCCTCAGTGAGGCTCAGGCGTGACCGCTGAGCTGCGCCAGGCGCGCCGCGAGGGCGTCCACCATGGCGCTGGCGCGCCTGGTCGGCATCGGCGACTTGCGGTCGCCGCCCTGACTGGACACCGGGAGCACGTCAATCGAGAGCTTCGCGCCGCCCGCCAGGGCCCGCAGGGCGTCCACCTTG
Source organism: Intrasporangium sp. (assembly GCF_036566125.1). Classification (GTDB taxonomy): domain Bacteria; phylum Actinomycetota; class Actinomycetes; order Actinomycetales; family Dermatophilaceae; genus Intrasporangium. The sequence continues at coordinate 7,042 of NZ_DATCWX010000053.1, forward strand.
TCACCGAACGGCGACCCGCTGCCCGGCGAGTAGTAGTGCACCACCTCGTCCACTTCCTCGGGGTAGAGGTCGGTCTTGGTCACGGCTATGACGAGCCAGATCGGCTTGTGACGACGTACCGCCATCGAGGCGATCCGGTGCGAGGTGATCGTCCAGTCCTCAAGCTCGGCGGCGAGCTGCTCCTCGCGGGTCGCGGTCGCCGTACCGGTAGTGCCTGCGGTTCGTCGTGGTGTGGCGTAGCCGTTCGCAACCACATGGATCACCCCGTCGACCGGCTCGTCATGGAAGACCTCGTCGAGCGCACCGAGCCGCGTCGCCGCGTTGTCGCCCGGCACCACCAGGAACCGGAAGCCCTGCAGCCGCGGCGAGCGGCGGGTCCGACGCTCCATCACCGCCGAGCCCACCTCGGCCACGCCGTCGCCGGAGGCGCGCCGCGTGAGCCGGTCAACGAGCTGGCTCTTGCCGACGCCGGTCATTCCCGTCACGGCCACCATGGGGAAGCGGTGCCGGAACAGCCGGCTCATCCGCTCAGGCGCCGACGCGAGACCGGTCAGCACACCGCCGGCGAGGGTCGCGCCCAAGGCGGTGCGACTCGAACTCGGCAGAATCGTCCGTAGTCGAAATGGTGTGTGAGACACAGAGCCTCCTCGGCGTGCGAATCAAGAGCCTATGGCACACCGAGCCTACGTTCCGTCGGTCACTGTCCGGGCACTCCGGTGACGGTGGTCCGAACCGCCACGGAAGCGCGGACCCCACGACGGCTCCCCTGGCGGGCAGGACCTCGCCGACCTACGAGTTGCCCTCATCGGCGGTGTGTCCTTCACCGATGCGTTGGTACACGGTGTCACGCGGGAGGGGGCGACGAGTGGACGCGGCGCACCTCATGGGGCCAGCCGCACGCCTCCGCGATTCTGCCCGCCCACATCGTGGCGGCCTCTTCGTCGGGCACGTCCACCACCGCGAACCCGCCCAGGAACTCCTTGGTCTCGACATACGGCCCATCGGTGATCAGCACCGAGCCACCGGTCGGAGCGGCGCTGTAGACCCGGCCGTCCTCCTCCTCCAGCCCCCCGGCGAACACGTACACCGGCCGCCTTCATCTCGTTCACGACCGCCATCGCGAGCGGCCCACGCCCGCGGAACCACCGCGGTGTGGTCACCCACCCACTGCTGGTTGAAATACAGGAGGTACTCGGCCACGACTGCTCCTTTTGCTCGGGCGGACCCATCCGGTCCGCGTCACACCTACCCACGAACGGCGCCGGCGTCCTGGGTCCTGTGGTTCACGCGTCGCGGTGGCGCAGAGCCGCCCAAGCGCCGATGCCGGAGGCGACCGCCCAACAGATGACGACCCCCATGGCGGTCAACGGGCCAAAGGGGTCAGTCGGTCGGCTCTCGAGCCTGAGAGCTGTGGCTCCAGCGCGATCGGGCAGGAACGCCGCGGCCTCTTGGACCACCGGTACGAGTTCGAGGAGCGGCGAAAGGAGGAAGAAGAAGGGGACCAGGAGGCCGATTGCGCCGGCCTGGTTGCGGATGAGCATCGCAATGTTCATGCACAGCACGGTGAGCAGGGTGACATAGAGAACTGCCGCCACCGCTGAACGCAGCATCGCAGGCTCCGTGACAGGAACCGCTGTCGGCCCGAGAACGGCTCGCGCGGTGAGGAGAGTCAGCGGCACCGCAAAAGCCGAAGCCAGGAGCACGAGGACGGCGCCTACACCGAGCTTGGCGGCGAGGAAGGCAGCGCGTTTGGGCACTGCTACGAGCGAGGCGTGGATGGTGTGCCGGTTGTACTCGCCAGCGGTCAGGAGTACCGCCAGCACGATCACGGCCACGTGTCCGAAGTTGAGGCCGTAGAAGGCCACAGTGCTGGGGTCGTAGTCGGGTTGCCGCGCCTCAACGTCCCCGATCGACGCGACGACGGCGATACCGATGCCGGCCACGCCCACGACGAAGATGGCCAGGCACAGCCAGATGGATCGCAGGCTCGTGGCCTTGATCCATTCCGCCCGCAGCGCTGGTGCCAGGACTGTCCTCATGCGACTCTTCCCTTCCGTTCGATGGCGGGATCGGTGAGCTCGAGGAAGGCGTCCTCCAGTGAGTGCGTCGCCGTGCTGAGCTCGGTCAGCGGTACGCCGTGCTGTGCGGCGAGCGCACCGATTCGCTCGGCGTCCATACCGCTGGCGCGCAGGCCCCCATCCTCTTCGGTGACGGCGGCGCCGGCGGCGCTGAGGACGTCGCGCAGGTGCCGAGTTCGAGATGTCCGGACTCGAACCTGGATTCCCGCGTGCTCGGCGACAAAGTCGCTCAGGGGCATGTCGGCCAGCAACCGGCCGGCCCCCAAGACCAGCACGTGGTGGACGGTCCGCTCGACCTCACCCATCAGGTGGCTCGACACCAGGACGGTACGTCCTTGATCGGCCAGCTCGCGCAGGAAGGCGCGCAGCCACCGGATGCCTTCGGCGTCGAGACCGTTGACGGGTTCGTCGAGGAGCAGGACCTGGGGGTCGCCGAGGAGCGCTGCGGCCATACCTAGTCGCTGGCGCATGCCGAGGGAGAAGCCATTGACCCGATGGTGGGCGACGTGACTCAGCCCCACGAGCTCGAGCACCTCGCGGATGCGGCCGTCACCGATGCTGTTGCTGGCCGCCAGCCACCGGAGGTGCTGACGCGCAGTGCGCCCCGGATGCGCGGCGCTACTGTCGAGCAGGGCGCCGACGGTCCGCAGTGGGAAAGGCAGGTCGGCGTAGGGTCGCCCTCCGATGACCGCTGTACCGATGGTCGGCTGGTCCAGGCCGAGCAGCATCCGCAGCGTGGTGGACTTGCCTGCCCCATTGCGACCGAGCAGTGCCGTGACGGTGCCGGCCGGAACCGTGAAGGTCAGATCATCGACGGCCGTCACCGGTCCGTACTTCTTCGTCAGCCCGCGCACCTCGATGGTTGGTTCGTGCATGGCACCACACTGGGGCGACTCGGCCTGCTGCGCCTCCCTCGCGCGTCCCGACCTTCTCCCTCGCCAGCGTGATGCGCCAGCGGTCGTTGAGAACCGATAATCCCCATATGTCCACATGGTGGAAACCGGTGACTGAGCGGTCCACCTGGTTGCGTGCTGTTCACCTGGCCGTGGGGGCGGGGTTCGCGGTGGTCTGTGCTTTGGTCTCCCCGGGCCTGCAGGACATGTCGCCGGAGACGCTGTCGGGACTCCACATCGCACCGTTGCCGCCGCTGCTGCTGCTCGCCTGCGTCCCCGCGGTCCGCCGCAGCGAGGGTGTGCAGGCCCGGGCTCTGCTGCTGTCTGATGACGACGACGTTGCCGTGGACTCGAGTCAAACCTGGGGTGACCGGGGCCGGCTGTTCGCCTGGCTCGTTGTGCGAGTTGAGCTGGGCGTACTCGCGGCGGAGTTGACCGCGCTGGGTGTGGGCGCGGCCTGGTCACTGCTGGGCGGTACCTCGCCGAGCTCGGCTCCGCGGTGGGCAGCGCTTCCGCTGGCCGCGGGCCTGTTCCTGGTCTGGGTCTACAGCATCGCGGCAGTCGGTGCGCTGGCCGCGGTGATCGCGCGACTGCTGCTACATCCGTCCACGGCCGAACGCTTGCGGGCACAGGAGGAGCGAACGGCACAGTTGCTGGAGCGAACCCGGCTGGCGGCCGAGCTCCACGATTCCATCGGGCACGCGCTCACCATCACGCTGTTGCAGGCGGCTGCGGCTCGCGACGTCGCCGACCGTGATCGAGCCTTCGTCGACCGCGCTCTGGTAGCGATCGAGGACAGCGCCCGGCAAGCCGCCGAGGACCTCGAACGCGTGCTGGCACTCATCCGTGACTCGTCGCCGTCTGCCGCCGCCCCGACGCTCGTGGACGTGGGCGGGCTCGTCCGTTCGGTCGAAGCGGCCGGCGCAACAGTCGACCTGCGGTTGCCGGACGATCTTGGCGATCTTCCGACAGAGGTGTCACGAGAGGCGTACCGCATCGTGCAGGAGGCCCTCACCAACGTGCTGCGCCACGCCGGCCCGGTGCCGATCCAATTGGGCATCGACACTGACGGCGAGGAGTTGCGGATCGCAGTCCGTAACCCCGTGCCTGCCACTGCAGCCCAGGGGGAAGGCCGCGGTATCCCCGGGTTGCACGAGCGCGTCGCCGTCCTCGGCGGCACTGCACACGTCGGCTCCTCGGGCAGCGAGTGGCGGGTGGAAGTCTTGCTCCCATCGAGGTACCCGGCATGACCGTCAGGGTCCTGCTGGTCGATGACGAGGAGCTCGTCCGCAGTGGCCTGCGCGCGTTGCTCACCGCCCGCGACGACATCGAGGTCGTGGGAGAGGCACCCGACGGCGCGGTGCTGGTGCCACTGGTGACTCGGCTGCGCCCCGACGTCGTCGTCATGGACATACGGATGCCCCTCGTCGACGGCATCCAGGCCACGCTCGACCTGCGCAGGCGACTGACGGATCCTCCGCGCATCCTCATCGTGACCACGTTCGGCGAGGACGAGAACGTCTATGCCGCCTTGCAGGCTGGCGCCGACGGATTCGTGCCGAAACGTGCGCCCTCCGCCGAGATCGTGGACGCCGTGCGAATCGTCGCTCGCGGCGAGAGCCTGCTCTTCCCGGCGGCGATCCGGTCCCTCGCCGCGCACTACATGTCCGGGGCAACAGCGCGACGAGCCGCGCCGACCAACCTCACCGGTCGCGAACGGGAGATACTGCAACTCATGGCCCGCGGACTGTCGAACGACGAGATCGCCGCCGAGCTGTACCTCGGTCTCCAAACCGTCAAGAGCCACGTCAGCAGCCTCCTGCGCAAGCTCAACGTCCGAGACCGTACCCAGGCCGTCATCGCCGCGTACGAAGCTGGCCTCGTCCAGTTCCCCTGATCCCACGACAAGTACGCACAGGCAGCCCTTGGGTTCGTCCGTGCCGGCCCGATCTACTCGGTCTCCGAGGACCACAGTGCCCTGTCGGGCGCTGGAAGGGATCGACCTCAGTCAGTTCTTGTCAGGTCCTCGGCGAGCATCACGATGAACCGAGAAGGCCACGCGGTGCATGCCTATCTCGTTGGGCCGGGTGGGCTCCGTCTCGATCGCGTCGGGGTGGATGTACTCGAAGAGCTCGAGGCGACCGTTCCCGTCTGGCGTTTGGAGCATGGCGATCTTGGCGTGGTTGCCGTCCAGGCCGACCGCGGTGTCGGTCCACTCTCCACTGACCGTGTCACGGCCCACGACTGTGAGCCCGAGGTCGGTGAAGAAGGCGATCGTTTCTTCGAGGTCGCGGACAGCGATCCCGACGTTCTCGAGTTTGATGGACACGCGCGGCACGCTACCGAGTCAGCGCGAGGAGTCAGTTGTGTACCCCCGCTTGGGCGGGACGGCGAAGGCGCCGGAGCGATCTCACCTTCGGCGCCATGCTGGGCAAACTCCCACCCATCCCATCCTTCGCCGGCAATCGGTGTCGTCAGTCCTCGACGACGGCCGTCTGGGAAGCCCGCCGCACGTCAAAGGTCGGTATGCCGCAGTGCCGGCTCAGCGGCATACGCCCACCTGCTGGTCGTGGCTGGGGCTGCCGCTTTCGCCGAGCGAAACGTACAGTCGAGAGGTGGCACGTCTCCCCGTCCCACCCGAGGTGCCCGTCGCCGTGGATCCCGGCGACCCGGAGGAACGTGTCGTCAAACCCTCGGAAGTCGCCTGGCTCCGGCGCCTCAGTCGCAGGACGTGGATCGCGGTCGTGGCGGTGCTCGTGGTCGCAGGGATCGCCGCGTTCGTCGCACTGCGCGATCCCGGACCTCCTCCGCTGACCCAACGGGACGTCGACGCGCGCGTGACGGTTGGTCTCAACGCCCAGGCCGAGGAGGAGGCCAGGGCACCCGCCGAGGGGACGGTCGCCTACGCGGCGATCCAGCCGTCCCTCGTCCTCATCACGACACGGGGGTCCAACGCGGAGGGTGAGTTCGGCGGCACGGGCGCCGGCGTCATCGTCAACGCCACGGGCACGGTCCTCACCGCGCTGCACGTCGTCGAGGACGCTGACTCGATCACCGTCGCCTACACCGACGGCACGAGCTCACCGGCCACCATCGCCTCCACGGACCCCGACAACGACATGGCCGCGCTCACGCCCAAGACCCTCCCCAAGACCGTGGTGCCCGCCGTCCTGGGTGGCCGGGTGCAGGTCGGCACCCCTGTCTACGCCGTCGGACATCCACTCGGGCTGCCGGGATCCCTCTCGGCGGGCGTCGTGTCCGCACTCGACCGCGACGTCCGCGTCGACGGAGGCCGCCGCCTCGAGCACCTCATCCAGATCGATGCCGCGGTCAACCCGGGCAACTCCGGAGGTCCGCTCCTCAACGGTGCCGGCCAGGTCGTCGGCATCGTCACCGGCCTGGCCAACCCGACCAACGAGAGCCTCTTCGTCGGGATCGGCTTCGCCGTCCCCATCGCCACCGCCGGCGGCGCCGTCGGCGGGCCCCCACGCTGAC
>NZ_DATCWX010000057.1:0-2151 GCF_036566125.1 Intrasporangium sp.
CATGGTCTTGAACGACGTGCCAGCGTCGGAGCCAATCATGCCCGCAGACGCAAACGCTGCGAGCCCGCCCGTCGTCTCCTCGATGGTCAGGCCCGTGGCCGACGCGACTAGACCCGTCTGGTTCAGCGCTGCGCCCAGATCCCCGACGGAGCCTTGCGCCTTGTTCGCGCCAGCCGCGAGCAGGTCCGCGATGTGCCCCACATCCGAGCCGGACTTACCAAACTGCGTCATGGCGCTGGCGGCGATCTCCGCAGCCTGCCCGACCTCGAGCTGCCCGGCAGCAGCCAGGGACAGCGCGCCGTCCAGACCGCCCGACAGCACGTCCTCAGCGGACACGCCAGCCTTGGCCAGTTCGGTGACGCCCTGCGCCGCCTCCGTCGCCGAGAACGCAGTGTCAGCGCCCGCCTTCAACGCGGCCTCACGCAACGCATCCAGCTGCGCACCCGTCGCGCCCGACGCGGCACCCACAGCAGACATCTGCGCGTCAAAGTCGGCAAAGGACTTGATCGCCTTGCCCATACCGACAGCGATAGCGACCGAGCCGAGGGCGGCCTTGTTCGACAGGTCCTCGAACGCCTTCTTCGGCTTCTGCAGATCCGCCTTCGTCAGGTCATCGACGGACGCCTTGACCTTGCGGATTCCAGCAACAGCGCCGTCAACCTTGGCGTCAACCCGAACGGCAACGGTGCGCTCAGCCATGGAACCCCCTCACAGAGTCAGTTGTCGTCGCCGTGCAGGCGGGCCAGGCGCTCGGCCACCTTGATGGCCTTGCGCTCCTCCCAGCCCTCTCTCAGACCGATCACGTAACGCCACGCCTCGGGATGCTCACTGTCCTTCTTCGTCGCAGCGGCCTTCGCCATCGTTAACGAGGCGAAGTCACGAACAGGCTCGACATATGTCCACTCGTCGGCCAGGTCGGGATCCATCGCCAGGCGGCGCAGCTGCCCGTGGGACGAGTCGACGCCGTCCATGTAGAGCGTCAACGCGAGGTGCAGGAGTCGATCGGTCTCGGTCCAGCGCTGCACCTCTGCGCCGCGCCAGAACGAGAAGGGGACGCCGAGCCGGTCGGCCGTCCTCAGTTCTGCGAGGAAGCCCGCGGACTCAGGGTCATCGAGACGCTCGGCGAGAAATCCGGCACCGCCACCTTGGACCGGATCAAGTCGTTGGCGTCCGCGACGAGCACGCTCCACTGAGCGAGGCCCACCACGTCAGCGACCCGCCGCCACTGCTCAGCCGTCAACTTCGGCTCAACGGACTGGATCGCCAACTGGTCGTACACGTCCGTGTCGTCAGACTGGATCGTCGCGAGCTCGTCCGGCGTGATGGTGCGGATCACGAACCCTTGCCGGCTCGCCTCCATCTCCTCCCGCAGCGCCGCAATCCGATCCGCGAGCGCCCTACGGGGGTTCTCGGTCGCCTCGCGCTCGTCGCCTGAAGCGTCGGGCAGTCGGTCGTGGTCGGCCTGCAGGCGCAGGATCTCGTCGCGGTTGTCGATGCGGTACACGTAGACGGTGCGGCGGGCGAGCTGCGTGCCGGCGACGAACGCCTCAAAGTCGAATGGCTCAGACATGGGGGTCTCCTACTGCTGCACGGGTGGCACGGGTTGACTCGCCCGGTCCGCGACCCGTGCATGCGCGGACCGGGCGAGGTACTGGGTCAGGCGACGAGCGGAACGCTGAACTGCGAACCCTGGTTGATGACCACTGCCTGCGTGATCTTCAACTTCTCCGCTGGGTTCGACCCGTCCACCGACTTCGGGAGCTGCGGGCCGAGCGTGACCGGCAGCTTGTCGACCAACTGACCAGCCGCGAGCGCCGAGTCCTGCGCGATGCCGTAACGCACGATGATGAAGCCGGTCGCCCCACCGCTGCGAGGGCCAAGCTTGTTGAGGGCGTCGTTCGTGGGTGACGTGCCGTCGTCCTGCGGCTCCCACACGTACTCCAAGTCGTTCATCGAGTACGTGGTGTTGCCCATGACCTCGGCGGCGACGAGGGTGCACTCCCGCTCGTCCGTGCCGCGCTCCGTCTCCGACGCGACACCGAACGTGCCCTTCGTCAGGTAGCACATCAGCTCGACGGCAGTCGGGCCCGTCAGGACCGCCACAGAGAGCGTGTCGGTCGGCACGAAGATGGCGTTGCGGCGGCCGAGCGC
>NZ_DATCWX010000108.1:0-6062 GCF_036566125.1 Intrasporangium sp.
CCGGATCAGCACGGACGGACCATCCCTCGCGTACACCGGAGACAGCGGCCCCAGCGACCGACGGGTGGACCTCGCCCGCGACGTGACCGTCCTGCTGGCCGAAGCGAGCTACGCAGCGCGCGTGCCCGACGACGTGGTGGGCGTGCTGTCCAGCGCCCGCGACGCCGGCACTGCCGCGACCCATGCGGGGGTCGGACGGTTGGTGCTCACGCACTTGGTGCCGGACACCGACCCGGACGAGGCCCTCGGTTGCGCTCGACAGGTCTTCACCGGTCAGGTCGACGTCGCGCGGCCTGGCCTCGTGCTCGACCTGTAGGCGGGCGCGGGCCGCCGAACTGGACGAAGCCGATGGCTTCACCGAGGCATACGACAACGGCTCTCTCTAGTGCCCAAGCGTTCGCCGCGCCGCCCGGGCGCCAGGTACGCCCAGATTCCCTGCCGCGATGACCGCGTGTGGTGCTGGGGACGGGACGACGGACGGGACGGAATCGCACCGCCGTGCTCAGCGCAACGCAACAACTCGGAATCGTCCCGTCCGTTGTTCCCGCCACCGCCCAGATCACCGGCATAACGTGGATGAGCGGACGTCCGACCGTCGGCATGAGCGCGAAACATCGCCCGTTGAAGGCCCACCTCGACCAATGCGAAGGCGGCGAAACGGGGGCAGGCATCGACGAGTTCGGGCGCTCGAGCCTGTCAGGCGTGTTCTGCGCCGGAGACATGGCCCACCCTCCGGCTCTCCCGATGCCGATGGCGTGGCACCGGCTTTGACTTCACCTCTCGCTGCTGGTCTCGCCGATCGGAGCGGCATGATGGACCAGCGGCTCAGGCGCGGCGAGCCAGGGTATTGCTCCGGCGAGACAGACGAGGCCCGTCACGAGGAAGGCTGCGCCGAAGCCGAAAGCATCCGCCACGAGCCCGACGAGGATCGGACCGACGATGGCGCCTCCGTCCTGGGCCATCTGGAAGGTCGACAGAACCCTGCCGCCGTTCCGCTCGTGGCCGATCACGTCGGCCACGGCGGCCTGCTGGGCGGGGTTCACCAGGCCCGCCCCGACGCCGGAGAGCGCCGACAGGCCGAACAGCACGGCCAGCCCGAGGCCGACCGACAGGGCGGGGTGCTGCGCGAACGCCAGGAGCGCCGTAGACGTCCCCATGACGACCAGCCCGCCGATGACGAGCGGCCGGCGCCCGACGCGGTCGGCCATCTTCCCGGAGAACTGCAGCGTGACCGCGGTGCCGACGGCCCCCATCGCGAGGGCAGCACCAGCCACCCAGGCCCGGTCGAGCACGGCGGTGGCGAGGAGTGGGAGGACGGCCATGCGCACGCCGAAGTTCGTCCAGCCGTTCGCGACGCCCGAGGCCAGCACGGCCCGGTAGACCGGCGACTGCCAGGCCTCGCCCAAGCTCACGACATCCCGCTTCGCCCGCTCCTCGACCGGTTGCAGTCGGGCGCCGCCCAAGCCGATCGCCACCACCGCTGCGGCAACGAGGAGGGCAACGGCGTACACGATGAAGGGGGCCCGCAGGCCCCAGCCGGCGAGCAGGCCACCGAGGACCGGGCCGATCATGCCGCCGATGAGGAAGGCCGACGCATAGGTCGAGGACACCCGCCCGCGAGCGCTCGGGGGCGCCAGCCGGACGAGCAGCGCCATCGTGGAGATGGTGAACATCGTCGACCCGATGCCGCCGAGCCCGCGGAACACGAGCAGCTGGGCGTACGACTGGGCGAAGGCCGTGGCGAAGGAGGAGATCGCGACGATGACCAGCCCGGCCAGGTAGACGGGCCGCTCCCCGAGGCGGCTGACGAGCTCGCCGCCGACGGGCGCGAAGATGAGGCGGAAGAAGGCGAAGGCCGAGACGATGACCGAGGCGGCCGCGACCCCGACGTCGAACGATCGGGCGTAGGCAGGCAGGACCGGCGAGACGATCCCGTACCCGAGGGCGATGACGAACGCCGCGCCGACGAGGATCCAGATCTCCCGCGGAATCCGGAGTGGGCGCGGGAGAGGGCTGGAGCTGGACATCGCGTCATTGTCGCTGACGCGAGGCGGGGAGCCGGACAGCGGCCCTTCAGGACGGTGGTGCCGATGCGACAGAGGCGGGGTCCTCCGCCACGTGACGCAGGAAGGACCAGAACACGACGGCAGTGATGACCGCCAGCGCCGCGAAGGGGACGACCACTGCATCCGAGGCAACGTCCGAGAGGGGGTCGGCCCGATGCCCGAACCACTGGTCGACGGCCACGGTCGCAGCCTCCAACGTCCAGAAGGCGAGCGCGGCGCCTGAGATGAGGTAGCCCCAAGGACGGCGGTGCCACAGCTGCCACGCGCCCACGGCGATCAGCGGCAGCCAGAACGCCAGGTCCTGCAGGTAGGTGGGCACCGTCGCGATCCCCATCCCATCGACCAGATCGGGCATGCGGTCGCTCACGGTGGCGGGCACGATCCGGGCCAGCCAGGCGAGGACATTGAGGACGACGGTGGCGCCGAGATACACCGCGATGGGCCGAGCCCGCATCGCCGGGCTGCACCGGTGTGCAACGGCGTGCACGTCGACCGACCGAGCCACGGTGATCATGGTCGCCAGCGCCAGACCGAACGTCGCCACATAGAGCAGGAAGAGCCGGTTGACCGGCGTCGCGGTCAGCAGCATGAACGAGTTGTAGACGAGGAACATCGACATGCCGCCCCAAACGAACAGCCACCTCGTCGAGCCCAGGAGCGTGCGCCGCGCGGCAAGGAAGAGGGCGGGAGCGGCGACGAGGAACATCATCAGGGCCGTGCCGCGTGCGGATCCCTGCATGACCTCGGGCCCGACGAGGAAGCTGCCGAAGAACGTGAGAGAGCCGGCCGCAAAGGCGACCACGGCAAGAGCCATGGAGAGGTCAACCGCACCACGCGAGGTCGTCTCCCCCGCGGAGGTGGGGGTGCGCTGTTCGATGGCCATTGTTCCTCCTACGTGAGGCCCGTTGGTCTCAGTCGACCGCCGGCACAAAGCCCTCGATAGGGCCGAATGTCCCGGTACCGCGCCATCACATAGGTGATTCACAGGAAGGGCCCCTCCATCGCATACGTCCCTCTCAGGTTGGCGTCCCATCGTTGAAAGACGAACCAGCCGAGGAGGAACGATGAGATCGACCTCGCTCAGACACGCGCGGTCCTGGACGGTGGCCGTCCTCGCCGCGAGCGCCGTGGCGACCGCGATCACCGGCTTCCATCTCGCCGCGGATCATGCAGCCGCCATCGCGGCGGGGACGGGGAGCTCCTCGGGCACCTCGAACGTGAAGCCCGCTCAGCACCCCGACGACGATGGCTTCACGCTCTTCGATGACCAGGACAGCGGCGACGACGGCAGCGGCGGTTTGTTCGGATCGGGCAACCAGACCACGCCGGGCTTCCAGGACAACCAGGGCACCCAGAGCCAGAACGGCTTCGGCTCTCCGGGCCAGCTGGGAACCGGGTCGGGCCCGCCACACGTCACGAGCCACGGATCATGACGGCAGTCCTCGCCGAGCCACTCGGCCGCGTCACCTTCCGCGCGATGAGCACGGTGAACACCATCCTCACGACCGATCCCCGCTCCGCCGGTGCCGCCGCCGAGATCGCCCGGGACTACATCGCCCAGCTGGACCGCGCCGTCTCCCGCTTCCGCCCCGACTCCGAGGTCTCTCGCCTCGCCGCGCGCGCCCGTTCGGACGCCGCCTCGACCTTCGTCTCACCCGTCTTCGCCGACCACCTGCAGACGGCGATCGAGATGGCCCGCATCACCGGTGGTCTCGTCGACCCCACCGTGGGATCCGCCGTCGTGGCGAGCGGTTACGACGATGACATCGAGGTCGTCCGCGCCCGTAGGTTCCCCAACGCCGACACCCGCCGCCCCGCAGTCCCAGGCTGGAGGGCCATTCGCTTCTTCAGCACGAGGCGGTGGTTGTCGGTCCCGCACGGCACGCTCCTCGACCTCGGTGCAACCGCCAAGGCGCACGCCGCTGACGTCCTTGCGGCTCGCCTCCGAGACGAATTGACAGGTGGGTTTCTCGTCGACCTCGGCGGCGACATCGCCGTTGCCGGCGAGGCCCCTGCCGGCGGCTGGCAGATCGGCATCGAGGACGAGGCGGGTCGGGTCCTCCAGGTGGTCGCCTCGACCGGCCAGGCCGTCGCGACGTCGTCGACGAGGCGCCGGTCCTGGTCCTCGGCGAGCGGTGAGCGCCACCACATCATCGACCCTCGAACCGGTCTCACGGCGTCCTTGACGTGGGCGCAGGTGACCTGTGCAGGTGTGTCGGCCGCTGAGGCGAACGCCGCCGCCACGGCAGCGATCGTCCTCGGGCCGGGTGCCGACTCCTGGCTGGAGGAGCAGGGCGTTCCCGCTCGACTCGACGCGCGCGATGGTTCCATTGTGATGACGCGGGGCTGGCCCCGTCAGGACCTGCAGCAACGGCACGCCTGATGAATGAGCTGCTCTGGTACACCTCTCGCGCGACCGGCACGGCAAGCATCGTCCTGCTCACCGGCGTCGTCGTCCTCGGCGCGGCGATCTCGGGGCGTGGCGCCCGCAGCCGGGACGGGGCGACCATCGTCACCGCCCTGCACCGGTGGCTCTCCCTCGGGATGACGGTCTTTTTGCTCCTCCACGTCGCAACAGCCGTCGTCGAGACCTACGTGTCGATCGACCTGATCTCGGCGATCCTTCCGTTCACGTCGGGCTATGAGCGGCTGTGGGTGGGACTGGGGACGCTCGCCTTCGACCTGTTCGTCGCTGTCGTGGTCACCTCGCTGCTGCGCCAGCGCATCTCGGATCGCACCTGGCGCTTCGTCCACTGGGCTGCCTACCTCCTGTGGCCGCTCGCCATCCTCCACGGGTTCACCCTCGGCACCGCTGACGAGCCGGTCCTCCGCCTCACCACCGTCGCCTGCGCTGTGGCAGGTGGCGCGGCGATCGTCTGGCGCTCAGGGGTGACTCACCACGACACGCATCGGCGACGCGATATCGCCGCCCAGGAGTGGTCATGACCCTTGCCTCGCTCCTTCGCGACGCCGGCCTCACCGGCCGCGGTGGCGCCGCCTTTCCCACGGCGGTGAAGCTCGAGGCAGCGCTCCGGCACCGCGCCCGCCTCATCGTCAACTGCTGTGACGGCGAGATCGGTGCCGCGAAGGACGGGTGGGTCGTCGAGCACCACCTCGACGAACTCGTCAGTGGCGCGGCCCTGCTCAGTCCCCGTCGTCCCGCCACGATCCGGTATGCCGCTCACCGCGGTTCCGCGACCGCCGTCCGACTGCAGGGGGCGGGCCTCGACGTCCTCGAGGTACCGGCCCGGTACGTGTCCTCCGAGGAGAGCTCGCTCATCTCCCTCGCCCAAGGCGGTCTCGCCCGACCGATGACGAAGCGGGCTCCTCCCTTCGTTGCCGGCGGGCGGGACTCGGCGGGCCGGCGGATCAGGCCCACGGTCGTCCTCAACGCCGAGACCGTGTGGCGAGTCGTGCAGGTCGCCGAGTGGGGGGCGGATTGGTTCCGCTCGTACGGGACGGCTGCCGAGCCAGGCCCACGCCTCGTGAGCCTCAACGGTCCGACCGCCCGCGGTGTCGTGCTCGAGACGGAGGCGGGAGCCCCGATGTCCGAGTTGCTCTCGGCTGTCGGTGGGCTGCCCGCCGATGCCGAGGCGGTCCTCATCGGTGGCCTGGGCGGCACCTTCGTGCCGGCCGACGCCGTCCCGAGCCTTGCGTGGTCGACGGCCGACCTTGCCCGGTTCGGCGCCGGGACAGGTCCCGGAGTCATCGAGCTGATCGCGCCGCGCGAGTGCCCGATTGCCCTCGTCGACCGGTTCCTCGCCTACGCGGCTGGAGAGTCGGCTGGGCAGTGCGGGCCTTGCATGTTCGGCGTGCCGGCCTTGGCGGCGGAGTGGCACCGCTTCGCGGAGCATCCCAGCGCCCCTGTCCTACAGGACATCTGGCGTCGCACCGGCCTGCTTCCCGGTCGTGGTGCCTGCAAATTCCCTGATGGCGTGGCCCGATTCATCGCCTCCGCCACGTGGGTCTACCGAGACCACCTCGAGGGCCACGTCG
>NZ_DATCWX010000111.1:0-3519 GCF_036566125.1 Intrasporangium sp.
GCCGTGCCAGCCCCGGCCGAGCCGGCCCCGGCCGAGCCGGCCCCGGCCGAGCCACCGACCAGCACCGACCTCCCCGACGCAGCCGACGAAGAGGACCTCGACGAGGTATTCGAGCTCACCGCGGACGCCTTCCGCGACGACCTCATCCTGCCGCCCCAGGCCCCGGTGCCGACGAGGGGCTGGCGGGAGCGCATCTACCGGTTCTCCGGTGGCGCCGTGAACCCCGGTCCCGGCGCCCAGGAGCGTCGCCGCATGGCGCTCGAGGAGCGGCTCCGCGCCCCGATCACCGGCTCGCACCGCATCGTCGTCATGAGCCGCAAGGGCGGCGTCGGCAAGACGACGATCAGCTTCGCCCTCGGGAGCACCTTCGCCTCCCTGCGTGGCGACCGGGTCATCGCCGTCGACGCCAACCCCGATGCGGGCAACCTGGCCCACCGGGTCGCGCCGCCGCACGACCGCGCCGTCACCGACGTGCTCGCCAACCTTGACCGGATCACGACGTACTCGCTGCTGCGCGAATACACCTCGCAGGGCGACGAGTCGCGGTTGGAGGTGCTCGCCTCGGACGATGACCCCCGCATCGGGATGGCCCTGGGCCGCGACGACTACCACCAGCTCATCGACCTGCTCGACCGCTTCTACAACCTCATCGTGCTGGACACCGGCACGGGCATCCTCGACAGCGCCAACCAGGGCCTGCTCGAGGAGGCGGACCAGCTCGTCCTCGTCCTGCGGCCGGGCGTGGACGGGGGCCGTGCCGCGGCCCTCACCCTCGACTGGCTGACGAAGCACGACTACCACGAGCTCGTCAGGCAGGCCGTGGTCGTCATCAACGGAGTGCGCGAAGGGGTCGGCGCCCCAATCGAACCGATGGTGGAGCACTTCGAGCAGCGGTGTCGCCGCGTGGTCCGCGTCCCCTGGGATCCGGCCCTCGAGCTCGGTGCCCAGACGCGCTTGTCGGCCCTGCGCCACGAGACGCGGGACAGCCTCGTGGAGATGACGGCCGCTGTCGCTGACGGCTTCGCCCTGACGGGAGTCGACGAGTGATCGCCGCGCGGCGCGTCGCGGCCATCCTGTCTGCCGTGGCCGTGTTGGGGGGCACCGGCTGGTCGGCGTGGAGCGGTAGTTCCCACGATGCCAAGAGTGCGGACCTGAACGCTGTGGCCATCGCCTCGTCCGCCGACCCCACGGCGACCGACGAGGCCTTCGCGGTCACCCAGCTCGGCAGCGGCCACAACGTCTCCGGCGACGCCAACGCGGGAGCCGACACCAACTGCGACGGCTGCACATCGACCGCCACGACCGTCAGCGTCATCTACGCCAACCGGACGAAGGACGCGAGGGTGGACAACCTCGCCACGTCCACGACGTCGCAGTGCACCGACTGCGCGTCGGCCGCGGTATCGGTCCAGGTCGTCATCCTGCGCCACTCGGAGAACCTGGTCGCCAACAACCGCTCGTTCGCCGCCAACGTCGCGTGCGAGGGCTGCACCAGCAACGCGGCGGCCTACCAGATCGTCGTCGTCGCTCCGCGGGGTGATCGGCTCGACTCCGGCGAGCTGGCCGAGCTGCGGGCGTGGGCGCGCGCCCAAGCGAGTGGCCCGGCGCAGACCACGATGGGGCTGCGCTCGACGGGCAAGTCCTCGACGCAGCGCGAGCTGGAGGACCAGCTCCGCGGCGCGCTCGGACCGATCACGACCGTCACGTACGACGCCGACGTCAAGGCCGGCTGACCCCGGTTTCAAAGGTGGTATGCCCCTGAGCTCGCTTTCGCACGAAAGCGAGCTCAGCGGCATACACCCTTCCATTCAACGGGGGTCCTCCCCGTAGAGTCGAATGATGACTTCGAGCGGTGTCACCTTCACTGGAGAGTCCGCCCCCGTCGCGCGCGAGACGGTCACCGTCCTTTCGGGAGCCAGTTTCGTCCTCTCGCGGTCCAACGGCGACATCGACACCGAGGCGCCGCTGGGCTTCTTCGGGCACGACACTCGCCTGCTGTCTGGCTGGGTGCTCGAGATCGACGGCGTGCGGCCCGAGCCGCTGACCCACTACCTGCCATCTCCGTGGTGCTGCCGGTTCATCAGTCGCGTCTTCAGCGACAGCCGCCGGCTCCTGGTGGAACGCGCCCGCTACGTCGACGAGGCGATCCGCGAGGACCTCATCATCCGCAACCTGCACGCGGATCCGGTCACGCTCTCCGTGCAGATCAGGTTCCAGGCGGACTTCGCCAGCCTCTTCGAGGTCAAGGAGTCGCGGGCACCCAAGGAGACGGAGACGCGGGTGCAGCTGATGGACACGGGGGTGTGTCTGCTTCGCCGGGTCGGCGACAGCGGCCTCGGGGTGGACGTCCACGCCGCCGGAGCGGAGCTCCGCCCGGACGCAGTGGACTTCGTGGCCGAGATCCCGGGACGGGGGGAGTGGAAAGCGACCGTGCACGTCCAGCCCGTCATCGGCGGTGAGCCGATCCCCGCGCGGTTCCCCGACGGACACCCCCTGACCGAAACCACGGCCGCGGTGCGACAACGGCAGTGGGAGCACGGCACGGCGGAGATCCGGTCGAGCAACCCTGACTTCGACGAGGCGCTCCGCCAGGCGCGGCACGACCTGGGCAGCCTGCGCGTCTTCGACGAGAGTTCGGACCTGCCCGTCCTCGCGGCGGGGTCGCCGTGGTTCATGACCCTCTTCGGGCGCGACTCGCTGCTGACCTCCTACATGACCCTGGCCCTCGACCCGACGCTGGCTCAAGGTGTCCTCGACGCCCTGGCCCGCCGCCAGGGCGAGCGGGTCGTCGACAGGACGGAGGAGCAGCCCGGCCGGATCCTGCACGAGCTGCGGTTCGACGAGGCCGATGAGGCGACTGATGCTGCCCTCCCCTTCGGGAGCGGCCCGGGGACCGCGGCCGGCCAGACCGGGCGGCACGCCTACTACGGCACCGTGGACGCGACCCCGCTCTTCGTCGCCCTCGTCGGGGAGTACGCCCGCTGGCACGGGCAGTGCAGCACGGTCATGCGCACGCTCCCCGCCGTCGACCGGGCGCTCGAGTGGATCGACCGGTACGGCGACCGGGACGGCGACGGCTTCGTCGAGTACGAGCGGGCGACGCCAAGCGGCCTGGTCAACCAGGGCTGGAAGGACTCGTGGGACGGGATCAACTTCGCCGACGGGACGATTGCCGAGGCCCCCGTCGCGCTGTGCGAGGTGCAGGGCTATGTCTATGCGGCCTTCAGTGCCCGGGCCGCGCTCGCGGAGCTCTGCGGGGAGCCGGAGCTGGCCGAGCACTGGCAGGATCGGGCGCGCCGGCTCAAGACCGCGTTCAACGAGCGCTTCTGGCTGCCCGAGCGCGGCTGGTTCGCCGTCGGTCTCGACAAGGACAAGCGCCCGATCGACGCGCTGGCGTCCAACATGGGCCACGCTCTCTGGACCGGGATCGTGGACGACGAGCATGCGCCGGCGGTGGCCCGGCACCTGGTCTCTGACGAGCTGTTCTCCGGCTGGGGCGTGCGCACCCTGGCCACGTCG
>NZ_DATCWX010000066.1:0-8467 GCF_036566125.1 Intrasporangium sp.
CACGGCCGGCGAGGGAGCCGACCGGCCGGTTCCGCCAGAGGTGCTGCGCGCGGTCGTGGACGTGCTGCGGACCTGGGACTGGGCCGAGCGGCCGGTCGCCGTCGCGTCGGTGCCCTCCCGCCGCCGACCTCAGCTCGTGTCGTCCCTCGCCGCGGGCATCGGTGAGCTCGGGCGGCTCCCCTACCTCGGCGCCCTCGACCTGGTCGACGGCGGACCCGTGGGAGAGCCGGGCGGGAACAGCGCCTTTCGCCTCGCCAACACGTGGGGACGGCTGGGGCTCGGCGACGACCTGCGTAGCCGGCTCAGCGGCATACCCGGTCCTTTGCTCCTCGTCGACGACGTCGCCGACTCGCGGTGGACGCTGACGGTGTCCGGGGCGCTGCTGCGCCAAGCGGGTGCGCCCGCCGTCCTGCCCCTCGTGCTCGCGCTCGAGGCATGACCGCAGCAGGGATGCTGCCGGTGCCCTGCCAGTCCGGCAGCGGGCACTAGGGTCGACGCTGTGACCGACGACCTCACCCCGACGCTCTCGCCCATCGAGGACCTCATCGACGTGCTGACGCTGCGGGAGCTCGGCACGGCGCACATCTCCGTGACGGGGATCGCCGGCCAGAGTGCCGCGTCGTCGATCGGCGCGACTGAGGCGCGGGTGTTCGAGGGCCGCAGCCAGCGGATGCCGCACGAGCGCGTGTTCGGCGGTCAGGTGCTGGCCCAGTGCGTCATGGCAGCCGGCCTGACGCTCAAGGCAGTCGAGGAGCGGGAGGGGCCGCGGCCGATCCACTCGCTCCACGGCTACTTCATGCGGCCCGGGGACGACACACAGCCGATCCGGTTCGCGGTCGAGGAGATGCGGGACGGGAGGTCGTTCTCGACCCGGCGCGTCCACGCGATCCAGAACGACGCGCCGATCATGTCGTTCACCGGGTCGTTCCAGGCGCACGCGCCCGGTCTCGAGCACCAGCTCACGATGCCCGAGCTGCCCGGTCCCGAGGGGCTGCGCTCGCTCGCCGACCTGCTCGGTCGCATCGACCACCCGGCCGCCCAGCATGTCGCCCATCAGCGCCCGATCGAGCAGCGTCCGGTCGAGGAGGCCACCTTCCTCGCGCCGTCGCCCGACGCCGTGGCCGAGCAGCAGGTGTGGATGCGGGCGTTGGCAGAGCTGCCCGACGACCCGCTCATCCATGCCGCCGTCCTCGCCTACGCGAGCGACTACTCCCTGCTCGACCCGGTGCTGCGCAGACATGGTCTGCTCTGGGGCGACCCACGCCTCCGGGTGGCCAGCCTCGACCACTCGATGTGGTTCCATCGCCCCGTCTCTGCGGACCGGTGGTTCCTCTACGTCCAGGAGTCGCCGTCCGCCTCCAACGGCCGTGGGCTCGGAATCGGTGAGATGTTCCAGGAGGGCCAGCTGGTCGCGACGACGGCGCAGGAGGGCATGGTCCGCGTCAAGGACGCCTGACCCCCAGCCCCGATCGAAAGAACAGCTTCTGGGCCCACCCGCCGATCGAAAGAACAGCTTCTGCGGGCAAACCCGGCGCAACGTTGACGGAGTTCGGTCGATCGTGGCGAGTCGCGTTCCCGTTGAGCAGTTCCCGGCCCGAAAGCTGTTCTTTCGATTGGACTTGGGCCAAAGACCCCGAAAGCTGTTCTTTCGATCGTCAGCGGGTTCGGAGGACGGCGACGTCGTGGCCGTCGAGCCAGACGCCCGACTCATCGACCACGGGAGCCCGGCCCCACGACACGAGGACCCGATCGACCATGAGTCCCTTGAGGGGCACGACCTGTGACCTTGGCCGGAAGTTGCAGACGACGTGGACGTGGCCCCGGTGCATGATGAGCCAACCGTCCGCCTCGTCGACGTCCACCTCGGTCGCGCGCAGGTCCCCCGACCGGGCGTCCGGCTCGCCTCGGCGGGTCTTGATCAGCTCCTGATAGAAGTCGAGCATCTCGGTGTGCCCCGGCTTCGTGATCTGGGTCCAGTCGAGGACGCTCGCGCTCCGCGTGGCGGGATCCTGTGGGTCGGGGAGGTCCTCCGCGGTCCACCCGTGGGCCGCGAACTCCTCGCGCCGACCCTTGCGCACCGCATCGGCGAGCCACTGGTCGTCGAACGACGTGAAGAACTGGAAGGGCGTGCTCGCGCGCCACTCCTCGCCCATGAACACCATGGGGGTGTACGGCGAGAGCAGATAGAGCGCGGCCCCGATCGCCTGCTGGCCGGGAGAGACCGTCTCGTTGATCCGGTCGCCCAGGGCGCGGTTGCCGATCTGGTCGTGATTCTGCAGGTAGGCGACGAACCGGTGACCAGACGTGGTCTTCTGATCGACCGGAGCCCCCCAAGCCTTCCCCCGGAACGTCGACATCCGCCCGTCATGGAGGAACGCGTCGGTGAGCGTCTTGGCCAGGATCCGCAGTGGGGTTCCCTCGGGCCAGGCCTCGGTGCCTCCGGCGAAGTCGGCGTAGTACCCCTGCCGCTCCCGGGTCAGGGCGACATGCAGGGCATGGTGGATGTCGTCGTCCCACTGGGCCGTCATGCCTCGTCCGCCCTGTGCGGTCGGCCTCACCATGACGGGGTCGTTGAGGTCGCTCTCCGCGATGAGCTCTAGGGGGCGGCCGAGCTGAGCGGACACGCTGGCCGTCTCGTCGCTCAGCTCGGCGAGGATGTGGCGGGGCGAGTCGTCGTGGAGCGCATGGACGGCATCGAGTCGAAGGGCGTCGACGTGGAAGTCGCGGAACCACCGCAGCGCGTTGTCGATGACCCAGCGACGCACCTGGTCGCTGCCCGGTCCGTCGAAGTTGAGCGCGGGCCCCCAGGGCGTGGAGTGGCGGTCGGTGAAGTACGGCCCGAACGCCTGCAGGTAGTTGCCGACCGGACCGACATGGTTGTAGACGACGTCAAGGCACACTGCCAGACCCCGGGAATGGCACGCGTCGACGAACTCCTGGAAGGCTTCCGGGCCTCCGTAGGGCTGGTGGACGGCGTACGGCTGCACCCCGTCGTAGCCCCAGCCGTGGGGACCGCCGAAGGCGGCGACCGGCATGACCTCCACGACGTCGACACCGAGCTCGACGAGGTGGTCGAGACCCGCGGCGGCGCCGGCGAAGGTGCCGGCACGGGTGAAGGTGCCGACATGCAGTTCGTAGAACACCGCACCGAGAGTTCCCTCGCCGCCGCGTGCGCCCCGCCAGTCCCCGTCGCTCCACGCGAAGGCGCCCGCGTCGAAGGTCCGGGTCGGGCCGTGAACTCCGTGCGGGAGCCAGGGACTGCGTGGGTCCGGGACGGGGTCGCGGGCGTCGACCGCGAAGAGGTAGTCGATGGGGCCGTCGCAGGCCGGCGTCCACGACCACCAGCCGCCCTCTTCTGCGGACATCGCGTGACGGTCTCCCTCGACCACGCACTCGACGACCTGAGCGTCGGGCGCCCACACCCTGACCGGCGAGATCATCGCGTCCTCCTCACGTCGTCGCGCACGAGGATGGCCACGGGCAGGCCATCGAGCGGCACGACGTCCCGGAGCATCGCCGCACCACCGGCAACAACATTGTCGGACAACAGGTTCCGCCACGAGCCCGATGGGAGCGTGACGACCGCCTCACTCCACCCACCGCGGCTCGCGAGTCGTCCCGCATCGCGCGTGGCCAGGACGAGCACGTCGTCCGGGCCCCCGGGTCCGCGCCGGAAGCCCACCGCGTCCTCAATCGAGGTGGCGATCGGCGCATAGCCCGCCTGGGCCCCGACGAAGACCTCGGGCCGCGCACGCCGGATCCGCAGCGCCGTCGCAGTGACCAGGAGCTTCTCGTCGGCCACGTCTCGGGGCGGCTCACCGGCATCGAGCCGCTCGAGGCGCCGAGCCCGCTCCTGGTAGTCGACTGGCCGGCGGTTGTCCGGGTCGACGAGCGACAGGTCGACAAGGTCGGACCCTTGGTAGAGATCCGGGACTCCTGGCATGAGCAGCTGGATCACCTTCTGGCCCAAGGTGTTTGCGCGAATCGCAGGCGCACTGTCTGTGAGCCAGGCCTCGACATGCTGGGCGACGTCGGCG
Source organism: Intrasporangium sp. (assembly GCF_036566125.1). Classification (GTDB taxonomy): domain Bacteria; phylum Actinomycetota; class Actinomycetes; order Actinomycetales; family Dermatophilaceae; genus Intrasporangium. The sequence goes on from NZ_DATCWX010000066.1 coordinate 4,038, forward strand.
TCGGTCGCGATGCCCCTGCAGAACCGGGCCACGGCCGCTTCGTAGTGCGCGTCACCGTCGACCCACGCAGTGTGCAGCTTCGCCTCACGCACCGCCTTGGTCGCATAGCCGACGAGTCGCTCCGGACTGATCGGCCAGGCCCCGACCACCGTCTGCCAGAGGAAGTACTCGGTGAGGGGATCGACAAGCTCGTCGCGGTGAGCCGCGGCCATGCCGCACGCCTTGCGGACCCAGGCGGACCACTCCGCCGGGCGCCCGGACAGCACGGCCAGGCGGGCCCGGACGTCCTCAGACCGTTTCGTGTCATGCGTCGACAAAGTCGTCATCGTCAGCGGCCAGTCGGTGGCGATCCGCTCGGCGAAGGCGTGGAACTCGGGGACCGCGACGCCGAACCGACCGGGATCGCCACCGACCTCGTTGAGGCCGACGAGCCGCACGTAGCGGTAGAAGACGGTGTCCTCCACCGCCTTCGCCATGACCGGGCCACACGTCTGCTGGAACCGGACGACGAAGTCACGTTGCGCCGCCGGGTCCGCGACGTCGGCGGCCTGTCCGAGAGCGAGGTCGATGACCGCAGCAAGCACGTCGCGGTCGACGGAGTTCCGGGAGTCGGCCAGCCCATGCGCCGCAGCAGTCCTGACCACCTCCGCGTCGTCCGGCTGGACCGGCTCATCCGGCCTGACGTAGACGCGGTAGCGGTCCATGCCCATCAGCAGCGCCTCGATGGCCCGCCGCACTGCGCCCTGGTCCAACCACGGCAGGGCACGGTCGACGAGCCGCATCAGTCGGTGGATCTCCGCGGGCAACACGCGCTCCACGACGTGGCGCTTCGCCTCCCGGGTCATCGACGCGAGGTCCTGCGGCTCCCCGAGCAGCTCCTCCGACAGAGCCGCGAGCGGCTCGGCCCCGCCGGGGTCGACGAACAGGCCGCCCACGCGCAGGAGCGTGTCGTAGCCCGTCGTCCCGGCGCAGGCCCAGTCGTCGGGGAGCCGTTCCTCCCCCTCGAGGATCTTCTCGACCACGGTCCAGCCACCACCCGTCGCTGCCGCCAGCTGGTCCAGATAGCCGCGCGGGTCGGCGAGTCCATCGGGGTGGTCGATACGCAGGCCATCGACGTCGCCGGATAGCACGGCGTCGACCAAAATCCGGTGCGTCGCCTCAAAGACCGACGGGTCCTCCACGCGTACCCCGATGAGGGAGGTCACGTCGAAGAAGCGTCGGTAGTTCAGCTCCGTGGCGGCGTCTCGCCAGGAGGCCAAGCGGTAGTGCTGGTGCGCGAGGAGCGAGCCCAGCGGCATACGGGCTGCGTCTGACCCCGGCGACAGCGGAAGGACGTGGTCGAAATAACGCACCACGTCCTCACCCCCCACCCGGTCGAGGGTGAGCTCACCCGCTGCGAGCGTCTCCGCCAGGGACGACCCGAGCACGGGCCAGAGCACCTTCCCCTCGAGGGCGTCCCAGTCGATGTCGAACCAGTGCGCGTAGGGCGATGCCCGACCCTCGCGGAGCACGGACCACAGCGGCTCGCTCAGCGACACCGGCACGGGGGTCGTCATGTGGTTGGGCACGACGTCGACGACGAGGCCGAGTCCCGCCTCGTGGGCGGCGCTCGCGAGACGGCGGAAGCCGGCCTCCCCGCCCAGGCCCTCGTCGAGCCGCGAGTGGTCGACGACGTCGTAGCCGTGCGTCGACCCGGCCGTGGCCTGGAGGATCGGGGACAGGTAGAGGTGGGACACGCCGAGGCGAGCCAGGTGCCCCGCCTGCGCCGCCGCATCGTCGAAGGTAAGCTCCGGACCGAGCTGGAGCCGGTAGGTCGAGAGGATGCGGCGGCCCGCGCTCACGCGTCGGCCCCCTGCGGGCTGCGCAGGACGACGACGCTCCGGGCGTCCACCTGGATCTGCCAGCCGGGCTCGAACTCCTCGGCATCGATCTCGCGGGCGGCCGTGTCCACCTCGGGGATCCACAGGCGCCCGTACTCCTCGTCGGGCAGGGTGAACGTGATCGGCTGGTCGTGCGCGTTGAACATGACGAGGAACGAGTCGCCGAGCGTCCGCTCGCCCCGCTTGTCGGGCTCGGGGATCGCCGAGCCGTTGAGGAACACCATGATCGACTTCGCCATGGCATCGTGCCAGGCCGGCTCGTCCATGTGATCGCCGCTCGGCGTGAACCAGGCGATGTCGCCGAGGTCGCTCTCGCCGCCGTGGTCGGGACTGCCGGCGAAGAACCGGCGACGCCGGAAGACCGGGTTCTCCCTCCGCAGCCGGATGATCGACTGGGTGAAGGCCAGCAGCCGCTGCTCGTCCTCCAGCAGGTCCCAGTCGACCCACGTGATCTCGTTGTCCTGGCAGTAGCCGTTGTTGTTGCCGAGCTGGGTGCGGCCCAGCTCGTCGCCATGGCTGATCATCGGCACGCCCTGCGAGAGGAGGAGCGTGGCGAGGAAGTTCCGCTGCTGCCGCGCCCGCAGCTCCACGACCTCCGGATCCGTCGTCGGCCCCTCGACGCCGCAGTTCCAGGATCGGTTGTGGCTCTCTCCGTCGACGCCGCCCTCCCCGTTGGCCTCGTTGTGCTTCTCGTTGTAGGAGACGAGGTCGCGCAGCGTGAAGCCGTCATGACAGGTGACGAAGTTGACCGACGCGATCGGTTTGCGGCCGGTGTGCTCGTAGAGGTCGCTCGACCCGGTGAACCGTGACGCGAACGCGGCAAGGGCGCCTCCCGCACCACGCCAGTAGTCGCGGACCGTGTCCCGGTACTTGCCGTTCCACTCCGTCCACAGCGGCGGGAAGCCGCCGACCTGGTAGCCGCCCTCGCCGACGTCCCACGGCTCCGCGATGAGCTTGACCTGGCTGACGACGGGGTCCTGCTGGATGAGGTCGAAGAACGCGGACAACTTGTCGACCTCGTGGAACTGGCGCGCGAGCGTCGCGGCGAGGTCGAAGCGGAAGCCGTCGACGTGCATCTCGGTCACCCAGTAGCGCAGCGAGTCCATGATGAGCTGCAGCACATGCGGGTGGCGCATGAGGAGGGAGTTGCCCGTCCCCGTCGTGTCGTAGTAGTGGGCGAGGTCGTCGCTGACGAGGCGGTAGTAGCTGTTGTTGTCGAGGCCGCGGAAGGCGAGCGTCGGCCCGAGGTGGTTGCCCTCGGCGGTGTGGTTGTAGACGACGTCGAGGATCACCTCGATGTCGGCCTCGTGGAGCGCCTTGACCATCCCCTTGAACTCGAGCACCTGCTGACCACGCTGCCCGCCGGCCGCGTAGCCGTTGTGCGGCGCGAGGAAGCCGATCGTGTTGTAGCCCCAGTAGTTCGACAGGCCCCGGTCGAGCAGGTGCGAGTCCTGGACGAACTGGTGGACGGGCATGAGCTCGATCGCGGTCACCCCGAGTCCCTTGAGATGCGCGATGGTGGCGGGGTGGGCGACGCCGGCGTAGGTGCCGCGGATCCCCTCGGGGATGTCGGGGTGCAGCCTGGTCAGGCCCTTCACGTGGGCCTCGTAGATCACGGTGTCGTGGTACTCGTGCCGCGGCGGTCGGTCGTTGGACCAGTCGAAGAACGGGTTGGTGACGACCGAGAGCATCGTGTGCCGGAGGCTGTCGTCGGTGTTGATCCGCCTCGTGGACGCCGCGTCGGGGTCGCCGAAGGTGTAGGAGAAGAGCGCCTGGTCGTTGTCGGCCTGTCCCTCGATCGCCTTGGCGTAGGGGTCGAGGAGCAGCTTGGTCGGGTTGCACCGGTGACCACGGGCCGGGTCGTAGGGGCCGTGGACCCGGAAGCCGTAGCGCTGTCCGGGCTGCAGGTATGGGACGTACCCGTGCCAGACGAAACCGTCGACCTCGGGCAGGTCGATGCGCGTCTCGGAGAGGTCGTCCCCCTCACCGTCGACGAGGCAGAGCTCGATCCGGTCGGCCACCTCGGAGAACACGGCGAAGTTCACGCCCGTCCCGTCATAGGTCGCCCCGAGCGGGTAGGCCTGTCCGGGCCAGATCTCCATGGACCTTCTCTCGTCTTCGGGTCGGGCGGCGCCAGCCATTCTGCCGTATGCCGCTGGGCTGGCTCCCAGCCCCGCTACAGATGGGCGGTGCCGACCTTCCAGTACCCCATGAACGCGACGTGGTGGCGTGCCATGCCGACCTCCCCGACGAGGATGCGTCGAATCGCCTTGACCGTGTCCGAGTCGCCCGCGACCCACGCGTAGGTCTCATCGGGGCCGGCTGTGTCCGCCTCGGCGGACGCGGCCGCCTCGGCCGGGCTGACCGCCACCGTCTCGCCCGAGGAGCTGAAGAGGCTCGTCTCCCAGACCTCCGTGTGGTCGGTGTCATCGCTGTCGGTGGTGTCGCCGGAGTCGGAACGGGCCGGCTCCTCGACCGGCGCGGCAGCGTCCAGACGCCAGTGCCGACGAACGGTTTCGATCGTCGCGGTGCCGCGGGGCCGGCTGCCCC
>NZ_DATCWX010000090.1:0-17346 GCF_036566125.1 Intrasporangium sp.
TCCCGATCCGATACCGCAGCCCGCCTTGGTGGACGAACTCCACATCGGTGCCGACGGTAGGCCCAACCGCACGTTGCGGGAGGTCTCGGCGTCAGCGGTGAGGCGCGGATCCCATTACAGGGCGAGTGCGCTCGCGAAGGCCCGGTCCGCGCCGACTGGAACGGTGACCACGTGAATGATCGGGCCACCGGCCTCGCTGGATCCGGCTTCTGCGACTCCATGGGGTCCCTCACAGTAGTGCGCCCCTGCGGCAACGCGGGGGTCCGTCACTTCGGGACCTTGTGCCCTGTCCGGGGCGCGGGGCAGGAGGACAAGGTCGAGCCATGGACGTCACACCCTCGAGCGGCCAAGGACCGTCCCACCCCGTCCCGAGGGCCCCGAATGCTGTTCACTCGATTGGGTGGGTGGGCCGTGGGTGGGTTGGCCGTGGGTGGGTGCTGCTCATGGCGGGGATGGTGGCGTTGGTGGCCGCCTGCTCCGGAGACCTGCCGGGGAACGTGGTGGTCGGCTCGGGCGATCCGACCTCGGAGACACGAGAGGTGTCGGCCTTCACCGAACTCGACGTCGGTGGGGGCATCGGTGTCGACATCGTCCCCGGGTCGGCGACCAGCATCGTTGTGACTGCGCAGCCCAACATCCTGCCGCTGACCACTACCACGGTCGACGGCGGTCGCTTGACCATCGCCACGACGCAGGGCTACACGACGGTGCATGGAATCTCGGTCAAGGTCACGACGTCCGAGCTCACCACGATCGAACTCCATGGGGGCGCCAGCGCATCGGGCGACGGCTTCAGGGCGCAGTCCTTGGCGCTCAAACTGTCTGGTGGCGCCCACCTTGACTTGTCCGGAGAGGCCAAGGACCTGGCGGTGGAGGCGAGCGGCGGCGCAGTCCTCCAGATCGGCGGGCTGAAGCTCGCGACGGCGCGCGTCGACCTCAGCGGGGGTGTGGTGGCCACGATGTCGGTGAGCTCCGCGCTCACGGGCAAGGCGTCCGGCGGAGTGGTGATCAACCTCGACCAGCGCCCACCGACCGTCGATGTCCAGACCTCCGGTGGTGCCGTCGTCCTCGGGTCGTAGCGAACTGCCGTCGGTCACTCGGCTCGACGGGTTAGATTGGCCCGTATGACCGCTCTGCCGGAGTCGGCTCCGGTCGCCCTCGCCGAGCGATGGGGTGGACGCAGCCGGATCAGTGACCTGGACGGCCCTGTGCACTGGGTCGACTTCGGAGGCCAGACAACGGGCTCTGGGGATGACCAGGCGCCCGTTGTTCTCGTCCACGGCCTCGGTGGGTCGCACCTCAACTGGGTCCAGGTGGCGCCGGCGCTCGCCGAGAAGCGCCGCGTCGTCGCCATCGACCTCGCCGGCTTCGGGTTGACACCGGGAGCCGGCCGCGACACGGGCGTTCGCGCCAACGCCGCACTGCTCGGGCGGTTCATCCGCGAGGAGCTCGGTGGACGGAGTGTCCTCGTCGGCAACTCCATGGGCGGCATGGTGTCGCTGCTGCTCGCGGCCACGGAGCCGGACCTCGTGGCCGCGCTCGTCCTCGTCGACCCCTCGATTCCGGCCGGAGTGAAGAACCTTGACCGGATGGTCGCGCTCCAGTTCGGGCTCTATGCGACACCGGGCCTGGGCGAGCAGTTCCTCGTCCGCCTTCGTCGGCGCTACTCGACCGACCAGAGGGTCAGGGGCATGGTCCAGCTCTGCTTCGCCGACTTCTCGCGCGCCGACGCCGAGGTCATGGAGGCGGGCGTCTCGCTCCTGACCTACCGGGACACCTTGGCACAGTCCGAGGCCGAGTTCCTCAGGGCGGCCAGGTCGCTGCTCGCCGTGCTACGCCATGGCCGCACGTACTCCGCGCTCATCCATCGCATCTCGGCTCCGGTCCTGCTCATCCACGGCGAGCAGGACCGGCTCGTCCCCATCGAGGCGGCGCGTCGCGTCGCTGCGGCAAGGCCCGAATGGCAGACCGAGTGGCTGGCCGGTGTCGGGCACACGCCGCAGCTCGAGGTGCCGGACCGGTTCGTCGCAGTCGTCGACCGCTGGCTCGCCGCCCTGCCGGGCTGAAGCTCAACGAGCGGCAGCGCCGGGGTGCAGGTCCGCGCGGCTGCCCAGCTCGTAGCCCCACTCCTCGGCGCGCGCCAGCTCGCCGTCCTTGAGCGGTCCGTCCGTGTCCTCGACCCAGAAGGTCTCGCCCTGCTCGGCGCGCCGGAACCCACGGGCATGCAGGGCCTTCGCCGCCGACTTCGCTGCCGAGCCCGGTAGCAGCTTGACCTTCACCCGGGTGTCGAACGTGATGACCGGCAGCTCCGGCCGCGGCACGACGGCGTCGATCCACTCGCGAATGCCGAGCCGTACGTGCTCGTTCGCTCCCTTGGTCTCGGCGTCCTTCCGCGTTGACTCCCGCGTCATGCTGAAGGCATGCGTGGGCCCGCCGACGATGAGCAGGCTGACGTCCTCCGGAATCACGCCGGGTGCTTCGTCGGAACGCATGGTGCCCACCTCGTCGGACTCCGTGCCGCGCACCAGCCCGCGCTTGATGGCGTCGGCAACGGCCTTGGTGTTGCCGAACAGGGACTCGTGGACGATGAGTGTCTTCATGGTTCAAACCCCTTCTTCCTCCACCTTCCACGCTAGGCGGCTACTGCTCGGCGAGAGGCGAATCGTGATCCAACAGACGCGGCTCACCGGAGCTCGACGGCCGGTCGCACAATGGACGTGGCGGAGCCGCCGACCATCCCGACGGAGGAGACGACAGATGGACGCCAAGGACTGGGACGAGCGCTACGCCGCGGCCGACCTCATCTGGTCGGCCGAGCCCAACCGCTTTGTGGCGGAACTCATCTCGCCGCTGACACCAGGCACCGCCGTCGACATCGCCGCCGGCGAGGGACGCAACGCGATCTGGCTGACCCAGCAGGGCTGGACGGTCACCGCGACGGACTACTCGAGTGTCGCCGTCGAGCGGATGCGCGCCCGGGCGGCGGAAGTGCTGGGCGCGGAGGCGGCCCGCCTGACCCCACTCGTCGCGGACGCCACCGTGGCAACGCCAGGCGGCCCAGCGGCATACGACCTCGCGTTGTTCTCCTACCTCCAGCTCCCGGCGGCCGAGTGGAAGGTGGCCCTTCGGAACGGCGTCCAGGCGGTGCGGCCGGGTGGCCACGTCCTCGTCATCGGGCACTCCGCGCGCAACCTCACCGAGGGGTGGGGCGGCCCGAGCGCGCGCGAGGTGCTCTACGACCCCGACGAGGTCGTAGACGCGGTCGACGGGCTGCCGGTCGCGGTCGAGCACGCGGACATCCGCGTCCGCCCCGTCGAGACGGAGGACGGTCCTCGCGAGGCCCTCGACACCGTCGTGATGCTCAGGCGGACCTGAGAGTCGCGACGCTGCTCACTTGGCGCCCCGCGTTGGGAGGTTCGCGCGGATGAAGGCGATGACGTCGTCCAGCACCTCATCCTGGTTCGTCTCGTTGAGGATCTCGTGCCGCGCGCCCGGGTACGACTTCGAGGACGCTCGCCTTCCGGCCAGCGACTCCCAGCCCCATTTCGTGTCGGCCATGGGCACGAGCTGGTCATCCTCGCCGTGCAGCCACAGGATGGGGTCATCCACGGCGCCGGCGAAGCGGATCACCCCCAAGGTCTCCTGGATCGCCTCGAGCGTCGGTCGCTTGAAGGGACCGTGCCAGACGAGCGGGTCCGCGACGTAGGCTTCGCCGACCGAGGGGTCACGGCTCAGCGTCGTCGGATCGATCGGCGCGTCCGGGATCTCGTCGGCCGCAAGCAGCTCCTCGGCCGCACGCCAGCGCCCGAGGACAGGCGCGGACAGGACGATCGCGGCCAGGCCATCGCCCCAGCGCTGTGCGTAGCGCGCACCGATGAGGCCGCCCATCGAGTGGCCGATGAGCACGACCGGCAGGGTCGGGTGCTCCTCGCGGGCGTGCGCCTCGAGCATGTGGACGTCCTCCTCCACCTCCTGGAAGCTGGTGATGAGGACAGGCTCGCCGGCGCTGCCACCGTGCCCGACATGGTCGATCGCGTAGACGACGGCGCCGTCCTCGACGAGCCGCGCCGCGACGTGCCCGTACCGGCCACAGTGCTCGCCGTAGCCGTGGATGAGCACGACGACGTACTCCGGCTCATCAGCGCCGCTCCACCTCCGCCCGACCACAGTTCCCGCGTGCCCCTCGAATGCCAGGTCCGTCACGTCCATGCCGACCACCCTCTCCGGGAACTGCCCCGGTCGCAAGCGCCGTACCGCGGGCGGGCTGGGCCAGACTGGGGCCATGGCACTTGACCTCCACGCCGTCTGCTTCGACGCCATCGACCCCCAGCTCGTCGGCCGGTTCTGGGCAGGAGTCGTCGGCTGGGAGCCGACCGAGGACCGCCTGGACCCCGAGGGCGCCGTCGCGCTCGCGCCCAGGGACGGGACCGGGTTCCGGCTCCGCTTCGCTCCCACCCGTGAGGCGAAGTCACTCCAGAACCGGATCCACTTCGACCTGACCAGCGCGTCTCCCGAGGAACAGGACGCGACGGTTGCGCGGGCGCTCGGCCTGGGCGCGAGCCACCTGGATATCGGGCAGGGCCCGGATGCGGATCACGTGGTGCTCGCCGACCCGGAGGGCAACGAGTTCTGCGTCATCGAGGCAGGCAACAACTTCCTCGCTGGCTGCGGCTTCCTCGGAGCGGTCAACTGCGACGGGACTCGTGACGTCGGGTACTTCTGGAGTCAGGCGCTCGGCTGGCCACTGGTGTGGGACCAGGATGAGGAGACCGCGATCCAGTCCCCGCATGGGGGTTCCAAGATCACGTGGAGTGGCCCGCCCCTGATGCCCAGACCATCGAAGAGCCGGCAGCACTTCGACGTCACTCCTGCCCCAGGCAGTCATCAGCAGGCCGAGGTCGAACGCCTCAGCTCCTTGGGCGCGAAGCGGATCGACATCGGGCAGGGCGAGGTCAGCTGGGTCGTCATGGCCGACCCGGATGGCAACGAGTTCTGCGTCCTCGCCGCCCGGGACTGAGCGCCCGCGGGATCTGGGAGGCTGGCCGCGTGACGACCGCGCGCTCGATCCTGCTCTTCATCCTCGCCGCGCTCGCCGAGATCGGTGGTGCCTGGCTCGTCTGGCAGGGGGTCCGTGGCCATCGCGGCTGGCTGTGGATCGGTGCCGGGGTGGTTGCCCTCGGGCTCTACGGCTTCGTGGCGACGCTCCAACCCGACGCGAACTTCGGCCGGATCCTCGCGGCGTACGGCGGGGTCTTCGTCGCGGGATCGCTGGTGTGGGGGATGGCGCTCGATGGCTTCCGGCCCGACCGCTGGGACGTCATCGGGGCGGCGGTGTGCCTCGTCGGGGTTGCCGTCATCATGTACGCGCCACGACCGACCTGAGGCCACTCATACCCGGTGGGGTATTCTTGATCAACGAATGCTCGTGAACGCACAGGAGGAAACCGTGGAGCTCGACTCTACAGAGATGCAGTCGGTGATCCGGCGGCTCAACCGGGCACGCGGGCAGCTCGGTGGCATCGTCAAGATGATCGAGGACGAACGGGACTGCCGCGAGATCGTCACGCAGCTCGCCGCTGTCTCGAAAGCCGTCGACCGGGCCGGTTTCGCGGTCATCGCGACGGGGCTCAAGGAGTGCCTCACCAATCCCGACGGCGAGGAGATGGACGTCGACGAGATGGAGAAGCTCTTCCTCTCACTGGCCTGATTCAGCGGGCCCGAGCCAGAGAAGTCGCTCCCAGGGGTGGACGGCGGGCCACTGCCGGGTGACCATTGAAGGCACCCGGAGGAGGCCACCATGGATGCCAGCGCAGACACCACGATGCTCCCCGCCGCGTCAGCCCCTGCTGAGTCGGCCCCGCCCGAAGCGGCGACGACCACCCGAGGGTTCGCCGAGCACATCGCACGGATCCGGGCGCACCGGGCCGAGCTGCGCGAGTCCGTCGCCGCGGTCGATTTCGCGCTCGAGTCGCCCATCGCCCGAGGCGGCGCCTGGCGCGAACGGGTGCGTGCGGCGCTCGCCGAGCTGGCCCACGACTTCGACGACCACATCGACCTCACGGAGAGCCCGGGCGGGATCTACGACCGTGCCAAGCGGAGTGCTCCACGACTGGGCGGAGCGATCAACCGACTGCTCCACGAGCACCGCGAGTACCGCGAGCAGATCCACGGGTATCTCGCGGTTCTCGAGCACGGCGGGCAGCTGGCGGACATGCCGGCCTTCCGCGAAGAGCTGACCGCGCTGCTCGGGTGCCTCGTCAGGCACCGGCAGGCCGGCGGTGACCTCGTCTACGAGGCCTACAGCGTGGACCTCGGAGGGTCTGACTGACCCCTGGCCGGCACCCCCGGGCACCCCGGCCACAAGCGCAACCCGGCGCGGTCGCTGGGAGCGAGCCCAGCGGCATACGGCCTGATCTCCTCAGGTGAACTGCGGCCGCAATGGATACCCGGCCGCCCCGGCTTCGCTGGTCCGCGTCGCCAGCACCTGGTGCAGCTGGATCCCGTTGTCCTCGAAACCGAGGCGCGACCCGGCCATGTAGAGCCCCCAGACCCGCGCCCGCCCGAGACCGGCGAGGGCCACGCAGTCATCCCAGTTCTTGGCGAGATTCGCGTTCCAGCCAGCGAGCGTCAGGGCGTAGTGCTCGCGGAGGTTCTCGTGGTGCTTCACCTCGAGCCCCTCGTTCTCCATGACCCGCACGATGTCGCCGGAGCCGGTCAGCTCGCCGTCGGGGAAGACATAGCGGTTGATGAAGCCGCGCGTCGGGAGGCCCGGGTGCTGGTTGTCCGGCCGGGTGATGCAGTGGTTGAGCAGCCGCCCCTCATCGCGGAGGCGCGAGCGGAGGAACCGGAAGTAGGCGGGGTAGTTCCGCACGCCGATGTGCTCCGTCAGGCCGATCGAGCTGACGGCGTCGAAGCCCCGCTCGGTGACGTCACGGTAGTCGGCGTGCCGCACCTCCGCGCGCCCCTCCAGCCCGTCCCGCCGGATCGCCTCGGAGGCCCACGCCGCCTGCTCACTCGAGAGGGTCACCCCGAGCGCCGTCACGCCGTAGTGCGTGACCGCGTGCCGGACCATGCCGCCCCAGCCACAGCCGACGTCGAGCAGCCGCATCCCTGGCTGGAGGTCGAGCTTGCGGGCGACGAGGTCGTACTTGGCGAACTGCGCGTCCTCGAGCGTCGTCTCCGGGGTCTCGAAAACGGCGCACGTGTAGGTCATCGACGGGCCGAGCACGTGCTCGTAGAACTCGTTCCCGACGTCGTAGTGATGGTGGATCGCGTCCGCGTCCCGACGCTTCCCGTGCCGCAGCCCGTGGGCGAGCCGCCGCAGCTGGCCCGGCGTCTCCTGGGGAGGCAGCTCGGGCAGATGGACACCCGAGGACCGCACCATCTGGACGAGCTCCGGCACGTCGCGCAGCGAGGGGAGGCGCGGCGAGAGAGTCGCCGCTCGGAGGTTTTTGAGCACCTCGTAGGGGTCGCCCTCGTCCATCCCGTCGATGGTCAGCTCGTCCTGGAGGTAAGCGCGCACCATGCCGAGCTCGCCGGGCGCCGTGAGGAGGTAGTTGAGCGCTTGCGGGGAGCGCAGCCGGACCGTGACGCAGTCCGCCGCGCTATCCGCCGCGCCGCTGGTCGAGCCGTCCCACGCGACGACGCGCACCCGCGCATCGTCACCGAGGAGGCGCTCGAATGCCTGGCCCACCGAGATCGTCATCGCGCTTGCACCGCCTTCTCATAGAGGGTTGGGAATCGCCCTTGCGGGTCGTAGTGCCGCTTCGCGGCCGCGATCGCCTCGCCGCCGTAGAGCCGGGCGAAGGTCGCCTCGTCGTAGTAGGCGTCCGAGTAGAGGGACTTGTGTCCGCCGAGCTCGGTCACCTTCGCCTCGATCGCCCGGTTGACGTCACCGTGCTGCGTGCCGGGCTCGATCTCGACCGACGACCAGAAGCCGACGTTGACATAGGGGACGTCAGGACGCATGGGGTAGAGCGGCCACGGTGGCCTTTGCTGGTCGGTTGGCTCCTCGTCAGTCGGCCGTATGCCGCTGGGCTCGCTTCCGCTCGCGGGTTTCCTTCGCAGCTGGATCGGACAGACCCAGACCGGCTCGATGGGGATGGTGTCGAGGAACCAGCTGAGGAACTCGGGGGTGCGGTCGAGGGGGATCTCCACGTCCTGGATGACCCGCTCGCGGGGGGGCCGGCCGCGCCTGGCGTCGATGGCGGCCATGACGCCGTGGCGCTGCTCGAAGGCGACGATCCTCCAGTACACGTCGCTGCGGAGCTTGTCCCTGGGCCAGAGGCGCCGGATGACCGGGTGCTGGGCACCGAAGGCTCGTGAGCACCAGAACCAGTCGGTGTCCCAGCGCCACAGGTAGTCGTGTGCGGTGAGCACGTCGCTGCGGCGTTCCTGGATCGAGCGGTAGTAGACCTGCTGGCCCGTGTAGTCGCTCGGGGTCGGCTGGCCCGGTACCTGATCGGTCCAGTGGGCCAGGGTCAGGTAGGACTCCCGTGGCCCGAAGACGACGCCGTCGACGAAGTCCACTCGGTGCCCGTCCCAGGCCATCGTCCGCATGACGACGCCGATGGCGTCGGCCAGTGCGTCGACGCTGTCGAAGCGGATGTGCCGGAGCGCGACGTAGGGGGAGGCCGGCTCGAGCTCGATGACGAGGTCGAGGGCGTAGCCGAGCGAGCCGTAGGAGTTGGGGAAGGTGCGGAAGAGCTCTGCGTGCTCGTTGTGCGCGGTGGCGGTGACCACTTCTCCTCGGCCATCCGTGCCACCGGTCAGGATGCGCATCTCCCGGACCGACTCGTGCGGCAGTCCGTTGCGGAAGGACGAGGCCTCGATGCCGAGGCCCGTCACGGCGCCGCCGATGGTGATCGTGCGCAGCTGCGGCACGACGAGCGGGACGAATCCGCTTGGCAGCAGGGCGTCCACGAGTTCTTCATAGGTCGTCAGGCCGCCGACGCGAGCGGTCCGTGCCTCCGCGTCGATGTCGAAGACCCCACGGAAGGCCGAGAGGTCGAGCCCTTGCCGGGTGCCATTGCGGGCGCTGCTGTGCCGGAACAGGTTGGAGGTCCGCTTCGCCAGTCGGACGGGCCGGTCCGGCGGCAGCGCTGCGAAGTCCCGAGCCGCTGTCGAGACTGATCCTTGAAGCGGATCGACTGTCACGCGGGTGGACATGGTTCGAGTCAACCAAAGGATTCGAGTGATTCCAACGAACTTTGCCGTGCGTTTCTTGGAGGGCCGCGACATGCCGTGCAGGGAAAATTCGCGCCCCGGGTGCCCAGTTGCATACCGGCACGGTTGAATTGGCACTGAAGCGCCGGGCCGGGCGCAGCTGGTCACTCATGAAGGGCCAATGATGGAACCTCAGACCGTGCACAACGATCCCACCCAGGCCGAGCAGGCGAGCGGTCAGGCCAATGAGCAGACGGGCGGGGCTTCCGGCGAGGCGACGCTGGATGACCTGCTCGAGCCGGTGCCCGGGCCGCACGCCACGGCGTCCGACTTCAGCGAGTCTGCGGTCCTGGGCCGGCGTGGACAGGCCGCACGCACTGGCTGGCGGCACGTGCTCTTCGAGCTGACGGGTGGTCGACTGCGACCGCCCCCGGGTCTCGGCGAGATGCGCCGCAACCAGTTGATGAACCGGGTCCGGACGCCGTTCGACGGCACTCGGCGAATCGTCGTGATGAGCCGCAAGGGCGGCGTGGGCAAGACGACCGTGACGGTCGGCGTCGGTGCCACCTTCGCGTCGGCGCGCGGGGACCGGGTCGTGGCCGTCGACGCCAACCCGGACGCCGGCAACCTGGCCCACCGGATCGCGGGCGACTGCCAGCGCACCATCACGGATCTGCTGGCGGACTCGGGCCGGATCCGGTCCTTCGCCCAGATGCGGGGCTACACGTCCCAGTGCGTCGAGTCCCGCCTCGAGGTCCTCGCCTCGGACGACGACGCGCGGATCGCCCAGGCCCTCGACCGCGATGCCTACCGGCAGGTCGTCGCGCTGCTCGACCACTTCTACAACCTCATCCTGCTCGACACCGGCACCGGCATCCTCGACAGCGCTAACCAGGGCCTGATCACCGAGGCCGACCAGCTCGTCCTCGTCGTGCGCCCGGCCTTGGACGGCGCCAAGGTCGGCGCACAGACGCTCGACTGGCTCGAGGAGCACGGCCACGCAGACCTCGTCGCGTCCGCCGTGGTGGTGATCAACGGGATCGAGCGCGAGAGCGACCCGATCGTCCAGTTCGCCCGCAAGCACTTCGAGGCCCGTTGTCGGCAGGTGGTTTCCGTCCCGTGGGACAAGACGCTGGAGGGAGGCGGGCGCACGACGCTCTCCGGGCTGCACCGCAAGACGCGTCGTGCCTTCCTCGACGTCGCCGCGGCGCTGGCGGACGGGTTCGGCGAGGACCCGCTGGCCCGCGAGTCCCGCGAGTCGGCCAGCCACGGCTTCACCTTCGGCCCCCTGCCAGACCAGCACCCTGGAGTCTGAGGACGGCCCACGCACCTGGAGTGTGCAGTCCGCGCCGGCAGCGTCCTCCGACAAAAGCGCCACGGGTGAGTTGTCTGCGCCCGATCCGGGCAGATCGCGTCGACACGTGCGCCACGGGTGGGTTGTCGGAGGTGCTCGGGGCAACACGACGGCGGATGCCGCTGCTCGAGAGTGCCTGGTGGCCGAGGGTGCTACTCGCGGGCCAGCATCGTGACGCCGAGCCCGACCATCATCGAGCCGCCGGCGACGCCGAGCCGGTCAAGGCGCTGCGGCTTCTTCGCCATCCAGTCACGGGCCTTGCTGGCGACCAGGGCCCAGATGCTGTCGGAGCAGATCGCCATCGCGCCGAAGATGACGCCGAGCACGGCCATCTGCACTCCCACGTGACCGGCCGCGGCGTTGGTGAACTGCGGCAGGAAGGCGACGAAGAACAGGATTGTCTTCGGGTTCGTCACGCCGACGATGAAACCGATGCGCAGGGCGTGTCCCCGCTTGGCCGACACCTGCGCCTCCAGTGCCTCACGTGCCCGGGCCCGGTCACGGATCGCCTGGATCCCGAGCCAGACGACGTAGGCGGCGCCCGCCACCTTGATGACCGAGTACGCAGTCGCGCTGGCCGACACCACGGCCCCGAGTCCCAGCGAAACGAGCATCACCTGGGTCGTGATGCCGAGCCCATTCCCGACGACGGAGAGCAGGGCTTCCCGGCGCCCGACCGTCAAGGCGCGACCGATGGTGAAGAGCAGGCTGGGACCGGGCACCTGGATGAACAGGATCGAGGCGACGAGGAACGCGATCCATTGGCTGGAGGTCGGCACCCACCCAGTGTGCGCGGGTGCGGCCAGAACTGCAGCGGATTATCCAGTCGCTGAGCACCTGTCTGGTCGTTACCGTCCCAGCCATGACGATCGAACGAGCCGACCCGCCGCTCGCGGCAGACGAGGCGACCACCCTGCTGGCCTTCCTGGACTTCCACCGTGACACCCTCCGCCTCAAGGCCGACGGCCTCGACCGGCGGCAGCTCGCACAGACAACCGCAGCCTCCAGCCTCACCCTTGCCGCGCTGCTCAAGCACCTGGCCCTTGTCGAGCACTCGTGGTTCGCCTACCGCCTCGTCGGTGGCGACCCGATCGAGCCGTGGGCGTCGGTCGACTGGGACGCCGACCCGGACTGGGAGTTCAACTCGGCGGTCCACGACGACCCTGACACGCTGCGTCGGATACTGGACGAGGCCATCGAGGCATCGCGACGCAGCACCGCGCTGGCCCTCCGGGAGGGAGGCCTCGACTACACTTCCGCGCGGACGAACCGGGACGGAGAGCACTTCACCCTTCGCTACGTGCTGCTCCACATGATCGAGGAGTACGCGCGGCACAACGGCCACGCGGACCTCCTCCGCGAGGCCATCGACGGCCAGACCGGCGAGTGAGCCGACTCAGGCCAGCGTCCACGATCGGAGCTTCTCGGGGTTCCGGACCGCCCAGATGCGCGTGATTCGACCGGACTCGACGGCGAACGCCATGACCGTCACTGTGGTGCCTGCGTGCTGCATGACCAGGCCGGGCGATCCGTTGACCGAGCGCTCCAGGAACGTGTGATCCGGCGCCGTCTCGGCGATCGACAGGATGGCCCGGACCACCTCGTCGATGCCCTCCATCGGATGCAACACCGCACTCACCAGCCCGCCACCGTCCGCGACCGCGGTGACCTCCGGGTCCAGCAGGGCGATGAGGGCGCCGATGTCCTTGGCCTCCCAGGCCCGCTTGAACTCCCGGATGACCGCTGCCTGTCCGCTGGCGGCCGCGACGGGAACCGGCACCGCCTCGATCCGCGCACGCGCCGACGAGGCGAGCTGACGGCAGGCAGCCGGGGTGCGCCCCACGATCTCGGCGACCTCGGCGAACGGGTACCGGAAGACGTCGTGGAGGATGAAGGCAACGCGCTCGGCCGGAGTCATCGAGTCGAGGACGACGAGAAAGGCCATGCTGACCGACTCGTCGAGGGTGACGCGGTCGGCAGGGTCTGCCTGCGCGGCCGGTGCTGCGGCGCCGACCCACTCGTTGCGGTCTGGCACCGGCTCGGGGATCCACTCGCCGACATAGCGCTCGCGTCGATGCCGGGCCGAGCGGAGCAGGTCCAGACAGATGCGACTGGCGACCTTCGTCAGCCAGGCGCCCGTGGACTCAATGGCGTTCCGCTGGTCGTCAGACATCGCGTACCACCGGAGGTAGGTCTCCTGCACGACGTCCTCGGCGTCGGCGAGGGAGCCGAGCAGCCGGTAGGCCAGGTTGGTCAGCTTGCGTCGCTCGTGCGGGGTACTCATCCGTGGCCGCTTCCTCCAGGCAACTGTCGTCCTCAGTCTGACGAGACAGCCGCCCGGGATGTCAGGCCGGCAGCCCCCACCTGACATCTTGCGGCGCCAGGTCGTCAGACCCCACGACACCGTTTCGAGATCCCTCCTGGAGGTTTGACATGAGCACGACATCGACGACCAGCCCGCGCGTCAAGGTCTGGGCACCGAACCGATCACGGGTAGCCGTCGGCGCGGCGATCGCGCTCGTCATCAACACCGGTATCTGGATCGCCGGTCGGGCTGCAGACGTCTCCTTCCTCGTCGGGTCGCCGGTCGGTGACATGCGGGTCGGCCTGCTGGAAGTCATCCTTGGCACGGCCAGCGGCTTCGCGCTTGGACTCGGCTTGGTCACGTGGGCGGCTCGGCGGTCGGACGCCCTCGTTCGCGCCGTCCTCGTCACAGCCGTGGCGGTGATTGTCCTGTCCACGCTCGGTCCGCTGACCACCGCCCACGAGACCTCAAGCGGCGCGCTGCTGGCCGCGATGCACCTCGCGACCGGCGCTGCCTTCATGGCGACGGTGTCCGGAGCTCGCGGGCCGGCCGGACCCTGACGTCAGAGCGGCCCAGCCGGGAGGGTCTCCCGTCGCGCCCGGATCTCAGCCCGCAACGCTTCGAGCTCCTCGAGCTCCACGCCGTCGTCCTGGTCATGGGAGTCGGGGAGCACGAACTCCATCCCGGCCTCCTGGTCGGAGGCGTCTCCGTGCGTGAGCATGAATCTGGCCATTTCGCCGGCATCAGCCAGTTCCTCGGTTGTCACCGACTCGGGCACCTGACGCTTGCGGCGCCAGTCGTGCAGTGCCTTGATGGTGGCCGTGAGCAGGAGGCGCGACGGCTCGTCATGCGGGTACGACTGGTTCGTTGCCTCAGCCACGGCTGCCTCCCTTCCGCTTCACCTTGACGATGGCGTCCATGGCTGCCTCCAGCATCGCAGACTGTGTCGTGTTGCGCGACAGGCTGTTGAGCGTCCTCAACACCTTCAGTTTCACCGGCGACGGAAGGTCCTCCCGGTTGGCCCACACCCACATCAGTGCCTCCCACCACCGCGCCCGATCGTCGGCCTCGGTCGCGAGACTCTTGTCGATCCGGCCACGCTCCACGATGCCCTTGTAGGCGATCGTCGCGGCCGCGAGAGCAGTGAGCCCCGCGAAACCGGCCGACGTCATGAACTCACCGATCGCGAGCCGCAGATCCTCCCACGTCATCCTGCGAGTCTGGCCGGTGAAGGTCGTTTCGGACAGTTCCGACACGGCGCAGGCAGAAGCGTCGGAGCGGCTCCGCGGTCATGATGTCCGCGAGGTCGCGGTAGCGGCCTGCAGCCTCCTCCCGGCGTCCCGTGCGCCAGGCCAGGTCAGCGAGGGCCAGGCTTGCGTCGCGCGAGGCGTATGCCGCTGAGCTCGCTTCCAGCCGGATCAGCTCCTCCTCGACGTGGCTGAGCTCGCCTGCCGCAGCGCCGAACTCGCCATTCGCGATGATCCCGTGTGCGGTCGCGGCGAGTCTGGCGACGCGCACGGATGGTGAGGGCCACACACGCTCCAGCGCACCGTAGAGGTCGACGATCCGGGTCCAGTCCGTCTCCTGGAAGGTAGCGGCCACCGAATGGAGGCCCGAGATGGCGGCCTCGATGGCGAACCGGCCCTCGCCGGTGGTGGCGGCGAAGGTTGCGTCGTCGAGGCCGAGTGCGAGCAGCTGTCGGTCCCAACGACCGCGGTCGACCTCGTCCAACGCGAGCGCCGTACCGGTCGCGTCGATGCGACCGGGCCGTCGGGCCAGGCCGAGGCGGATCACGGCTCGGAGCCCGCGGGCCTCCGTGTCCGCCGGGTAGGCCGCGACGATGGCGTCCGCGATCGACAGCGCTTGGGCTCCGGTGTCGGCGAGGGCATCGACCGGATCGAGCACCGTCCGGTGAGCCAGGGTGAACATCCCTGCCACACAGGCGAGGACGACGGGAAGTCGCTCCAGGCGCTCGTCCTCGTCCGGCACGCGGAAGGCACCGCGGGCCTCGGCGAGGGCGCGCTTCGCCCGGGTGAGCCGCGCCGCCGCAGCCGGCTCCTGCAGACCGAGGTGAGCGGCGATCTGAGGGATCGACAACCCGCACACGACGCGCAGCGCCAGCACCATCTGCGACGACGCGCTGACGACCGGGTCGCATGCGACGAAGAGCAGTGCGAGCCGGTCGTCGAGAGCGTCGCCCCGAGGGTCCAGCGAGCGGCTGATCGGGTCATCGTGGTCCATGGCGCTGGTGTCCGCGGTCGGGTCGGCCTCCGGCCGGACGAGCTCAGGCGCGAGTCGTCCCTCGACCCGGCGCCGACGGTGGTCGTCGATCCACGCACGCTTGGCCACCGAGGTGCACCACGCCGCCAAGGAGGCGATCGGTTCACCCGACCGGCGCACGTGGTCAGCGGCGCGCGCGACGGACTCAGCGGCATACTCCTCCGCCTCGTCGAGGCTGCCCGTGACGGACGCAAGCGTCCGCACGATCCGCGGCCACGCGTCCTGGAACTCGAGCTCGAGATCACCATCGGTCGCCGGCATGGCGACATTGTGTCTCCAGTGGGGGACAGCGCCCGACCGGCATCGAGGCTCAGCCGAGCGGAATGACCTTGCGCCACTCGATGTGGCCGCCCGTGGGGACGAGGGCCGCGAGCTTGCGGGCGAGCACCTCGTCGTCGGTCTCGACGACGTAGAAGCCGGTGATGACCTCGGACGTGTCGGTGAACGGCCCGTCTGTGTAGACGGCGTCGTCGACCTTGCGGTCCGCGGCGCCGGGGACGACGGTGCCGCCGTACTTCGTGTTCGTCAGCGCGTGACCGCCGACGAGCCGTGCACCGAGCGCCACCACGGCCTCCGCGAAGGCTCCGTGCGCGGCCATGCTCGCGCCGAACTCGGGGTCGTTCTGCGCCTCGGGGCTCGCGGCGTAGTCGGAGTCCCAGTCGGGCTCGTGGATGAGGTAGACGTACGTGTCGGCCATGGTCGGCTCCTTGTCGGTGACTTGTCATTGACGCGTGACGGCTCTCGTCACACCATCCTGACGAAGTCCTCCTCGCAGAATCGACATCGGCGACGCACCTTTTTCAAGCGGTCGCGGGTGGACTCAGCGCACGAGATCTCGCCCTGCGTCGCCGCCCCGACGTGGGTCACCCATCGCCAGTGAGATGTCGAAGTCGGTCAGCCCCGCAGCTTCGTCAGGCGGCTCTCGAGCGCCGCCCGCCGGTGCGCGTTGCCCGCGAGGTCGACGTAACGCTCCCCGAAGGCCGCGAGCAACGCGTCATCGAGACGACGCACGGCACCGGGCGGGTACTTGTAGCCCATCCGGGCCGTGACCTCGGCGCTGTCGACCGAGGCCAGCACCTCGTCGAGCGCCTCGACCGTCGTGATGCCGAGCTCCTGCAGCAGCCCGGAGATCCAGGTGTAGTGGTCGGTGCGCGACCACCCCGCGTCGGAGTACGTGCCCGCGAGGTACTTGGCGAGGTCCTGCGACCCGACCTGCGGATGTGCGGGGGCCTCCTCGGGCTCGGGCTCGTCGGGGATCGCGACCTGCAGCCGCGCGCGGATCGCCGAGAACTCCCGGTCGGCGAGCTCCAGCAGTCCGGCCGCGAGGGTGAACCGCCGGTCGAGGTCGAAGGCGTGCTCGTCGGGCACCGTGCCCTTGTACCGGATGTCGTGCTCGAACTCTGCCCACGCGTGCTGGAGGACGGTGCGGATCTGGACCGATGCATTGAGCCGTCGGAGCGGCTCATAGGTGTGCGGCACGACCCGACTCGCGTCGACCGCGACGAGCAGGTGCCGGCTCGCATAGCCCCACCGCCCTGCGCGAGCCGTCTCGAGCCCGAGGTCGCGGTCGTCGAGGACCGCGAGCTCCTGCGCGAGCAGGTCGGCGACGGCCGTCACGTCGGCCTGGACGTAGGTGATCACGCGCACGCCGATCACATCGGTGATGTCCTCGATCGGGTTGGGGTGCATCGGAACCCCGTCGACCAGCCGCTCGGCCTTGCCCTTGAACGACTCGACGGACTTGGTGCGACCGGAGACGCTGAGGTAGTTGATGCCGGCGTCGTCGAGCAGCGCCTGGACCATCTCGACGTAGCGTCCGGTCGCCTCGACGAGCTGGGGGTGACGCTCGCGGTACTCGCCGACGGCGTGCTCGACGAGCCGCTGGTGCTCACTCCGCGTCGACATGTGCCCATCCTGCCGCGCCGTCCCCAGCCACGACGAAACGAGGCCGTATGCCGCTGAGCTGGCTCAGCGGCATACGGCTGCGTTGTGGTGGTGGCTGGCTCACCACCCGCGGAGGCGGAGCACCACACCCGCGTG
Source organism: Intrasporangium sp. (assembly GCF_036566125.1). Lineage (GTDB taxonomy): Bacteria > Actinomycetota > Actinomycetes > Actinomycetales > Dermatophilaceae > Intrasporangium. The sequence continues at coordinate 17,145 of NZ_DATCWX010000090.1, forward strand.
GTCGGACGGCCAGAGGCCCGTCGCGGGGTCGCGGTCGGTGAGCTGGTCACCGGTGATGTAGCCGTGGTCCACGTCGAGCGGCTTGCCGTCCGGCGTGTGGGCGAAGACCATGTCGATCCGGTGGTCGAACCCTGCGGCCGAGGTGTCGTTGACGAGCTCGGACAGGCCGGAGGTCCAGCCCTCCTCGGCGGGCGCCCACTCG
>NZ_DATCWX010000113.1:0-12312 GCF_036566125.1 Intrasporangium sp.
GACCGACGCCAACGAGCGGGACACGACCCACTTCGGCAGGTTGCGCCATGCGGCTGCGTAGGCCTGCTCCTCCGGGTCCCAGCCAGGATCATCGTCGTCCCAGTAGCGCATGACCTCATACATCTGGCGGCCGTAGACACAAGCCGTCTGCGCCTCGGTCTGCTCGATGAAGTGGCGGAACAGCGCCGGGCCCGGCGCGAACGCCATGTGGTCGACGTAGCCATCCAAGGACTGGTTCATCCCGAACACGAGCCTGGCCATACCCGTTTCCCTTCTTTCGCCTGCCGTCGATCATCGCTCATCGAGCCCGCTCATGCTCCGAGTCGCGCGTCTCGGACCTGCGTTACATCGCCGCCAGTGACGCGGCGACCTCGGGGATTCGCGCGGTCAGCGATCTGGAGCTCGAACTGCGGGCGTCAGTGGTCGCCGAACCTCTGCTGTGCTGCTTGGCGCGTGATGTCCAGCGCGGCGCCGATGACCGTCCAGGAGTCGCCTGCTTGACGGGCTGCGCGGACGGCGTCGCGCAGTTCCTGCTCGGCGTCCGCGAGACTGCGCCGGGCCGCGAGGATGCGGCGGAAGGACGCGGCGTCCCGCGCCGGGTGAGTGGAGGGGTCGAGCTGGTCCAGGCCGGTGCGGTCGTGGTTGGTCTTCAGGTTTGCCATGTCGTTGACCTCATCTCAGGTAGTCGAAGAACTTGGGTCGGAGTCGGTCGGCGTGGATGATGCGGGTCGGCTGACCGGCAGGAACAGCGACCAGTTCCAGCATCCGGCCGTGCTGGTCCGGGCCGATCACGAGCAGACGATCCTCGCCGGCGTATTCGTACTCGACGAGCCGGATGGCGTTGGTCCATGCGTGCTCGATGTCAGCGGCGTCGATCCCGTGTTTCAGGGCCGAGCGCACACCCTTCACGCCGTCAACCTTACGTTGACGCCACGGTCTTCGTCAACCACTCCTTGACGCCCGCTCACGGTGTGCGAGTCAGGGCGTTCGTAGCGACGCTCGGCGCTGATGGTGGCCGCTGATGTCACGGAGTTGAATCCGCTGGTCGCGGGCGTCGAGATGACGGCGTGGCCGACGTTTGCGCTGGTCAGCGACGCACACCATCCATCCCGCGACGCCCTCGCCAGACTCGTGTGGCACATTTGTGGCACATCATCTCGGCGTCAATCTGGAGGCTCCGAGGCCTCCTTCGGGCCTGGAAAAAGCCCCTGACCTGCATAAACGTCTGGTGGGCCCCGTCGGGCTCGAACCGACGACCGGCGGATTAAAAGTCCGATGCTCTACCCACTGAGCTAGAGGCCCGCGCCCGGTCGGTCAAGCGCCGCCCGGGCCACGGTGGGAGTCTACGACGTCCCGCAGCGAGCCCCGAACCGCACACGTGGGACCGCGCGGGGTTAGCCTGCCGGGATGAGCGAGAGCGAGCGCCGCGGCCCGAGACGGCCCGCCTTCTTCAGCCCCTCGGCGCTCGAGGCGCACGGGGGAGCGTACGACCCGACGGAGCAGATCCACGTCGCCCACGAGACGGCGGCGGCGCTCGTTCATGCCGGGCGCGCGGCTTCGGATCCTGCCGTGACCGAGCGCCTCGTCGCGCTCGTCGACGACATCGGTCTGTCGACGGTGGCGGAACTGTGGTCGCAACGACCGGCGCGGAGCCTGCCCGGGACGCTGTGGCGCCTCTACGTCCTCCGGGAGTGGGTGCGCCGCTCCCCGCACGATGCGAGCCGTGAGTACGCCGCGGGGATCCGCTTCACGACGCCCGACCACGCCGTCGCCGGCGCCGCGGAGCCGCCGGGGCCGCACGAGATGGAGCGACTCATCGACGAGATCCTCCGCGGCGTCTTCAGCGGCGACCTTGCCGTGGCGCTGGAGCGTGCGTCGGCCTTCTGCCGCGTCGTGTCCGCGGGCCGGGCGGACGTCTCCTCCGGCAGTGAGGCGGCAGAGCACGCGGCCAACCTCCTTGGCATGGCTGATGACCTCGCCGCCTCCGCCCGCCTGTGGCGGGCCGAGGCCTTGGACTGAGCCAACGACCAAGGGTTCGTATGCCGCTGAGCTGACTCAGCGGCATACGTCCAGTTTGTCGTGGGCTTGGCCCGCACCGCGTTGGGCTTGGTGATGTGGCAAGCGGCGCCTATCCTTGACGGGCGTCGGGTCGCGGTAGCCCCGGGTCCCAAATTCAGCCGCTGCGAGCGGCCTCGTGCCGAGAGGCGCTCCCGGCCCGACGCAACACTCGTCCGGTTCATCCCCTCACCGTGGACGGCTCAGGAGGACGCGATTCCGTGGCTCCTCCGACCGCTTCCTCCGCCTGACAGAGGACCTCGTGCGCGCGCATGTCGGACTCGAGGGAGTGAATGGCGCGTCGGGCCGGGCTCTGGAAGCCGCAGCGGTCGCACCGCCCGAACATGAACGCCCCCCGCTCGACGGAGGTCCACGTCGGGGCACTGGCGTCCTCAGGTGTGCTCCTGGAGTCAGGGGCCATGGCCCCATGATGCCCCTTCGGGATGTCGCGGGGGCAATCGCGGCTCTTAGGGCCCCCTTCCCCTCCACGCCGGCCTGCGGGGATCTACCCTTGGCCCATGAGTGACGACCGTACGAACGATCTGGTCGATGGCGACCTCGCCGACGAGATCGAGCTCGTCAGTGATCTGGTCGTCGCTGCGTCCACGAGCACGCGTCACTTCACGCCGGACGAGGTCGATGCGCTGCTCGGCATCGACACCGGGGACTCCGGCGAGGCTCCCGACGGACGCGACGCCGAGAACTGAGGCCGTCGGAGGGATCCGCTGCCCACACATGACGGGATGGTGTCGTGGGGACGAACGCCAGTTTGCACGCCGGTGTCCTCGTGGCCGTAGCATCGTCCCGACCGACTGCCAAGCGACCGGAGTACCCAACGTGGGCTTTCGCCTGACTCCCCAGGACACGAGCTTCTACTCGCTGTTCGCCACCTCCGCGGGACTTCTCGTCGAAGCAACGAGGGAGCTGACCAAGCTCCTCGAGATGGACCCCGCGGGTCGGGCCGGCGTCGCCGAGCGGCTCGGTGCGCTCGAGAGCGAGGCTGACGAAGCCACACACGCTGTGATCAAGAAGGTCAACAGCTCGTTCATCACCCCCTTCGACCGCGAGGACATCCATGCCCTCGCGGTCCAGCTCGACGACTGCATGGACCACATCGAGGAGACGGCGGACCTCATCGCCCTCTACCGGATCGGCGACCTGCCCAAGGGCATGACGGAGCAGATCGAGATCCTGTCCCGGATGGCTGAGGTCACCGCCGAGGCGATGCCCAACCTTCGCTCGCTCAAAGACCTCTCGGGCTACTGGATCGAGATCAACCGCCTGGAGAACCAGGCCGACAAGCTGCACCGCAAGATGCTCGTCGAGCTGTTCAACGGCGCGAACGTCGACGCCGTGCACATCATCAAGATGAAGGGCATCATCGACGGTTTCGAGGACGCGGCCGACTCCTTCGAGAACGTCGCGCACACGGTCGAGGGCATCGCCGTCAAGGAGTCCTGACGCCGTGTTGGACGTCCTCCCCGTCGCAGTCGTCGTCGCATTGGCGATGGGCTTCAACTACACCAACGGCTTCCACGACGCAGCCAACGCCATCGCCACATCGGTCTCTACGCGTGCGCTGACGCCGCGTGTGGCGCTCGGCATGGCCGCCGTGGCGAACCTCGTCGGGGCCTTCTTCGGCACGAAGGTGGCCCAGACCATCGGGTCGGGCATCATCGAGCAGCCGTCCGGGATCGACGGCCTCTGGCTGGTCGCGGCGGCACTGGTCGGGGCCATCGGCTGGAACATGCTCACCTGGTGGTTCGGGCTCCCATCGTCCTCGTCGCACGCCCTCATCGGGGGGCTCGGCGGTGCGGCCCTCGCAGCCGGGGTGGCCGTCAAGTGGGACATCATCTTCACCAAGGTCGTCATCCCGATGATCGTCTCCCCGCTCGTCGGACTCACCCTCGGTTTCCTGGTCATGGCGGCCATCCTCTGGTTGTTCCGCAGGGCGCAGCCGGGCCGCGTGCAGCGCGGTTTCCGGCACGCCCAGACTGCCTCCGCCGCTGCCATGGCCTTCGGGCATGGTCTGCAGGACGCCGCCAAGACCGCCGGGGTGGTCGTCCTCGCCCTCAACATCTCGGGATACCACAGCGGCGACACCATCCCGATCTGGGTGCTCGTCCTGTCTGCCATCGTCATCTCGCTCGGTACGTACGCCGGTGGCTGGCGGATCATGCGGACCCTGGGTCGGCGGATCATCCACCTCGACCCGCCGCAGGGCTTCGCCGCGGAGACGACGGCTGCGTCGATCCTCTATGTCGCCGGCATGGCGTTCGGAGCGCCCATCTCGACGACGCACACCATCACGTCGGCCATCATGGGCGTCGGCGCCACGAAGCGGCTGTCCGCCGTGCGCTGGGGCGTCGCCGGCAACATCGTCGGCGCGTGGGTCCTCACCTTCCCCGGCGCTGGCCTCGTCGCGGCACTCACCTGGTACGTCACGGGGCTGGTCCGCTGATCCGCGCCGTTTGGGATGCATGGTTTGGCCGTATGCCGCTGAGCTTGCCCCCGCACCCGGGTGACCTCTGCGTCGAGTGGAGTCTTGATGAAGGTGGCGGGCACCCCCTGACAGCGCCCGCCCCGCCGACCTTCAGATCGATGGTGCGTCAGCCGAATCGGCCGGAGATGTAGTCCTCGGTCTGCTGTTGCGACGGGTTGTTGAAGATCTTCGTCGTGTCGTCGATCTCCACGAGACGGCCGGGCTCCCCGGTGGCCTTGAGGTTGAAGAAGGCGGTCCGGTCGGAGACGCGGGCAGCCTGCTGCATGTTGTGCGTCACGATGACGATCGTGTACTCGGTCTTCAGATCGTTGATGAGGTCCTCGATCGCGAGCGTCGAGATCGGGTCCAGGGCCGAACAGGGCTCGTCCATGAGCAGCACCTGCGGCTGCACCGCGATGGCCCGGGCGATGCAGAGGCGCTGCTGCTGGCCGCCGGACAGTCCGGCGCCCGGCTTGGCCAGGCGGTCCTTGACCTCGTTCCAGAGGTTGGCGCCCTTGAGGGACTCCTCAACGATGCCGTCCAGAGTGCTCTTGCTCCGGACGCCGTTGAGCCGCAGTCCCGCAGCGACGTTGTCGTAGACCGACATCGTCGGGAAGGGGTTGGGTCGCTGGAACACCATGCCGATCGTGCGACGCACCCGGACCGGGTCCATCGACGGAGCGTAGAGGTTCTGGTCGTCGAGGAGGACCTTCCCCTCGACCCGACCACCGGGGATGACTTCATGCATCCGGTTGAGGGTGCGCAGAAAGGTCGACTTGCCGCAGCCGGAAGGGCCGATGAAGGCGGTGACCGACCGGGGCTCGACGGTCAGCGTCACGCCCTCCACGGCTTTGAAGTCCCCGTAGTAGACGTCCAGGTCGCTGACGTCAATTCGCTTTGCCATCGAAGTGCTTCGCTTTCTCTTACTTCTTGACGGAGCCGTAGTGGGCGATGACTCGGCCGATGAGGTTGAGGAGGAGGACGAGGATGATCAGGGTCAGTGCGGCGCCCCACATCCGCTCGGCGGCGGTAGCGAGCGCGAAGTCGCTCCGGTCCTGGTTGATCATCGTGGGCAGGGTTGCCATGTTGCCCTCGAACAGGTTGCGCTGGAAGTTCTTGGTGTAGGGCCCGAGGATGAGCAGTGGTGCCGTCTCGCCCATGACTCGCGCGAGCCCGAGCAGGATCCCGGTGACGATGCCCGAGAAGGCGGTCCGAAGGACGATGCGAACGATGGTGACCCATTTCGGGACCCCGAGGGCGTAGGACGCCTCGCGCAGCTCGTTGGGGACGAGCTTGAGCATCTCCTCCGTCGATCTGACGACGGTGGGGATCATCAGCAGGACGAGCGAGAGCGAGACCGCGAATCCGTTGCGGTCGATGCCGAACGTCGTGACCCAGACCGCGTAGATGAACAGGGCGGCGACGATGGACGGGACGCCGGAGAGGATGTCGACCATGAAGCTGATCGCCCTCGCGAGCCGCCCCCGGCCGTACTCGACCAGGTAGACGGCCGTGAGCACGCCGATCGGGATCGAGATCAGCGCGGTCATGCCCGCCTGGAGCAGCGTCCCCTCGATCGCGTGACGCGCGCCGCCGCCGAAGTCGTCGGAGTTGATGTTGCGCTGGTTGGTCGTCCACCAGGCGCTGGTGGTGACCATGTGGAGGCCCCGGCTGATCACCGTCCACAGGATCCAGACGAGCGGGACCACCGCCACGAAGAAGGCGCCCCACATGATGACCCGGGCGAGGACGTCCTTGATCGAGCGGGCCCGGTGCGGGTTGTCCATCTGGTGCACGGCGTCGTCGGCCGCGGGACCGCCGGGGGTCTCCAGACCATTGGTGGCGCCGTTGTCCGGCATCTGGTCCTTCGTCGTCGTGAGGCTCATTCGGTGAAGGCCTTCCTGCGCTCGATGACGATGCGGGCGACGCTGTTGACGACGAACGTCAGGACGAAGAGGACGAGCCCGGCCGCGATGTAGGCGCCGGTCTTGTTCGGGTTGCTGAACTCGGCCGCATTGTTGGCGATCTTCGACGCGAAGGTCTCGCCGCCGTTGAACAGCGACCAGGTCCACGGGTTTCCGGGAGCCAGGGCGGAGACGAGGAAGGTGACCGCGATCGTCTCGCCGAGGGCTCGACCCAGGGCCAGCATCGAGGCGGAGATGACGCCGGGCCGACCGAAGGGCAGCACCGCGGTCCGGATCATCTCCCAGTGCGTCGCACCGAGGGCCAGCGCGCCCTCCTTGTGGGCGGTGGGGGTCTGGTCGAAGACCTCGCGGGACAGCGCAGTGATGATCGGCAGGACCATGATCGCGAGGACGATGCCGATGAAGAAGATCGTGCCGCCGGAGATGCCGGTCGGGGCGAAGAGGGGGAACCAGCCGAGCCTGTCCTGGAGGAACTCCTCGAGCGGCTTGACGAAGCTCCGGAAGGTCAACAGGCCCCAGAGTCCGTAGACGATCGATGGGACGGCGGCGAGCAGGTCGATCAGGGCTGCGGCGGGGTTGCGCATCCACAGCGGCGCGTACTGCGTGAGGAAGAGCGCCACACCGACGCCCACGGGCACCGCCAGCAGCATCGCGATGAGCGACGCCATGACGGTCGTCCAGAGGAACTCCAGGATGCCGAAGGCGGGCTGCTCCCCACCCGGCTCCCAGACCCGGCTGGTGAAGAAGTTCGCCGAGTTGTTCGTCAGGGCCGGAATGGCCTGCACGACAAGGAAGATCCCGATGAGCGAGACCGTTGCGATGACGACGACACCCGAGAGGGTCGCCGCACCGCCGAAGAGTCGGTCACCACGTCGTCCCGTGGATGCCCTGTCACCGGTCAGGGGCTTCTTGCCATCCGGGCCGGGCAGTTCGTCTGTGGCAGAGACGCCGGTCACTGTGGGCACGTCAGGCCTTTCCGCTCGGGGTTGGACTGAGAAGTGGTTACGGGCGTGCACATGGCGGATGGGGCGGGGCCGGTAGAGCCCGGCACCCGCCCCACTGCGTCACGATCAGGAGATGGCGTCAATCGCTGTCTCGACCTTGCTGGCAACCTCCGCAGGGAGCGGCGCGTAGCCCTGTGCGGTGAGGCCACCCTGGACCTCTTCCGAGGCGAAGGTCTTCAGGAAGGACTTGACCTTCTTGCCCGTCTCGGCGTCCGGGTACGCGGAGCAGACGATCTCGTACGTCACGAGGACGATCGGGTAGGCACCCGCCTCCTTGGTGGCGTAGTCGATCTTGAGAGCCAGGTCGTTGCCGGTGCCGGTCTGCTCGGCGGTGGCGACCGTCTTGCCGGCCGAGTCGGCGGTCAGCTCGACAGGTCCGGAGCCGGTGTCGATGGAGGCCATCGACAGCTGGTTCTGCTGGGCGTAGCTCCACTCGACGTACGTGATGGCGCCGTCCTGGCCCTTGGTGGCCGTGGCGACACCCGCCGACTTCTCCTTGCCCTCGCCCTTGCCCGGCCACTTCTTGCTCGTCTCGTAGCTCCACGCCGACGGTGCGGCGGCCTTGAGGTACTTGGTGAAGTTCTCGGTCGTGCCCGACTCGTCGGAGCGGAAGTAGACCTTGATCGGGGTGGCCGGCAGGGTGGCGTCCTTGTTGAGCGCGGCGATGGCCGGGTCGTTCCACGTCGTGATCTTGCCGTCGAAGATCTTGGACGCGACGTCCGCGTTGAGGACGAGCTTGTCGACGCCCTTGACGTTGTAGGCGATGGCGATCGGGCCGGTCACCATGGGCAGGTTCCAGGCGTCGGAGCCGCAGGAGTTCTTGGCCTCCTGCGCCTCGATGATGCCGTCCTTCTCCTCGGTCTTGAGGGCCGAGTCGGAGCCGGCGAAATCGACCTGCTTGGCAATGAACTGCTTGATGCCCGCGCCCGAGCCGGTCGGCTGGTAGTCGATCGTGGCGTCGGTGCACGCGGTCTGGTAGGCGGAGATGGCCTCGTCGATGGCGTTCTTCTGCGCGGACGACCCCTCAGCCTTCAGGTCCCCGGTGAAGCAGTCGGCCACGGCGGCGGCGTTGGTGGGGTCGCCGGCAGCGGTGTTGCCGTCGGACGGTGCGGGGTTCTCGGTCGCACAGGCCGAGAGCGCGAGAACGCCGGTGAGGGCGAGGGCGCCGAAGGCGCTGACACGCGAAACAGACACGGAATGATCCCTCTCGATGGGGTGGCTCTTCAGTACGTCGGTCGACCGGTCCGGCGTCACGCCCGGGCTGTCGAACCAGTGCCGAACTTAGGAGCCTTGAATGACAGATTGCCCCCTCCCGGTGAACCGCAGGTGAACGGCTGTCGACGATTCCGTGCGCCCATCTGGCCCGCGCTGCGCCGTTCCCGACGCAGGGGCAAGATGGTGGATTTGATCAGGTGTCGATGCGTTCGACCGCGACCACCCGGGCGGCGTCGCCGGAGCTCGTCAGATAGGCGACGAGAACCTCTCCCTTGCGCATCGATGACCCGCCGGCGGAGCTGAGCTCCTCCTCGGCGGAGACGCTGCAGGTCGAGTCCGGATGAAGTCGGCTCCGCAGCACCTCGAGCAGGGTGGGCAGGACCGGACCATGCGTGCAGACCACGACGGGCCGCGCCCGATCCAGCAGCTTGTGCAGGTGCGTCACCGCCGGTCCCGGATCCGCAGCGAAGCCCTCCTCGGACAGTGAGTCCTTGGCCCTGATCCTGGTGCCCAGCCGAGCGGCATACGGCTCGACCGTCTGAACACAGCGCACGGATGACGACGAGACGACCCGCTCGACGCCGTAGGCCCCCAGGATGCGTGCCACGTCGTCAGCCTGCTCGCGTCCGACCGCGTCCAGCGGGCGCAGGCGGTCGTCGCCTTTCCACCTGCTCCGGGGTCGTGACTTCGAGTGCCGGACGAGGACGAGCGGCCACGTCTCGAGGCCGTCCTCGCGATCCGCTCGCACGACGGCGAGGAGCTGCTCACGGTCGCGGCCGTAGTCGAGCAGCTCGTGAGCCGTGCGCGCATCGACCCAGCGGACCTCGTCGATCTCGTGCTCGAGGACTCCGGACCCGCCCACCACCTGTGCGGCCCAGTAGTGGACCTCCTTCGTCGCAGGCGCCCCCTCGCTGTCCAGCACGGTGTACGTCGCTCTCGGCAGGGGGATGCCGAGGCGGACCTGCAGGCCGGTCTCCTCGAGCGTCTCCCGGACTGCGGCCACGCAGAGCGGCTCGCCCGGGTCGAGCTTGCCCTTCGACCAGGACCAGTCGTCGTACTTGGGCCGGTGGACGAGCGCGACCTCAAGTCGTCCGTCGCGGCGACGCCACGGCAGCGTGCCCGCGGCCGGGATGACGGACGCCATTTCAGGCCGACCGTGACTCGACATGCCGCAGTGGACACACCGCGAGATCCCCCGTCGCCGGCATTCCGCGCAGCGCGCCGGTCAGCGGGCGGCTCACCGCCGCCGCGCCTTCCGCCGCCGCTTGTCGTGTCGCTCGATGAGGGCGGCCTGCGGGTCGGTGAGCGGCGCGCCGGCGTCGTCCTGATGGTGCCGCACCCAGCGACCGTCCGCGCACAGGTCCCAGCGCGACGTCCGGTCGTCGAAGGCGAGGTCGAACAGCTCGGCGAGCTCGCTGAGGTGCCCCTGGTCGGTGATCCGCACGAGCGCCTCCACCCTGCGGTCGAGGTTGCGGTGCATGAGGTCGGCGCTGCCGATGTACACCTGTGGGTCCCCACCATGGTCGAACCAGAAGACACGGGAGTGCTCGAGGAACCGCCCGAGAACGGACCGGACGCGGATGTTCTCGGACAACCCCTCCACCCCGGGGCGCAGGGCGCAGATGCCGCGCACCCAGACGTCGACGCGCACACCGGCCATGCTCGCGCGATAGAGCGCGTCGATGATCTCCTCGTCGACGATCGAGTTGGCCTTGAAGGCGATCCGGCCGGGAGGGTCCCCCTTGCCCCGCTTGCGGTGGAGGGCGACCTCCTCCTCGATGAGCTCGATGAGGCCCGTGCGTACCGACCGTGGGGCGACGAGGAGCCGCTTGAACCGGCTCCTGGGAGCGAAGCCGGACAACTGGTTGAAGAGGCGCGACAGGTCGTCGCCGACCTGCGGGTCACAGGTGAAGAGCCCGAAGTCCTCGTAGGTGCGCGCGGTCTTGGGGTTGTAGTTGCCGGTGCCGATGTGGCAGTAGCGGACCAGCCCCTCGGGCTCCTCACGGACGACGAGGCACAGCTTGGCGTGCGTCTTCAGGCCGACGACGCCGTAGACGACGTGGACACCCGCCTCCTCGAGCTTACGGGCCCACGAGATGTTGTTGACCTCGTCGAACCGGGCCTTGATCTCGACGATGGCGAGCACCTGCTTGCCTGCCTCGGCCGCATCGATGAGGGCATCGATGATGGGGGAGTCCCCCGACGTCCGATAGAGGGTCTGCTTGATCGCGAGCACGTGGGGATCATCCGCGGCCTGCTCGATGAAGGCCTGCACCGACGTCGAGAACGAGTGGTACGGGTGCTGGACGAGGACGTCCTTGGTGCGCACCGCCGCCAGCAGGTCGCTCGCCTGGGCGCTCTCCGTCGGGGCGAAGTCGGGATGGGTCCGGGGGAAGAACTTCGGGTACTCGAGGTCCGAGCGGTCGACGTCCGTGAGGATCCACAGGCCGGTGAGGTCGAGCGGCGTCGGCAGGCGATAGATCTCGCGGTCGCTGATCTGCAGCTCTCGGCTCAGCATGTCGAGGACCTTGGGATCCATGTCCTCCTCGACCTCGAGCCGGATCGGCGGACCGAAGCGGCGCCGGGTCAGCTCCTTCTCGAGCGCGGTGAGCAGGTTCTCTGCGTCGTCCTCCTCGACCTCGACGTCCTCATTGCGCGTCACGCGGAAGGAGAAGTGCTCGAGGACGTCCATACCGGGGAAGAGCTGGTCGAGGTGCGAGGCGATGACCTCCTCGAGCGGCACGAACCGCTTGACGACAGCGCCCGCCTCGGTCTCAGGGTCGTTGATGCGGATGAAGCGCGGGAGGTTCGGCGGCACCTTGAGGCGCGCGAAGTGTTCGTTGCCGGTCTTTGGGCTCTGCAGCAGGACCGCGAGGTTGAGGGACAGTCCGGAGATGTAGGGGAAGGGGTGGGCCGGGTCGACCGCGAGGGGCGTGAGGACGGGGAAGACGCGATCGGCGAAGAAGTAGTGGAGCGGCTCCCGCTCCTGCTCGTCGAGGTCGTCCCAGCGGACGATGGTGATGCCCTCGGCCTCGAGTGCGGGGCGCACCTCGTGCTGGAAGACCACGGCGTGCTGGGCCATCAGCTCGTGGGCGACCCGCGCGATCCGCTCGAGCAGGTCGCGTGGCTCGAGCCCGGCCGCAGTTCGGATCGCCAGCCCCGTCGCGATGCGTCGCTTCAGCCCGGCGACCCGCACCATGAAGTACTCGTCGAGGTTGCTCGAGAAGATCGCGAGGAAGCGCGCCCGTTCGAGCAACGGGACGGTGGCGTCGATGGCGAGCTGGAGCACGCGCTCGTTGAACTGCAGCCACGACAGCTCTCGCTCGAGATAGCGGTCGGCGGGCAGGTCCTCCTCGCCGCGCTGCTCCGGCCGGGTGCCCGGCGCGCCGATGAACCTGCCGTCCCGACCTCGCATGGGGGCCCGTCGATGCGGCACCGTGCTCGTGAACGAGCTCACCTCCGGCGTGGTCTCGAGCTCGCGTTGCGGGTCCCGGCCCTCGAGGTCGGTTCGTTCGAGACTGCCGGTGCTCATGTCCCCATCGTGACATCGTTTTGCGACGGAGGGGGAGTGACTACGTCCGCGGCCGTATGCCGCTGAGCTGGCTTGTGCTGCAAGCCGCGCTACTGCTCC
>NZ_DATCWX010000116.1:0-2149 GCF_036566125.1 Intrasporangium sp.
GACCGACGCAGCGGCCCGGGGCGAGGTCGCCGCGGTGTGGGAGGTCGGCACGCTGCCCGACACCCCCGCCCGTGACACCGCCGGCATCATCGCCGCGGCCGCATCCGGCGAGCTGGACGCGCTCGTCGTCGGCGGGGTGGACCCGGCAGACCTCGGCCTCAGCGACACGAGGAACGCCCTCGAGCGGGCCTTCGTCGTCTCCCTCGAGCTGCGCGAGTCTGCCGTGACACAGCTGGCCGACGTGGTGCTCCCCGTCGCGGCGCAGGCCGAGAAGGAAGGCTCCTACGTCAACTGGGAGGGGCGCATCCGTCCCTTCGAGCTCGCCTTGACGACGAACCACGTCAGCGACCACCGCGCGCTCGACATGCTCGCCGGCGAGCTCGGCCATTTCCTGGAGACCAGGACGAAACTCCAGATCCACGACCAGTTCGAGGCGCTCGGGCCGTGGTCGGGCACCAGGGGTGTCCCGGCCTCAGGCCAGGCCCCGCCTGCTCCCGTGGTCGGGGATGGGCTCGGCGATTACGTCCTGGCCACGTGGCCGACGCTGCTCGACCGTGGCCGGATGCAGGACGGCGAGCCGTTCCTCGCCGGCACCGCCCGGAGGGCGACGGCGCATCTCTCGCCGGGATCCGCCGAGCGGCTCGGAGTGGGCGACGGCAGCCCCGTGACGGTGACTGGTCCGCGCGGGAGCGTCACCGTTCCCGTAGCCGTGATCGACGGCATGGTCGACGGCGTCGTGTGGCTCCCCACGAACTCCGAGGGCGTCTCGGTGCGGTCCGGGCTGGGCTCCCAGGCCGGGCACCGGGTCGGCGTCACCGCTGCGACCAACCCAGCCGACCACACGAAGGGTGGTGTCGGATGACACTCAGCTCAGCGGCATACGGCCTCGTCACTGCGCTGCCGGCGACGGAGAACCCCTCCGCGGACTTCAGCGACACGCCGCTCTGGCTCTCGTTGATCAAGGCCGTCCTGATCTTCGTCTACCTGCTGGTCTCGACCCTGATCGTCATCTGGTTCGAGCGCCGCGTCATCGGACGAATGCAGCAGCGCCCCGGCCCGAACCGCAACGGCCCGTTCGGTCTGCTCCAGACGCTTGCCGACGGCATGAAGTCGATGCTCAAGGAGGACATCGCGCCGGCGAATGCCGACCATGTCATCTACCGGGCCGCCGCCCTCATCACCGCGACGATGGCGTTCGTCGCGTTCGCGATCATCCCGCTCGGCGGCACTGTGTCGCTGTTCGGCCACGAGACGCCGCTGCAGCTGACCGACGTGCCGGTTGCGGTGCTCCTCGTGCTCGCCGTCGCGTCGGTCGGCGTCTATGGGATCGTCCTCGCCGGCTGGAGCTCCGGCTCGACCTATCCGCTCCTGGGCGGCCTGCGCTCGACGGCGCAGGTCATCTCCTACGAGATCGCCATGGGTCTCGCGCTCGTCGCGGTCTTCCTCTACAGCGGGTCGATGTCGACGTCGCAGATCGTCGATGCCCAGAGCTCGCTCTGGTACATCCTCCCGGCCTTCTTCAGCTTCGTCGTCTACGTCATCACGATGGTCGGCGAGACCAACCGACTGCCCGTCGACCTGGCCGAGGGCGAGGGCGAGATCGTCGGTGGCTTCCACACCGAGTACTCCGGCATGACGTTCGCGATGTTCTACCTCGGCGAGTACGTCAACATGTTCACCGTGTCTGCGCTGGCCACGACGATGTTCCTCGGCGGCCCCGCTGCCCCGCCGCTCATCTCCGCCATTGGCGACGGCACGTTCGTGGGCGGCTGGTGGGGCCTGCTGTGGTTCACCGTCAAGATGTGGCTGTTCATGTGGTTCTTCGTGTGGCTGCGCGGAACGCTGCCCCGCACGCGGTACGACCAGTTCATGCGATTCGGCTGGAAGTTCCTCATCCCCGTCACGCTCGCCTGGATCGTCGCGGTCGCCTTCATCCGCGGCGCGCAGCTCGGCTTCCTCGGTGACGACACCGTGACCATCGTCGGTCTCTCCTTCAACCGGGCAACGCTCATCCTCATCAGCGTCGTCGCGGTCCTCGCCCTCGTCATCACGTGGGTCTGGGGCGATCGGGTCGATGCACGGCGGGCGGCCGTCGAGACGGCGCCGCCCGACGAGATCGACCCGTTCGCCGAGGGCTACCCCGTCCCGC
>NZ_DATCWX010000125.1:0-14342 GCF_036566125.1 Intrasporangium sp.
TCTCCTCTGCCTCGCACCGCGCCGATCGTGTCATCGTCAACACAGACGACGGCTGGGTCACCTGACAAAACCCGATGCCGTATGCCGCTGAGCTCGCTGCCGCACGACCTCGCCTACCAGCCCTCCCGCCCGTCCAACCCCCTGCGCCGCAACACACCCGCTTACCAACTGCTCGCCCCATCTGCAGGTGCGTCGAGCGGACGGTAAGCGGGTGTGTTGCAGGTCGGTGAGCCGGCCACGCGGGATGGGCACGCCCACGCGGAAGCGAGCCCAGCGGCATACGAAATGGATGTGTTTGCGGCTCAGCCGAGTTCGCGCGGAGCGATGGGCAGCTGTTCGGCGATGCCGACCGCGCGCTCGAAGGCGCTCGCGACCCCCAGCAAGAGCCCTTCCGAGCCGGGACGCCCGACGAGCTGGATGCCGACGGGAATGCCTTCGCCCGACAGGCCGCAGGGGAGGGCGACCACGGGGCAGGCCGTCAGGGTGATCATGAAGGTGATCGAGATCCAGTCGACGTAGGTGCGCATCGGGGTGCCCTCGATCGACGACGGCGCGGTCCACTCGACGGGGAAGGGGTTGAGCGGCGCGGAGGGTACGACGAGGACGTCGTGGTCCGCGAAGAAGTCCATCGTCCGGTGGACCAGCTCGCCCCGGGCCCGCTCGGCGGCCTGGACGTCGGCGAGCGACTGGGTCAGGCCGAGCTCGAGGTTCCAGATGATGTCGTCCTTGATGCGGTGTCGGTCGGTTTCGAGCAGGTCTCCCCTCACCGTCGCCAGGAACTGTGCGCGCAGCGTCTGGAACGTCTCGTAGGCGCCGGTGAAGTCAGGGGCCTCACCGGTGACGTCCGCGCCGAGGTCCCGGAAGTGGCTCAGCGAGCGCTCGGTGACGTCCCGGATCTCGCGCTCGACTGGCAGGACTCCGAGGTCCGGCGTGTAGCCGACCCTGAGGAACTCCGGCACCCGGTCCAGCTGCTCGACGAAGCTCCGCGCGGGTCGCTCCCGGGTCAGCGGGTCGTGTGCGTCGGGGCCGGCGAGCGCGTCGAGCAGCAGGGCTGCATCGGCGACGTTGCGGGCCATCGGCCCTTCGACCCACAGGGCGTCGAACGGCACCGGCGGCCGCTTCCGAGGCACGAGACCAGGGGTAGGCCGCACGCCGACCACCCCGTTGTAGCCAGCGGGGGTGCGGAGGCTGCCGCCGAGGTCGTTTCCGGTGGCGAGCCAGGCGCTGCCCGAGGCCAGGGCTGCGGCGGACCCACCCGACGACCCACCGGCGCTACGCCCGGTGTGCCACGGGTTGCGCGTCGCGCCCCAGATGGTGTTGTACGTGTGACCACCGGCGAACTCCGGCACGTTGCTCTTGGCGTAGGGGATCCCGCCGTGCACCTCGACCTGGCGGACCATGGCATCCGACTCGACGGCCACGGCGTCCGCGAAGATCGGCGACCCGCTCGTCGTCAGCTGGCCGCCGACGTCGTTGTAGTCCTTGATCGCCACGGGCAGGCCGGCGAGCCAGCCCCGGTCGGTGGGAGTCGGGCGGTCGCGCTCGAGCTGCCCCGCGGCCGCTCGGGCCGCGTCGAAGAATCGGATGGGCAGCGCGTTGACCGCCTTGTCAGTCGCGAACACGTGCTCCTCGAGGGCGACGAGGACCTCGATCGGGGAGACGTCGCCGGCGCGCAGCAGGCCGACGACCTCGGTGGCGGTGGAACGGATCAGGTCGGTCATGAGGACACCCTTGCCCGAGTGGCCCCATCGTTCAACTTCCCAACCGCGGGCATCCAGTCGAGCGCTATCCGCGGCATGAGACGTCCGCGCCCGGCGCGTCAGATCCATGCCTCGTCGCTCCGAGCTGCGCGTCCGTATCGGCCTCGGCTGCCCGGCGAGCCGTCAACGGAGGACATCGTCGACCAGGACGCGCGAGACTGGCGGTGCTCCTCGAAAGGAACCTGCATGAGCGCCACACCACCCAGCGTTTCCACCACCTATGGCGTCCACTCGGAGGTGGGAACCCTGCGCAAGGTCCTGGTCTGCCGTCCGGGGCTGGCCCACCGGCGACTCACGCCGGCCAACTCCGACGACCTGCTCTTCGACGACGTGCTGTGGGTCGAGAACGCCGAGCGCGACCACGCCGACTTCGTGCGCAAGATGACCGATCGCGGCGTCGAGGTCGTCGAGCTGCACGACCTGGTGACAGCAACCATGAGGGTGCCAGGCGCGCGCGACTGGCTGCTGGACCGACTCATCGTCCCGAACGAGGTCGGCCTCGGCCTCGTCGATCCGACCAGGGCTTATCTCGATTCGCTCAAGCCTCGGCGGCTCACGGAGTTCCTCATCGGCGGCCTGGCCACCAACGACCTGCCGGGCGAGCACCGCACGTCGTACGTGGGACTGGCCCGGGAGTCCACCGGAGAGCGTGACTACCTGTTGCCACCGCTGCCCAACACCCTCTACACGCGAGACACCACGTGCTGGATCTACGGCGGGGTGACCTTCAACCCGTTGTACTGGCCGGCCCGGCACGACGAGACGCTGCTGTACAAGGCGATCTACACCTTCCACCCCGACTTCGTCGGCTCCACGATCTGGTGGGGTGACCCCGAGCGGGACTGGGGCCGGGCATCCATCGAAGGGGGCGACGTCATGCCGGTCGGCAATGGCGTCGTGCTCATGGGGATGAGCGAGCGCACCTCACGCCAGGCGATCACTCAGGTCGCCAAGGCGCTGTTCGACCACGGTGCCGCCGAACACGTCGTCGTCGCGGGCATGCCGAAACTGCGCGCCGCCATGCACCTGGACACGGTCTTCACCTTCGCCGACCGTGACGTCGTCACGTACTTCCCCTCGATCGTCGACTCGATCCATCCCTTCGTCCTGCGTCCCGGCCACACCGGCCGAGCGGTTGAGGTGACGGACGAGGCCGGCACCCACTTCCTCGACGTCGTTGCACGGTCCTTGGGCCTCAAGCAGCTTCGAGCCCTGCCGACCGGCGGAGACGTGTACGCCTCTGAGCGGCAGCAGTGGGACAGCGGCAACAACCTCGTCGCGCTGGCGCCCGGGGTCGTCATCACGTACGACCGCAACACCGCCACGAACGCCGTTCTGCACAAGGCCGGAGTCGAGGTCATCACCATCGTCGGCGCGGAGCTCGGCCGCGGCCGGGGCGGTGGCCACTGCATGACCTGTCCCATCATCCGCGACGCCATCACCTTCTGACCAGCTAGGGGACCCGCACCACGCGAGACACCTGTCGAGGACCGGGAATCCCCTTGAGCTCATGGACTCCTCGGTCCTCGAACGTGATGCCGGATCCGACCACCAGGTCGGTCAGCGTCCGGGACACGAGCACCTCGCCGGCGCCAGCCACGCCCATGATCCGCGCCGCCAGATGGACCGCGATCCCGCCGATGTCGCCGTCGAGCAGCTCGATCTCCCCGGTGTGCAGTCCGGCCCGGATCTCGACCCCCAACGACCGCACCGAGTCGCGGATCAAGGCCGCGCACTGGACGGCCCGGGCGGGGCCGTCGAACGTCGCCAGGAACCCGTCACCGGTGGTCTTCACCTCGCGCCCACGGAACGCGGCGAGGTGGCGACGCACCACGTCGTCATGAGCCGCACGCAGGTCGAGCCACTGCGCATCGCCCAGTCGGGCAGCGAGATCCGTCGAGCCGACGATGTCCGTGAAAAGCACCGTCGACAGCTCTCGATCCACCGATGCCTCCACCGGGGCACCCGACAGGAACGCGGAGATCTCCTCGAGCACGTCGTCCGCCTGCGGCGTGAACAACGGATAGCAGTCGGTCCCGGGCAGCTCCACCAACCGCGCGCCGGTGATGTGCTCGGCGAGGTACTGTCCGAACGGCAGCCGGTAGTGCCGGTTGTCGCTCCGGTGCAGCACCAGGGTCGGCACCGAGATCGTCGGCAACACGCTGCGCACGTCCATCAACGTGACCCATCGATACATCTGGGTGGCGGCTCCCGGGGGCATCGACAGGCGCTGGTACCGCGTGAACCACTCCTCGACCCGGGCATCGCCGGCGAGGCCCGGGGCGGTCAGGGCGAGCATCGCCGGGTGCTGGCCCCAGTGCCGCTGGTACAGCTGCACGAGCTTCTCGACCGACGGCTCCGGCATGCCAATGGGGTAGTCCTCGTCACGCCGCCACCGTGCGAACGTGTTCAGCAGGACCAGCTTCTCGACCCGCTCCGGGTGGGTCGCCGCGAGCAGCATCGCCATCGGACCGCCCTCGGTGTCGCCGATGACGGCTGCCTGCCGTGACCCCGCGGCGTCCAGCGCCAACCGGGCGTCGTCCATCCACGACTCGAGGGTGGGCAGGGACGCCAGGGGAACCGGGTCGGAGACCCCCGTCCCACGCTTGTCGTAGCAGATCACCCGACCATTGCGGCTCAGGCGATGGAAGAAGTGCGCGAGGGCCGGCTCGTCCCACATCGCATCGAGATTGGTCCCCCAGTGGGTGACGAAGAGGATGTCGCGGGCACCCTCGCCGAAGACCTGGTAGGCCACGTAGCCCCCAGCGGACTTCGCATATCTCGTCGGTGGTCGCATCCCGTCCGACGATATCCCCGCGAGCCCGCCGCGCTGGGAGGAATCGTGGCCTGGGAGCGAGCTCAGCGGCATACGGAATGGTCGTATGCCGCTGAGCTCGCTCCCGCGTCACGGCGCGGTCCCGACCCTGCCGCCCCACCCAGACGAGTGTGCGGGAAACGCCCGGCAGGTGAAGCCCGGGGTGTGAGGATGGGGGCCATGGACTCCGTCCAGATCCAGGCCGAGCCGCTCGAGGAGCTGGCGGGGCTGCTCGACCCCGTCCGCGCGGAAACGTTCCTGTCCACGGCGGCGCTGGCGCGCCAGGCGCTCGCCGGGCGGATCATCTGGAACATCAACTCGACCGCATCGGGTGGCGGTGTCGCCGAGATGCTCCAGGTGCTGCTCGCCTACGCCCGCGGCGCCGACGTGGACACGCAGTGGCTGGTCCTGGACGGCGATCCGCAGTTCTTCGAGATCACCAAAGCGCTGCACAACGCGCTGCATGGTTCCCTCATCGGCCGCACGGGCTTCGGCGCCGAGGACCAGGCGCACTACGAGCGCGTCATGAGCGCCAACCTCGCCCAGCTGCGCGACCTCGTCCATCCCGGCGACGTCGTCCTCCTCCATGACCCCCAGACAGCGGGGCTCGCTTCCGGGCTCAAGCAGCTCGGCGCCCACGTCGTCTGGCGGTGCCACATCGGTCGCGACGAGACGACGGAGATCACCGATCTCGGTTGGGCCTTCCTGCGCGAGCACGTCCTCGGGGCAGACGCCTTCGTCTTCTCCCGGTCGAGCTACGTCCCCGCCTGGCTACCGCCGGAGCGCGTCATGATCATCCAGCCCTCCATCGACCCGTTCTCGACGAAGAATGTGGACCTGCCCGACCACGAGGTCCGGCGAATCCTGCTCGGCGTCGGCCTCGTGCACAACGGCGACCCCCGCGGCGTAGTCGGCTTCCAGCGACGGGCGGGAAGTGAGGGGGTGCTGCGCCGCCATGCCGACCTGCTGACCAACGGCCCGCCACCGATCGACGCACCCCTCGTCCTGCAGGTGAGCCGCTGGGACCGGCTCAAGGACATGGCCGGCGTGCTGAGCGGGTTCGCCGCGCACGTCGCGCCGTTCGTGCCGGACGCCCACGTCGTGCTCGCGGGACCGGACGTGTCCAGCGTCGCGGACGACCCGGAGGGCGCCGAGGTCTACGCCGAGTGCCGCGCCGTGTGGCAGGCTCTGCCGCCGGAGGTGCAGAGCCGCTGTCATCTCGCGTCGATTCCCATGGACGACGTCGACGAGAACGCACTGATCGTCAACGCGCTCCAGCGGCACGCCGCAATCGTCGTCCAGAAGAGCCTGGCGGAGGGCTTCGGCCTCACCCTGACAGAGGCGATGTGGAAAAGCCGCCCCGTCGTCGCGAGCGCGGTCGGCGGGCTCCAGGACCAGCTCACCGACGGGTACGAGGGGTTGCTGCTCAAGGACGCTGCGGACCTCGAGACCTTCGGCGCGCTGGTCACCCGACTGCTGGGCGATCCCGAGCAGCGTCTGGCAATGGGCCATCGGGCCCAAGAACGCGTGCGCCGTGACTTCCTGGGTGACCGCCACCTGATCCAGTGGGTCGAGCTGCTGACCAAACTGGGCGGCTGACGCCCTGAGGCGGCTCGATGATCTCGAGCCGCTCGAGGAGGAAGAGCAGGGCGGCAGCGAAGGCATTCTGCGAGGTCTCCTCTCGCACGGCGTCCCAGTCGACCTGCTCGCGCAGCGCCCGGGCGACCGGGATGTGGACGCCGAAGTCGCAGTAGTGCTCGCTCAGCGCGTTGAGCCGGTGGACGAGGAGGTCCGTGGCCGGCATGACGGGCATCTCGACCGACAGGACCCGGAGCGGGGTGGCTCGCTCGACGACGCTTCGTGTGGCATACGAGCCGGCCGGCCGGAAGATGACGTCGACGAGGGCGTCGCCCACGTAGACCTTGAAGAGCCAGTCCTCCGGCGGCTGCACGACCTGCAGGCCCTGGTCTGCGAGCTCGTGCGCGACCTCCTCGGCGTCCTCCCTCGCGATGAGGAAATCCGCATCGTGGTTCGGCTCCGGCCCGCCCCGCGCCCAGACGCCATACCCGCCGATGAGCGCGAACGGCCGGCCGGTCGCCTTGAGGGCAACGGCGACCGTCTTGAGCGCCTCGCGCAGGTCGTGCTGGTCAGGTTCACCCATGTATCGGTTCTACCCGTTCTCATCGAGTGTGCAGAAGGGGTAACGGGACCTACATGCGTGTCGCGACCTTCAACATCCTCAACGGGCGCGTCCCCACCGACCAGCACGTCGACCCCGGCGGCCTCGCTGACGCCGTGAAGCGCCTCGACGCAGACATCCTCGCCCTGCAGGAGGTGGACCAGAATCAGCAGCGCTCCGGGTTCGCTGACCTCACCGCCGTCGCAGCCGACGCCATGGGGGCACCGCACCACCGGTTCGTCGCTGCCATCCATGGCAGTCCAGGTGCCACCTGGGTGGCGTCGACCGGTGACGAGCAGCCGGATTCAGCCGCCTACGGGGTGGCCCTGCTGTCCCGCTACCCGGTCACGGGCTGGCGGGTGATCCGTCTCGAGCCCGTCCCGTTCCCCGTGCCGATGCGCTTCAAGGGCCGGTTGCGTCCCTACCTCGTCACCGACGAGCCGCGCGTGGCTGTGATGGCCTCGGTCGAGACGCCCCTCGGCGAGTACACAGTCGTCGGGACCCATCTGTCGTTCATCGCTTGGTGGAACGTCCGGCAGCTGCGCAAGCTGGTCAAGGCCACCGTGGACTGCAACGAGCCGGTGGTGCTCATGGGTGACCTCAACATGGGACCGCACCGGGCCACCCAGACGGCCGGGATGCGCCCCGCCGCCAGCCATCCGACGTACCCGGTCGACGAGGCGCGCGAGCAGATCGACCACATCCTCGTGCGTGGTTCGGTTCAGATCGGGGAGAGCGGTGGACCCGCGCTACCGATCTCCGATCATCGGGCCCTGTGGGTGGACCTGGGTGACGGCGGTGGCTGAGTGCGCGAATCGAGACGATGCCGGAAGGCACTACCGGCCGGAGCGTGAGCACGGCGAGGTGGTGGGAGGTTTGACGGGAGGGGTTGCCTGTCGCGTGCGGCCGAGCCGCCTGGGGAGAGGGTCTCGTCCCGTCAGTTGTCCCGATGCCGTATGCCGCTGGGCCGGCTCCTCGTCGAATGTGTAGTCCGCGCCCGCATCTTCTGCGTACTCGACGAGGTGGTGGGACGTTCGACCGCGGCCTAGGAGCTCGTCAGCGTTGGCGCGGACTCCCGGTCTGGCACATGTGGGTGCTGCCGCTCGAGCGCCGCACCCTCCACGTCGAGGTTGGGCAGCCGGCGGTCGAGCCATCTGGGCAACCACCAGGCCTTGTCTCCGGCGAGGTGCATGAGGGAGGGCACGATGAGCATGCGGACGACGAACGCGTCGACGAGGACGCCGAAGGCGAGTCCGAATCCAATCGGCCGAATCATCGCGCTGTGGGAGAAGACGAAACCACCGAAGACCGCGGTCATGATGATGGCGGCCGCGGTGACGACGCTTCGGCCGGCGTGCAGGCCCTGGACCACGGCCAGCCTTGCCGGGACACCGTGGGCATACGCCTCACGCATCCCCGAGCCGAGGAAGAGCATGTAGTCCATGGCCAGCCCGAAGAGGATGCCGGCGAGCATCGTGGGCAGGAAACTGAGGATCGGACCCGGGTTGTCGACGCCGAAGACACCAGAGAGCCAACCCCATTGGTAGATCGCCACGACCCCGCCGATTGCGGCGAAGTATGAGAGCACGAAGCCGAGCGTGGCGATGACCGGCACGAAGATCGAGCGGAAGACGAGCATGAGGATGATGAACGACAGGCCCACGACGAGCCCCAGATAGGCGGGCAGGGCGTCGGCCAGTTTGCCGGAGATGTCGATGTTGCCGCTCGCCAAGCCCGCGACGTCGAGACTGACAGTGCCTCCCATCGGCTCGAGCGCGCGCAGCGTGTGGACGAGCTGCTCGGTCGAGGGGTCGTTCGGGCCACCGGACGGGACGACCTGGAAGGCGGCGACGGTGCGCCCCTCGGACAATCCGATGGGTGCCACCGCGACGACATCGTCCTGGGCCGCGATGACGTCGGCAACCGCCGACTGCACCGTCACGTCGGGCGTGTCCCCGGGGACGGCGACGATGTCGGCGACGACGAGGAGCGGGGCGTTGCGTCCGGGTCCGAACTTCTCCGAGACGGTCGTGAATGCTTGGTACTGCGTCGATTCGACCGCCTCAGAAGATCCATCGGGAAGCCCCAGTCTCAGTTGGAGGGCGGGCAGCGCGATGACGACGAGGGCACCGATGCCGAGCGCGATGCTGCCGACCGCCCGCAGCGTCGACATCGGGCGCAGACGCGGTCCCGAGGCAACGGCGGCGGTCGGGGTGGCCGACGGAGCGTCCTCGGCCGTTGGGCCACCGGCAGCGAGGCGGGCGCGCTCGCGACGGCTGAGAATCCGCTCGCCGATTAGGCCGAGGAGCGCGGGCGTCAGCGTGACGGCGATGAGGACGGCGATGGCGATGGACAGGGCGCCGACTGTGCCCATGAGGCCGAGGAACGGGATGCCTGTGACATTGAGCGCGAGCAGGGCGATGAGCACGGTTGCTCCGGCGAACACGACGGCGTTGCCCGACGTGCCGTTGGCCACGCCGATCGACTCGTCGATGGCATAGCCCTGTTTCAGCTGTCGGCGGTGCCGGTTGATGATGAAGAGCGAGTAGTCGATGCCGACGGCGAGACCGAGCATGAGCCCGAGGACAGGGGTCACCGAGGTCATCTCGATCACGCTCGACAGGGACATCGTGAACAGGGCCCCGATGGCGACCCCGACCAGCGCCGTCAGGATCGGTAGTCCGGCGCCGATCAGAGTGCCGAGCATGACGATGAGGACCACGGCGGCGACGACGATGCCAATGACCTCACCTGCGCCGAGGATCGTCGGGATTCCGCTCGCAAGCTCGGCTGAGTAGGAGACCTCGACCCCGTCGATGGGCTGTCCGAAAGCCGCGATGACGGCATCCTTCTGCTCCTGGGTGACGTCCATCTGCGGCTTGTCGAAGAGGACCGTGACGATCGCCGTGGTGCCGTCCTTGGACACCATTCCGATCCCCTCGGAGAGCTCGAGCAACCGGGCACCCTGGTCGATCTGCTCGCTCCCGGCCTCGAGCTGCGCGCCCTGGTCCTCGAGACCGCGACGGCCGGCGTCGATGTTCGCCTGCTGCGCGTCGAGCACAGCCGCCAGCTGGTCCAGGGTGCCGTTCGCCTGCGCCTGGTTCCGGGCTGCGTCGAGCTTGGCCTGCCCCTCCTCGAGCTGCGCCCGACCTTCGGCAAGCTGCCTGCGGCCATCCTCGATCCGCGCTCGGCCCTTGTCGAGCTCCTGCTGGCGCGCGGCGCGGTCCTTCTCGGTCTGGAACGGGTCGACGACGGTCGCGACGCCGGCCAGCCGCGACGCCTCGGCGGCACGCTCACTGATGGCGCGCTGCTGCGCCTCCGTCAGCCTCGAGCCAGCGCTGGACTCGAAGACGATCGACCCGTTCCCGCCCGACGCCTGAGGGAGCACCTGCTGGAGCCGCTCGGTCACCTGGGCGGTCCGCGTCCCAGGAATCGACACCGTGCTCGTCAGCGTGCCCGCCCCGACCGCGAAGGCGAGGCCCGCGGCAAGGAGGACCGCGAACCAGGCCGCGATCACCCGGGGCGCGCGGCGGGATGCAGTCTGACCGAGTCGGAAGAGGAATTCAGCCATGAGGAGTCTTTCGGGGGAGCGGAGGATCAGGAGGTCTGTGCGCCAAGCGAAGCCGTCGACGCGTAGCCGTCTCGGGTCCGCAAGATCAGGTGGTCGAGGAGGTCGTCCCACACCGCTCGGGACGCCGTGTCCGCGGAGCCGCCGGTGGCGGCGAGCCAGTGGGTGTGGAGGACGACCAGGCCGCCGATGAGTGAGCTGACGAGCAGGCGCGTCGTGAGCTCGTCGGCCTCGGGGTGGCGGCGCAGCATCTCAGTGGAGAGTCGGTCGCTCACCTCGGTGAAGGCACGCAGGAGGACGACTGCCCGGCGCTGCGACGGGTCGTCGTCGGGGGTGCGAAGGATCCGCGTCAGGTAGGCGATCGGAGTGACGAGGTCGGTCGAGCGCAACGCCTCGGCGATCTCATCGAAGACGCTGGCCTGGGTCGTGCCTGCCGACGTGGACGGGTGCGACTCGAACGTCTCGACCACGTCGCCGAGCACCTCGATGCACACGGCAATGACGATGTCGTCGACCGACGCGAAGTGGTTGAAGACGGTCCGACGCGATACCTCTGCCCGCTTGGCCAGCTCCTCGACCGTGAAGCCGTCGGCGCCCTTGGCGTCCAGCAGGGAAGCCGCGGCGTCGATGATGGCCCGGTGATGGCGCTCCCTGATTCGGGCACGACGGTCAACGGCGGGCTCGGAAGGTGGCACCCACCTAGGCTAGATCTCCACGTGCACTGAGTGCAAAAACAGTTCGCCTCTGGTGCGGCACGCCGCAGCCTACTCGCGCAGGCGGTGGGGCACCCGCTCTACGCGGCCCGCCGCACGCGGCACACCGGATCCGGGCTGTTCACCGACAAGCAGAGGGGCCGACTGGCAGCGCTCTTCGTGACGGAGGAGCACGTTGAGGTCGAGGCGACGTGGGCATCTACTAGCGGATGATCACCGCTTACCGCGAACCCGGACCGGAGCGCGGCCGTGAGCTGATCGCCGCGGTCATGAAGTCGGTCGGCAACGGCGTCCCCGCCGCACTGAGCGAGCTGATCACCCTCGGGGGACGTTGAAGAAGTGGGCCGCCGACGTATTCGCGTTCTTGGACCGGCCCGGCACCTCCAACGGACCCCCGAGGCGATCAACGGTCGACTCGAGCATCTGCGCGGGCTCCGCCCTCCGATTCCGCAACCTGACCAACTACATCGCCAGATCGCTCTTGGAGACAGGCGGATTCAGACCCGCCTTCTACACCCTGGAGTGCGATGAGCCCGCCAAAGCCGCGTCCAGTGTCTTGGTGTGGCGCAGGTGCCGATCTGGCGGTGGTCGTACCTCCACAAGGCGCCATTGGGCACAACAATGCCTGCGATCACTCGGGACCACCCTGGCGAGTCATCGCCGAGAGGAGGGGAGCCGTCTTTCGTTCGCTATGCCCGCAACGAGGTCGACCAGTTCGGATTCCCAGTCCGTCGCTTGCGCACTGTAGACAGCAGCCAGCGCTTGGGGCCATCATGTATCTGAGGTTAGAAGAACTTTGGTAGGTATCACGATTCTCCACATCAGCACCGCCTCGCGCATTGGACATCCGACATCGGAGTGCACTCTAGGGGGGCCATGGCCGGTAGCAGCTTCAGTTTCTATGACCAGTTTCTGTCAGCGAATGATTGGTGCAATAGAAATGGCGGTGGAGGGGCTGCATTTCCCACGTGCGTGAAGACGGCAAGCACAGATCCCTACACTTATAGACATGGAACGATCCTCCTTAAGTATACCGACATTTCATTGGCAAACCCGACTGCGGACGAACTCGGAATCGACCCATCCATTCTTGAAACCTCCCCGGAAAGATGGCGGGAGGTGTTTACAGCTGCCAACCTGTATGCGCACGCCCACAACGCTTTCCATGGATTCCCCACGTTCCAGCGGAGCGAAGCTTCAGACGGTATAAGATTCTGGGTCGCGCTGATCCGTGGCACCGGCCCCGGGCCTGCGGGCAACGGGGTCACGTGGCGCGACATCCCAGCCGAGGAGGTCTTTCCGGAAGCCCCAGCGGGAGTGTCATCGTTCTTATCGCTGTCCCCGCAGATGTGGATGCAGCAACTCGATGCCTGGGCGCTAGCCCATGATCAGGGTGCAGCATTGCCAACTGGGTGGACCGCCAATTACGGGGGAAAGTGGGTCGTAGGTGCGGTCTTGTTCGAGCCCTCCTCAGTGGCCAGAGTTTTGCTCTCGGGTACGGAACTCGACTATTACACGGAGATATGCGGGAAGGAGTCCAAATGGCCGTTACCCACGACCGCGACTGGCTCCGTACATATTGTTGCCTCGTCCGACAGTCTCGCGCCGCCTGCACCTCTAGCTTTGGACGAGGCACCATTTGGGGACCCGCTATATGTTGAGCCCTTTAAGGTGGACTACTTTCGATGCGTCGCTAAACGGACAGGAACGTGTGTCGTGGCGGTCTTTGCGAGGGGCCCGGACGGGGTCCAAATGGTCATTCGTCCGCGAACAGACAACCGGCAAATCGTCTACTTTGGCAACGGGACCAGTCGCGGCACGTGGATTGTAGCGCACAGGTTCAATTTCGATAGGCAGGAGGGTGAGGGCGAGGTAACGAGTTTCTATCGAGGGCCGCGGGAAAGTCAAGAAGTTGCTTTTGAGCTCACGCCAGCAACGGCCGGTCCAGGACAGATTCAGGCCCATACGATTGGCTTTGTCAAACAAGGATTCCTGGGGATCGCGCTCCCAATCATGAGCTTTGCCTATTCCAGTTTTATCAGGCTGTCCCCAGGAATGGATCTCCTCTTCAATTGGGTATCTCCCGAATAACTCAGACAGCCCCCGTGCTCCCGTCTGGGAATCGGATGATATTAAGCCCTCGAGTCCTGCCTACTCGAGAAGCGTACGAGAGCGCCATGTCTCGGACGAAGCGTTCGGTATCGCGGTCGAATTCTCTGCCTCGGTGGAGCGGGGCGGCGTTGATATACGCGATCTCGGCGAGTTCTGGCGGCCACGCGTCTGCCTTCGGCATCGGGGCGCCGTCAACAAGGGCGGGCATGATGAACGTGCCGCGCGTCACTGCCTCCCTGAGTTCCAGCCCGACAATATCGTCAGTCCGGTGAAGCCGCTCTGCGTGAAACGCAGACCCAATCAGCAGTACAACTATTGAAATGCCGGAAAAAACCTCATGAATCACATTGCGGAAGTCGAGACCAAAGTTGATCGAGTGGAAGTCGAAGAAGACATTTCCCTCTCCAACTAGTCTAGCTAAACGCTCCTTCATCCGCACCGCTATATCCAGATCGTTCCGTCGATAGCAGATAAATACGCTGGGGGGATCCCCTCGGATCGCACGACGTCCAGGACCATCCACGCCAAAACACTGTACGCGCTCGCACAACTCCGGGTGTCAGCACTCGGCCTGGTGGTAGGCGGCGCGGACCTGTTGGGCGCACTGGTAGGCGACCCACACCTCGTCGTGGCGCTCGTCCGCGGCGATCGCTGCCGCGAGGCGGGCCTGCTGGCGCTCGGTCAGGTGCTCGGCGCCGGCGTGCAGGATGTTCCGGATCCGATACAGCGGGTCGTTCCTGCGGCCGCGGTGGCCGTGGATCTCCTGCTGCACGCGACGACGGACCTCGTCGAGCGCGTGACCTGCCAACTTCACGACGTGGAAGGCGTCAAGGACAGCGACGGCGTCGGCCAACTGGTCATCGATCGCGTTCTTGTACCCGCGGAACGGGTCGAGCGTCGCCACCTCGACACGAGCCCGGAACGCCGCGCCGCGGTCGCACAGCCAGGCCGCGTACGCGGGCCCGGAGCGGCCCACGACCAGGTCGAGCAGCCGCGCCTTGACCACCATCTTGTCGGGGTGCTTCGGGTCCGGGTGGCGGGTCAGGTCGACCATCCCGGTCAGCTCCTTCGGGCCGCGGTTGATCGGGCTCACGTGATGCCACACGTGCTCATCCACGCCCAAGGTGGTGACCCCGTCGAAGCGGGACTCGTCCGCGGCGGCGTCCTCGAGCAGCGGCCGGATCGAGGCCCACAC
>NZ_DATCWX010000140.1:0-3908 GCF_036566125.1 Intrasporangium sp.
CTGGCAGGTCGCCGCCTGCCACGGCCGAGGACGCGACAACCGCCCCGAGCTCGATCGAGGGGTCGTCGAGGGCATCTTGGAGATCGTCCTTGGGCAGCGATGGATCGACGCGCAGGACGTAGCGGGTGTAGGCCTGCTCCACCGTGAGATCAGCGATCGGGCGTCGCTCCTGGTCGTAGCTGTCGAGCAGGCCAGGGCCGGCGATGCCCCGGTGCACCATGGCGAGCTTCCACGCCAGGTTGTGGGCATCGGCCACGCCGGTGTTGCCCCCGAAACCACCTGTCGGCGGCATGACGTGGGCAGAGTCGCCGGCCAGGAACACCCGGCCCCGACCGAACGACGTTGCCGTGGCCGCACTGGCGGTCCAGTACTGCACGGTCTCGATCTCGATGGGCCGATCGTCTGCCGCCCCGAGGGCGGTGCGGACGAGCTCGATGCACCGGTCGGGCGCCAGGTCGTGGGCGACGTTGTTGTCGCGAACGCCGTCGGCGTCGAAGGTGGCGAAGACGGCCAGGAACCCCGACTGGGCGTCGATGGCAAAGCGGAAGAAGCCCAGCAGGTTCGGGTGGTTGACGTAGACGACGCTGAGGTTGCGGTCGCCGATGAGGTCACGCAGGTCAGACCTGAAGTAGATCGTCACGCAGTCGGCGACATCGCCATGCCCGGCCAGCGGAATGTCCAGCTGCTCACGGATCCTGCTGTGAGCCCCGTCGGCAGCCACGACGTGGTCGGTCGTGATCTCGAGGTCGGCGCCGCCCGAGCGCGAGCGAAGGACTGCCGCAACGTGGTCTGGGTGCTCCGTGAGCGACACGAGCTCGGTCCCGAAGAGGTGCTCGGCGCCAAGGGCCACGGCCCGATCACGCAGGACCGGCTCGAGCCCGACCTGGGTGATGAAGAGCCGGGACGTCGGGCTGAGCTCCTCGACGCCGGCGTTGAAGTTCGCGAAGAATGTCGCGATCTCACGCCCACCGAGGCTCTCGACGGCGACGATGGCACCGTTCTGCACGAACTCGAGCGCGGCAGCCTGCTCAACCTCCGACTGGATGCCGACCGATCGGAACACCTCCATGGTCCGCTGGTGGAAGGAGGCAGCCCGTGGATGGATCGCCGTGCCGGAGTGGTGCTCGACGAGCAGGTGCGGCACACCATGGTGCGCAAGGAGGACTGAGGTCGACAGGCCGACGAGGCTGCCGCCGACGACGAGGACGGGGACGTGGCGGACGGTCATGGCACTCGGTGTCCTACTCGGTCCGGGTCACGTGGGTCGCGGAAGAGGCGTAGTCGGTGTAGGTGTACGGGTTGTCGAGGACCTTCGTCTCGGGGATCTCGGGATTCATCCCGGCGATCCACGCCTCCTCGCCGAGCTCGGACCGGAGATGCTCGACCGTGCTCTCCACCTCGCTGCGCACGGCAGGCAGGTCGATCCCGATGAGGGCGTGGTCATGCTTGACGACCCGTCCGTTGACGATGACGGTGTGTACGTCGCCACGCTGCGCCTGATACACGACGTGACCGAACGGGTTGAGCAGCGGGAACATCACCGGAGAGGCGTCGTTCTTGATGAGGACGAGGTCCGCGAGCTTGCCCGGCTCGATCGAACCGAGTCGATCGCCGAGGCCAAGGGCGCGGGCACCACCCAGGGTCGCCCACTCCACCGCCTGATCCGCGTGCAGGTGCACGTGCGTCACGGTCTCGCCCTTCGCGTGGGCCTCGAGGTGTTCGCGGGCACGGTCCGAGCCGACCGTCGCACGCATGGCGGTGAAGAGGTCCCCGCTCATCCAGACCGGCGTGTCCATGGACAGCGACACGTTGATCTCGTGCGATCGCAACGCCCAGCTGGGCGGGTAGCCCTGGCCGCAGGTCTGCTCGCTCTCCGACGCGAGCGACACGTTGCCGCCCGTTGCGGCGATGCGGTTGTAGGAGTCACCGGTCAGGGTCGCGGCATGGACGTAGATGGTCCGGTCGTCCATGAACCCGTTCTCGTGCATGAGCCGGATGCCGTCGTCGTTCGTCGCCCCCCACACTCCGGCGTGCGTGGTGACCGGCGCAT
This sequence comes from Intrasporangium sp., assembly GCF_036566125.1. Taxonomy (GTDB): domain Bacteria; phylum Actinomycetota; class Actinomycetes; order Actinomycetales; family Dermatophilaceae; genus Intrasporangium. Next base: position 2,051 of record NZ_DATCWX010000140.1, read on the forward strand.
TGAGCTCCCGGGCGACCTCGAAGGCCGCCTTCTCGGGGAAGGCAGGGTCGCCCGTCACGTCGAAGGCCATCTGGAAGCCGAGCATGTCGGACCCGCTGAAGCGCCGGGACACGAACTCGCGGAACTCCGGCGCCGCCGACCACTCCCAGGGTCCGGCCTGGATGTTGCCGTAGGCGAGAACGAACCGCCCGGGTACCGACTCGAGCGCGTCGACGGCGGCGTCTGCGTGGTCGACCGTCTGCAAGCCGTGCGACCAGTCCACGCTCGTGGTCACTCCAGCATCGAGCGCCTCGATGGCGGACAGGACGTTGCCGGCATGGATGTCCTCCGGCCGGAACACCTTGCCGTGCTGGAGGTAGTACCAGACGAAGTACTGCGTCAGGGTCCAGTCGGCGCCGTAGCCGCGCATCGCGGTCTGCCACATGTGGCGGTGGGTGTCGATCATGCCGGGCATCACGATGCCGCCCGCTGCGTCGATCTCGATCGTCCCCTCGGGCACGTCGAGGTTCTGCCCGACGGCCTCGACGTGCGTTCCCACGACGAGGACGTCGCCGTCGTGGAGAACCGTCTTGCCCGCATCCATGGTGAGGACCGTGCCGCCACGGAGGACGAGCGGCCGGCCCTTCTCGAAGTCGCTGCTGGTGATGCTGTGGCCTTGTGCTGTCATGGCTACCTTCCCACTCACGCAAGCGCGGACGAGTGTCCGCAGATCGGTCCACTCCCGTTCACGTCAGCGTCCTCCCGGTCTGTTGCAGTGTCAAGACCCCGTTCCCTGGGATAGAGTCGAGCGAATCGGACAATCGTCCGGCTGCCTCGTCGCCAGTGCGGGCAGGCGGCGGACCCGGCCACCAGCCCGCCGCGAACCCGTAGGGAGGTCGTCATGCCGCGTCGCGACGCCGATCCGGATTTCATCGAGTCGATCGCCCGCGGGTTCGACGTCATCAGGGCGTTCCAACCCGGCACGGCGGGGATGTCGCTGAGCGATGTCGCGAGCGCGACCGGCCTGGCCCGGCCCACCGCACGACGCATCCTGCGGACTCTCGAGGCCTTGGGCTACGTCCGCTCGGTGCAGGGGCGTCACACCCTGACGCCACGCGTCCTCGAGCTGGGCCTGACGTACGTCCAGTCGGTCGGCCTCTGGGACGTGGCCCGGCCGCACCTGGAACGGCTGGTGACCCAGACGCACGAGTCGAGCTCCATCGCGCAGCTCGACGGTTCCGACATCGTCTACGTCGCGCGTGTGTCGGTTCCGAAGATCATTGCCCTCGCGGTGCACATCGGCACCCGGTTCCCCGCGCCCGCCACGTCGCTCGGCAAGGTCCTCCTCGCCGACCTGTCCCGAGACCAGCTCGACCAGGCTCTGGCCCAGCCGAGCCGGTCCGGCGTGGAGCCCCGGCACCTGCCCGCGCACGAGGAGCTGGAGGCGAGCCTTCGCGACGTACGGGCCAAGGGCTGGGCGGCGACCGATGAGCAGCTCGCCAGAGGCGTCCGCTCGGTGGCCGTCCCCCTGCGCAACGGGGAGGGGCGGGTCGTCGCGGCAGTCAACGTCACCGTGCACGCTGCCGAGACGTCGATGGACACCCTCCTGAGGTCACACCTGCCGCTCCTGCTCCGGACCGCCGCGGACATCAGTGCCGACTTCGCGGCGCGTGACGCGCTTCCACTGACCACGGCCCGCACGGTTTCTTGACAGCATCCCTCCCACGGTCACACACTCGAAGGACGGCGGACGATCGTCCGCTAGTCGGACGTTTGAACGGAGCTCGAGGTGGCCGACGCACATGACTCCCGGTCCTCGAGTGCGCCCGCCCCGGACCGCGCTCGAGCCGGCGTCGGCTCGTCCGGTCCCCTCTCTGGC
>NZ_DATCWX010000158.1:0-6190 GCF_036566125.1 Intrasporangium sp.
CGCTAGCGAGGCGAGACGTGGCTCGCTTCAGTCCGTGCAGAGGCAGAACGGATGACCGGCGGGGTCGAGGAACACCCGGAAGGTCGCGCCGGGCTGATGCTCGTGCTTGGTCGCCCCGAGTTCGAGTACCGCTGCCTCGGCGACGTCGAGGTCGTCCACCACGACGTCGAGATGCATCTGCTGCGGCACGTCTTGGCCGGGCCATTGTGGTGGCGTGAAGCCGTCGACCCTTTGGAATCCCAGGGAGTCGCCGTACTCGGCCCGAATGGACCACCAGTCGTCGTCCTGCTGGATCTTCCAGTCGAGCAGGGCGCCGTAGAACTCGGCCAAGGTCTTGGGGTCGGGGCAGTCGAGGACGACGACCGGGAAGCGTGCGATTGCCATGTCCGGCACTCTAGGTACGATTCCGGACGGACCGCGTCCGCTTCGTCGGAGTTTTGGCCCCCGGTGCCAGCGTCTCGAGCCTTCCGCGGCGTTGGGAACCAGTCCGATGCCTCGTCGCTCATCAAGGGTCAACCCGGCACGTCGTCACCGTGGTCGCCTTCGAAGGGCGCGATCGAGGCGATCACGAGGCCTCGGACGTGACGCCTAAACGCTGCCTAAACGGTCATCGCGCGAACGGCGCCTTCGCCGATAGTCGGCTGCTCGGCGCCGTCCTACCCTTGACTCAGGAACACGAGAGATCCAGCCAGAATCGAGGCGATTCACATGTCAGCGATCTCAGGTATCCACGGCGACGAAGACCCCGTGCACGACGACCGCGTCCACAGCGAAGCACCCGCCGAGGGCGATCCCGACTTCGACGAAACCGAGATCCGGGCGCATTCCGCGGATCCAGCAGAAGGTGCCGACGAAGACTGAGCCGCTCAGCGCGACGGACCCCGAGCCACCGCCGCCCCCAGGCGCAGCGCAGACCACGTCCGCCTGGGGTTAGCCTCGGGCCATGGATGCACCCGAGCCTGGCACTGATGATTCGTCGGTCATCGAGTCCTTCTGGCAAGTGGCCAGGATGCGAGCCAAGCTCAACCCGACCGGGTACTACACAGGGGAGCGGCCCTTGGCGTCCCTTCGACCGCCGGCATGGGCCTTCGGTGCCACACCCGAGCAGGCCGACCAGCTTCTCGCCCTCGTGTTGGCCGGCATCAAGACCGCGACCTCCGGCGCGCTGTGGGACTACGAGGCCGAGGGTGAGCAGTTGCCGACGCCGGGAGCGCTCGGCATTGTCACCGACGGTCGCGCTGTCCCGCACGCCCTCGTCGTAACGACCCAGGTCGAGATCGTCCCCTTCGACGAGGTGAGCGCCGAGCATGCGTACCTCGAGGGTGAGGGCGACGGGTCGCTGGCCACCTGGCGCGAGGTGCACGAGAGGTTCTTCACGGAGCACGCGGTGCACGGTCACGGGTTCAGCCGGGACATGCCCGTCGTCCTTCAGCGCTTCGCCGTTCTTTACAGCCAGACCTTCGCCGGCTTGGGCGATCTCTGACGACGCGGTCGGCGGCCCAGCCCAGCGCGAGGCCTGGACCGATCGCGTGTACGACGCCGGTCACCACCTCGTTGGGTGCGGCGCTGGCAGCCTCCGAAGAGCCCGGCGTATCAGGGGCGCTGCGAGGCAGGTCGGTGACGGTCAGGGCGGTGTGGGCGATTCCGGGAACAGGGACATTCTGGCCTCCTTGTCAGTGGTGTCGCCTGATTTCGGCTTCGTCGTGCTGGTCATGATTGGTCGGCTCCGAGGTCTACAGCGATGTCGAGGAGTGCTCTGGCTGCGTCGTCGACGGTGACGCTGTCGTCGCCCTCGAACGTGTCGATCTCGAGCCGGTCAGCTGGCTCGCCCCCGGTGACGACGGTCTCGCTCGTCAGCCCGGTGACGTCGACCGCGCCGGCGTGCGCCGCGACATCGACCCGGTCGGGCCGGTTGGTGCCGTTCACCACGACAGAGTCGGCCTTGGCGTCGCCGCTGCCAGCGGCTGAGGACAGGTCGATGTCCGCCACGGTGAGAGGGGTGCCGCTGAGGTCGCCAATCGTCACAGCGTCGGCGCCACCGAGGGTGGCCAGCTCGAGTCGCTCGACGCCCTTGAGGTCCATCCGGATAGCGCCCGGACTGCGCAGGAAGACCGCGCTCGTTCCGTCCGCCGTCAGTGACATCCGCTCGTCGCCGTCGGAGCCGTTGAAGGACAACGTGTCCCGACCGCGGCCGCCGCTGATCGCGTCGTTGCCCTCTCCGGGGTTCCACGCTGCCGTGTCGTCGCCGGAGCCGAGCACCTCGGTGTCGGTGCCGACACCGCCGTTGACGAAGTCGGCGCCGCGGCCGCCGAACACGAGGTCGGTGCCCGCTCCACCGAGGAGGAAGTCGTCCCCAGAGGCGCCCTCGAGGACGTCGTTAGCGGCGCCTCCGACGACAGTGTCGTCGCCCGCCCCCGCCCTGACCGTCAGCGGCACGTCGACGAGAGAACCGCCGCTCAGTGTGCGGAAGTCGTCATCACCGGCGCGCAGATACACCGACACCGAGTTAAACGTGCGCGGGTCGAGCCGCTGGACGTGGTCGTGACCGAGGTTCACAACGACGGTACCCAGCACGGTGAAGTCGACGCTGATCCGGTCGGCGACGTTCGTGCCGCTGATGACGAGCACGTCGTCGACCACCGAGGCGGAGGCTCCCGCCGGCGTCGCGTGTGCCGAGCCCGCCGATACTGCCACGACCAGGCCGATCAGGGCCGTGGCGGCTGCGGCACGGCCGAACGACATGTTGGGTCTGCCTTGCTCTTTCATTGTCCGCTCTCCTCAGGATCGGGCCGGCCGATGCCGACCTCTGCGGCTTCTACGGCGGCGTTCACGTACCGGTTCCGTCGGGATCCGGTGCCCGATCCGAGCGAACTGAGCCGGACCCGGCTGCGTAAGCAGGGAATGAGACGCAGCGCCACCGCCACCGCCGCGACTCCCGTAAACCCGCACACCACGGAGGCCGCCGGTGAACGTTGGGCTAGCGTGAGAACCGTGGCCTTGGACGACGCCGAGCTGGCGTCATGGTTCGCTTCTGGAGACGCGGACTCGGTCCGGGTCGTCTACCAGACCTACGGCCGGCTGGTGTTCGCGATCGCGTACCGGGTGCTCGGCGACACCGGCCTCGCGGAGGACGCCACCCAGCAGACCTTCGTGCAAGCCTGGCGTGCGGCGGGAACCTACGACCCGAGCCGGGCGCTCGGGGCCTGGCTCACCACGATCGCGAAGCGGGTCGCCATCGATGTGCACCGGCGCGAGCGCCGGCACCGTAACCTCGACAACATCGACACCTCCGACAGCGCCTCGCTGGTCACGCTGCCGCCATCTGCGGAGCAGATCCACGACGTGGCCGAGGTACGCCGGGCGCTGGACGAGTTGCCCCCCACCGAACGCGACCTGATCCGGATGCAGCACTTCGACGAGCTCAGCCACGCGGAGATCGCCGACAAGCTCGAGATCCCGCTCGGCACAGTCAAGTCGCGGACATTCCGGGCGCACCGCCGGCTGGCGGGCATCCTGCACGGCCTGCGTGCCGAACCGGCAGACTCAGCCCCCGCCGATCGGCGCGAAGGAGGCTCGGATGTCCCACGATGACCTGACGTCGGCGGAGCGCGCCGAGATCGAGCGGGTGCATGGCGTACTCGCCGACCGGGCGGTGTGGGCCGAGCCCTCGCCCGACCTCCAGGAGCGCGTGGTCGCCGCCATCGCCGAGGAGGCCGGCGCTGGGCGCCGTCGGCGACGGATCCGGTATTCGCTCGTGGCGGCAGCCGCCGCGGGCTTCCTGGCGGCGGGCGTCACGGTCGGCTTGCAGGTGACCCGCGACGAACCAGTCCAGTTCGCTGCATCCCTGACGGGGACCCGGCTAGCTCCTGATGCGGACGGGAACGTCACGCTGACCAAGACCGACAGTGGATGGAAGATCGAACTGCACGCGACCGGACTCCCGCGACGCAGCGACGGAGAGTTCTACCAGGCGTGGCTGAAGGGCGACACAGGCCTTCTCGTTCCGATCGGCACCTTCAACGAGGGCACCGACGTCACGCTCTGGTCCGGCGTGGGCCCGACCACGTTTCCAACGCTGAGCATCACCAAAGAGGTCGCCGACGGCAACCAGGCGTCGTCGGGCCAAGTCGTGCTCATCGGTAAAGCGAACGAGTCCTGAGGCTCCAGCCAGCCATGCGCTCGTGCAGGAGTAAATCCAGCTAGTGCTCGACAGCGTGTGATCGGGTTGTGTCGGGGATGCTGGCCCCAGGGGTGATGCTCGTGCGTGGATCTCTTTATGCCGCAGTCCTTTCCGCGGCTGACGCCGGACCCCACCGGCAACCGCGGTCCGGGCTGGTCGGGGTGAGCTTGGTATGGGGACCCGGCGCGCGCCTTCCGCGGGATCATCGCCAGCGAAGACGTACGCCCATACGTACGGCGGGCTGATTCGGTTCGCCTGGCCGGCTGTGACCTTTGCCGCATGTGCCCGATACAACTCCGGCCCGCTGCTCTGCGTAGGAGTCCATGTAGGCCGAGCATGAGGCTCCGGCCGCAGACTCGAGAGGGATCACCCATGATCAGCAGCACAAAACGCCGCGTGGCCCACCGCATCGGCGCTGCCATCGCGGCCGGGGTCGCGTTCGGCACGCTCGGCATCAGCGCGGCTTCAGCGAACAGCGACGTGACCCCGCTGGCGGGCATCACCGTGCCGGGTAACGCGACCGCGGCACCTGCCACCCTGCTTGCCAGCCTGGAGGGTCGCAACGAGGTGACTCCGGGCGCCCCGGTCGGGCAGGCGTTGGAACTGATCGGCGTTCAGGGCAACACGGTCAGCTACTCGGTCTCATGGCGCGGCATCGACGCTCCGACCGAGGCCGACATTCACGCCGCGGGTCCAGGAGCAGACGGCCCGGTCGTGTTGACCCTCTTCACCACGCCGCGACCGGAGGACGGCTTGGCCTCCGGCACCGTCACCGTCAACGACCCGACGCTGCTTGCTGCGCTGCAATCCAACCCGGGCGGCTTCTACGCCGATCTGCACACCAACCAGTTCCCGGACGGCGCGGTGCGTGCCCAGCTACATTCGCTCAACCACGCCGTCAGCACCAGCGGCGTGGCCGCCTTGCAGGAATCGGTGGTCTTCGGCAGCCAGATCTACGCCTGCACATTGCAGACTGACGGATCGTTCGCCTTCGCCCAACACGACGTCGACGCGCACCTGACAGGCGGCATCCACCACACCTTCGTCCGGCCGCTCGCGGGCACGCCGCAGTGGCAGGCTCCCGACGGCAGCGCGGTCAGCGGCAAGCTGGTGACCAGGAACACCAACGGTGCCGGCAACATTGCTGAGCTGAACCTGGACGCCACCCAGATCGGAGACTCCACCGGACTGCTCGCCCACGCCGTCGAGGTGCTCCGCCTCAACACCGTCGGCGGCGTCGCCCCGACCGGGACCTGCGACCCTCAGTCCACGCCGACCATCAACGTCCCTTACCAGGCCGACTACATCTTCATCAACGGCTAGCACATACGAGAGCCAACGACGCCGACCGAGCCGCTAAGTAGCACCTTCGATCTAAGGGAAGGCGGCACACAAGGATGGGCCTCGAACCTTCGCGGTCGAGGCCCATCCTGTCGTCGTCCGCGTTCCGTGCACCTAACGTCATCTCAGCGCGTGCGCAGGCCGCGGCCAAGGCGATCACTTCGGCGCCGATGTCGACGATGCCCGCGAGGGCCAAGAGTTCGGGACGAACAGGTCTCGCTTCAGGCCAGGTCGGCCCGAAGCAGGTGAGTCAGTGCGGAGACCCCTTTGAGTTCCACCGGGCCGATGTCCTGGAACATGATCCCGCCCTCGTGCGACGCGTCTGCAACCGCTTGACTGACCAGAACCTCGCCGGGCCGCGCGTAGTCTGCGATGCGGGCGCTGACATTCACGGTCTGGCCGAAGTAGTCACCCTGCTGAAAGAGCACTGGCCCGGAGTGCAGCCCCACATGGGCGGGTGGGAGCCCAGCATCCGCCAGATCGCCCACCATCTCGAGCGCAGCGCGCACTCCAGGACCGGGATCTCGGAAGTAGAACATGACCCCGTCGCCCAGCCACTTGATGGGCTTGCCGCCGTGGCGCACAGAACCGCGCTGCACCAACCGAGCCAACGTGGCAGCCAGGTCGGCTGCGGCCTCATCACCATGTTCCTGGGTCAGCCGCGTGTAG
>NZ_DATCWX010000207.1:0-5430 GCF_036566125.1 Intrasporangium sp.
ATGATCGGCATGGAGATCATCGTCCTTCCCACTGCCGACGTGGCCGTCCGGGCCGCCGCCATCGTCACGGAGGCGCTCGGCAACGCAAGGGCTGGCGAGGCCAAGGCCAGCGGGACCCTCGGATTGGCGACCGGCTCCTCGCCGCTCGGCCTCTACCGCGAGCTCGCCCGGGCGCAGGGCTCGGGACAGCTCGACCTGACGAGGGTGCACGGCTTTGCCCTCGATGAGTACGTGGGTCTGCCGGACGGACATCCCCAGTCCTACCGCGAGGTCCTGACGAGGGAGGTCTGCGGCCCCGTCGGGCTCGACCCGGCCAACCTCCACGTCCCCGATGGGTCGGGCAACAGGCTCGACGAACTCGTCGCTGCCGCAGCGGCCTACGAGGACTCAATCCAGGAGCTGGGCGGCATCGACGTCCAGATCCTCGGCATCGGCTCCAACGGCCACATCGGCTTCAACGAGCCCGGGTCGTCCCTGTCGTCGCGGACGCGCGTGAAGCGCCTGTCGGACCGGACCCGCCTCGACAACGCCCGCTTCTTCGCGCGCCCGGAGGACGTGCCCACCCACAGTGTCACCCAGGGCCTGGGGACCATCCTCGAGGCCCAGGCCCTGGTCCTCGTGGCGACCGGACTCGCCAAGGCAGCGGCCGTCGCCGCGGCTGTCGAGGGCCCACTCACCGCGTCCTGCCCCGCCTCGGTCCTCCAGTGGCACGCCCGAGCGTGGGTCGTCGTCGACGAGGCGGCGGCAACTGGCCTGCGCAACCGCGAGTACTACGCCGAAGCGGCAGCCGGCCTTGACGGCTGACCCAGCTCAGCGGCATACGGTCTGGATTGGTCTTGCCTCTCCCCCCGGGGGAGACTCCACGATGGGCGCGTGACCGAAGCACTGATGTCGATCGGGACGTTCTCGCGGGCGTCGTCCATCTCGATCAAGGCGCTGCGCGCCTACCACGCGCAGGGCATCCTCGAGCCGGCCGTCGTCGACGAGGAGACCGGATTCCGCTCCTACCACGTGGGGCAGCTCGCTGATGCCGCGGTCGTGCGGCGGCTGCGGGACCTCGACGTGCCGCTCGCTGCGGTGCGCGAGGTGCTCGCCGCCCGTGACCTCGAGGTCACCCGTCGGGTGCTGTCGGAGCACACTGCAAAGATGCGGTCGGAGCTCGAGCGGGCCGAGCGGATCGTCGCCGAGCTGTCCAGGACCGAGCCTGCCGACGAGACGCCGGCGCGGGTCGTGCGGCTGGCGCCGCAGACCGCCATCGGGGTGTCTGGTGTCGTCAGCGGGGACGGCTTCGCGGCGTTCCTCGAGAGGTCGTATGCCGCTGTGCTCGCTCGCATCGAGGCGCTCGGACTGCGCGTGGCTGGCTCCCCGGGCGGCCTGTACCAGGCCGAGATCCTCGACGACACAGGCGAACCCGCGACAGCGTATGTGCCCGTCGAGGAGGCTCCGGCCAACGTTGGCGCGGGTCTGCTTCGGCTCGAGCTGCCGGCTGTGACCGCAGCGGTGCTCACCCATCGGGGGAGCTACGACTTGATCGACGAGCGGTACCAGGCGCTCGGAGCCTGGGTCGCGCACCATGGGCAGCCGACCGGTGCGCCGGTGCGAGAACTGTATGTCGTGGGGCCGCGTGAGGTGGACGATCCCTCGGCGTACCGAACCGACATCTGCTGGCCGGTCGAACTGGACAAGTCGTGAATCAAACCCACAGAGAAGGGAACTGATGATGGCACTGACAATGGGTGCAATAGTGATGGACTCTGGCGACGCGCTGCGGCTCGGGGAGTTCTGGTCGGCCGCGCTGGACCGGCCGCTCGATGAGGGAGCGAGCGAGGAGTTCGCGTCGATCGGGTTGAAGGAGGCGAACGGGCAACCGTGGATGTTCGCCAAGGTACCGGAGCCCAAGGTGGCGAAGAACCGGGCTCACCCGGACTTCTCCGCGGAGGACCGTGACGCGGAGGTCGAGCGGCTCGTTGGCCTGGGGGCGTCGGTCGTCGCGGACCACGACGAGTACGGCGTGCGCTGGACTGTGCTGCAGGACGTCGAGGGGAACGAGTTCTGCGTAGCCGGCCCGCACTGAGCCGACCCCCTCGACCGCAACATGCCCGGCACCTCGAAACGCACCCTTGTTGCAGCACTCGTGCGGTCCTAGGCGCCGGGCGTGTGCTGTGAGGCGCCTGTGGACAGCGCACAGGCGGCTGCTCGTTTCTGTCCACAGGACGTGGACGGACGTTTGTGCAGGTCGTTCGGTAGGAACGGCAAGGGGATCCACACCCGCAGCCACAGCACCCCGCACACGTTGTCCACAAGTAGTGCCGGTGTGTCGCACTCGTTAGTGCACATGTTGTCCACAGGCAGATCGGCGTATTCGGGGGATCGCGTTGTGGTCGGTTCATGTTGGGCTCTACGGTGGTGCCTGCTTCGCTGAACGGTCCAAACCGGGGGCGCCCTTTGACCCCCTCCGTGACGCTCAGTGTGGCCGCGGCGCGCCGCTCAGGTGGGATGTCAGTGGCGCATGATGCAGTGGGGTCAGGGGATGAACGTCGTCACGGAAGGGGAGCGCGTGTCGCTCGATGAGCTGAGCACGAGTGTGTTCGCCACGGTCTCGCGCGAGGGCGGGCCACCGGACGACCGGCTGCCGCCCCAGGATGTCGGGGCGGAGCAGTCGGTGCTCGGCGGCATGCTCCTGTCGAAGGACGCCATCGCCGACTGTGTGGAGCAGCTCAAGGGCACGGACTTCTACCGGCCGGCTCATGAGCTCATCTACGACGCCATACTCGACCTCTATGGGCGGGGCGAGCCGGCTGATGCGATCACCGTTGCGGACGAGCTGACCAAGCGCGGCGACCTGGCGCGGATCGGCGGACAGGCTTACCTGCACCAGCTCATCGCCTCGGTGCCAACGGCGGCCAACGCCGGGTACTACGCGCAGATCGTGGCCGAGCGTGCGGTGCTGCGGCGCCTCGTCGAGGCGGGGACCCGGATCGTCCAGCTCGGTTATGCCCAGGGTGGTGGCGACGTCGAGGACATCGTCAACGCCGCGCAGGCGGAGGTGTACTCGGTCGCCGACAAGCGTGGTGGCGAGGACTACCACGCCATCGGTGACATCCTCGAGGCGACGGTCGACGAGATTGAGGTGGCGTCCGGCCGGTCTGGTGAGATGACCGGTGTGCCAACTGGATTCACTGACCTGGACGCGCTGACCAACGGATTGCACCCGGGGCAGATGGTCGTCATCGCGGCCCGTCCGGCCATGGGGAAGGCCCTGGCGCTCGACACGCCGCTGGCCACGCCCGACGGCTGGACGACGATGGGCGACGTGGCGGTCGGGGACCGCGTGCTCGGCGCCGACGGCCGACCGACTCGGGTTGTGGCTGCGACCGAGGTGTTGGACGGCCGGCCCTGTTACGAGGTGGAGTTCTCCGACGGGTCGGTGCTCGTGGCGGACGAGCAGCACCAGTGGTCGGTGCGGTTGGACGGCTCGGACAAGCGCGTCCTCACGACGGCGGAGGTGCTGGCTGCCGAAGAGCTGGGCCACGTCGTGACAGTCGAGCGGGTGCCTGGCTTCGGGGTGTCGGGAATCACGTTGGCGCTGTGGAAGATCGACCGGGTGGAGCGGGTCGGCACCGTGCCGGTCCGGTGCATCGAGGTCGAGGCGGAGGACCACCTGTACCTCGCCGGCCGGGCCATGATCCCGACGCACAACTCGACGATCGGCTTGGACATCGTGCGGTCGGCGGCGATCAAGCACAAGATGGCGGCTGTCATCTTCTCGCTCGAGATGAGCCGCACCGAGATCACCATGCGCCTGCTCTCGGCCGAGGCCGGCATCCAGCTGCAGCACATGCGCAAGGGCACCATGCGCGAGGAGGACTGGACGCGGCTCGCCGCGACCATGGGCAAGGTCTCGGACGCGCCGCTGTTCATTGATGATTCGCCCAACATGTCGCTGATGGAGATCCGGGCGAAGTGCCGGCGGCTCAAGCAGCGGCACAACCTCAAGATCGTCGTCATCGACTACCTGCAGCTGATGTCGTCGGGCAAGCGCGTCGAGTCGCGCCAGCAGGAGGTGTCGGAGTTCTCGCGGGCGCTCAAGCTGCTCGCGAAGGAGCTCGAGGTGCCCGTCATCGCGATCTCACAGCTGAACCGTGGGCCCGAGCAGCGCACGGACAAGAAGCCGCAGATGAGCGACCTGCGTGAGTCCGGTTGCCTGACCGCGGAGACCCGGGTGCTGCGTGCCGACACGGGCGCCGAGATGTCGATCGCGCACCTGGTCGATCACTTCGCCCGTGGGCCCGATGTCGAGGTGCCGGTGTGGGGGCTCGACGAATCGCTGCGCTACGTGGCGCGGCCGATGACGAAGGTGTTCTCGACGGGGGTGCGTCCGGTGTTCCGGCTGACGCTGGCCTCGGGCAAGACCGTGCGGGCTACGGAGAACCACCCCTTCCTCACGGTGTCGGGCTGGACAGCGCTCGGGGACCTGCGGACCGGAGACCGGGTAGCCGTGCCGCGGCACGTGCCGGCGCCCGAGGAGCACGAGCAGGTTCTCGAGGACGGGGAGATCCGCCTCGGGGCGCTCATCATGTCGTCGAAGACCGGGGAACGTGCGGGGGCGCGCGTCGAGACGATGGGTTGCCGGATCGGCTTCGACGTCTACCCGATGGCGGAGCGGACGCTGCCGCCCGACGTCGGCTACTTCCCCAAGCGGCAGATCGGGTTGCTCATCGACAGCCTGTGGGCACTCGATGGTCATGTGATCGTCGATGAGGCGGCGCGTGAGGGACGAATTGTCCTGCGGCACAAGTCACGTCAGCTGCTCGACGACGTGTCGCGGATGCTGTTGCGCTTCGGCATCTCGACGGTGATCGCCACAGTCGACGGCCTGTGGGAGCTCGCGGTGGTCGGTGTGGATGACCAGCGCCGGTTCCTGCAGGAGATCGCCATCCACAACGAACGGTCGGCTGCCGCTGAGGCGCTGTTGCAGATCGTGCGGGATCGGTCAGGCGTGGGTGTGCCCGCCGTTGTTGGTGGTAACGCTGCGGAGGGCCAGGGTGCACCGCGCGTGACGATTCGACCCGACGACCTCGGCGACGGGTTCCTCGGAGACGACGGGTACGACCTGGAGCGAGTCTCGGAGCTGCTCGACAGCCTCGATCTCGACCTCGAGGCTGCCAACGACGCGCTCTGGGACGAGGTCGCCTCTGTGGAGGCGGACGGCGTCGAGAAGGTCTATGACGCAACGGTGCTCGGCACGCACAACTTCATCGCCAACGGCATCGCGGTCCACAACTCCATCGAGCAGGATGCCGACATGGTGATCTTGCTCCATCGCGAAGCCGCCTATGAGAAGGACTCTCCGCGCGAGGGCGAGGCGGACCTCATCGTGGCCAAGCACCGCAATGGTCCCACCGACACGATCGTCGTCGCCTTCCAGGG
>NZ_DATCWX010000219.1:0-12497 GCF_036566125.1 Intrasporangium sp.
CCGGCGGACGGCTGGCCCCACCCAGGGGCGAGGTCAACGAGCCCGGCCCACCCGTCCCGACCCCGCCAGCACCCGCACCGCCGACCGAGCCCGGGCCCACGGAGCCGGGCCCGCCGGCCCCAGCCGGCCCGAAACGGACCATCGGCGATGCGAAGGGCAGGCGCACCACCCCGGGTGAGACGGTTCGGGCCGAGGGCGACCCGGCCACGGGTGATCCCGCGGTGGACGAGGCCTACGACGGACTCGGGGCGACCTGGGAGCTGTGGTCAGCGGCATACGACAGAGACTCCTTGGACGGCAAGGGGATGCCGCTCCCGGCGACCGTCCACTACGGCGACCGGTACGACAACGCGTTCTGGGACGGGCGGCAGATGGTCTTCGGCGACGGCGACGGGGTCGTCTTCGACCGGTTCACCAGGTCCCTCGACGTCATCGGCCACGAGCTAGCGCACGGGGTCACCGAGCACACCGCGGGGCTGCTCTACCAAGGCCAGCCGGGCGCGCTCAACGAGTCGATCTCGGACGTCTTCGGGGTGCTCGTCAAGCAGTACGCCCTGGGCCAGACCGCGGCAGAGGCGGACTGGTTGGTCGGCGCGGAGCTGCTCCTGCCCGGCGTCCACGGGCGGGCGCTGCGCGACATGCACAACCCCGGCACGGCCTACGACGACCCCAATCTCGGCAAGGATCCGCAGCCCGCGAACATGGACGACTACGTCGTGACGGACAGTGACTCCGGCGGCGTGCACATCAACTCGGGCATCCCCAACCGCGCGTTCGTCCTCGCGGCGCTCGCCATCGGCGGTCATGCCTGGGAGGACGCCGGCGCGATCTGGTACGCGACGCTCACGGGCGACGGGATCCGCGCGGACTGCGACTTTGCCACGTTCGCGGGGCTGACCATCGCGGCGGCCGCGGACCGGCACGGTTTCGGCTCCGTCCAGCATTCCGCCGTTCGCTCCGCCTGGGACGAGGTCGGGGTGGCTGTGTCAGGCGAGGAGCCCACGCCGGCTCAGGAGGACGCCGCGGGCCCGCCCAGCGGCCCGGCACATGGCGAGGTACCGGGCGTGGACGCGGAGCTGCTCGTCCGTCGCACCGGTGGTTTCGCGGGGCTGGTCCGCGAGCGGCGGGTCGCGATCGGTGACCTGCCCGAGCGCGATGCGCGCGACTGGCAGCACCTCCTCGCCGCGCCCACGCTCCAACAGATCGCCGCGATCCCCAGCGGTGACCACCCCGATGCGTTCTGCTACGACGTGGTGTGCGCGCAGGTCGAGGTCGACGTCACCGTGCCCGAGCCGCACCTGCCCGAGGCGATCCACCAACTCTTCGAGCGCACCCTCTCCGACGGCTGAAACCCAGATCATTCCGTATGCCGCTGAGCTCGCCGGGTGCCGCCGGCGGGCTCAGCGGGTGGCTCAGTTGTCGGACAGGACGTACGGCGGGTGGTCAGCGGGGTCGTACGGCCCTGGATTCGGCGAGACGGCCGGTGCGACGACCTCGCACGATCCTTCGAGCGTGCAGGTGGACAGCGCCGATTTGCCCTGGCCGACGGCGTGCTGCACGGTGACCTTGCCACTCGTTCCGTCCATCGCGAACGACTGGCCGGACGCGACCTGGAGCACTACCTCCGCGTCGTCTGTCCGAATCAGGACGACGGGTTCGTAGAAGAACGTGCCGTCCGGCTTGACCCACTGGTCGCCCAGCCCGTCGACCTGTCCGTGGGCCAGCAGGTATGAGCCGTCTCCCGAGAAGGTCGTGATGCGGAGCGGGTGGCACAGGCGCCACATCGGTCGCAACGTCCGCAGGTCCCAGAGTTCCTGGCACTGCTGCTCCGACTGCTTGAGTCCCGACGGTGTCACCAACGCGATCTGGCGCGCCGCGTTGACGGCCGCGATCCTCGCGTCGATGTCGGTCGTCGTGGTGTCCGTGACGTCCCACTTCACCGAGGCGAACTGGTTGTTCCGCTCGGCTGCATAGGCCGTCGTTCCGATGAGGCCCACAGCCTCGTAGCCGCCGGGCGAGCCGTCGACCGCGCAGTCGCAGCTCTCGGCTGACAGACGGTTGAGCTGCTTGCCGGTGGCGTCGTAGTAGCCCAGGTCTCCGGCCTGGTTCGAGGCGAGGAAGTGGCTGCCATCGTCCGAGACGACCGCCCTGGAGACCGTGGGGAGACGGGTGATCTCGGTGCCGTCGGCGTCGAACACGAAGAGCACCGATTGGAAGTCGACCTGGCCCCCCACGAGGATGCCGCCGTCGCCAACGTGCGCAACGAACGTCGCCGTACCCACGTCAGGCAGGCGAACCGTCCGGCTGCCGTCACGGAACTCACCATCGACGAGATAGGCGATCGGGCTGGTTCCCGTCACCGGGCCACCGGACGGATCGACGACGACCGAGCTGTCGGCGCCTCTTGCCGTGATCGTCGGAGTCGTCTGCGGCTTGGGTGAGCCGGTGGTCAGCGACGGGGTCGGAACGGGCACCGTGGAAACCAGCGTAGGACTGGGATTCGCGGGCACCTGTCCGGCGCGGTTCGATCCGATGAGATTCCACCCGATCGGCACGGCGACGGCAACGGCCAGCGCTCCGGCTGCGACGGCGGTCGTCAGCTGCCGGCGGCGGTTGGCCAGGTCGCGGGCGATGGCACGCTCCGCGAGGTCCCCGGTGACGTTCACGCCCTGGCCGCGTTCGTCGAACAGGTCCTTGAGCCTGTGGTCCGGGCTGTTCATGCTGGGGCCCCGCTCATCCTCAGGCGCATTGCCGCCAGAGCGCGGCTGGTATGGCTCTTGACGGTTCCGAGCGAGCAGCCGAGGATCTCGGCGGTCTGTGCCTCGGTCAGGTCCTCGTAGTAACGCAGGACGAGCACCGCTCGCTGCTGCCGCGGCAGGGCCTGCACGTGCCGCCACAGGTCGAGCGACTCGGCCGGGTCGACCGCCGCGGGTGGTGCCGGGGGGTCGTGCACCTCGAGGACGTGGCTGCCGGCCGACTCCTTGCGGCGCACGATGCGACGCCAGCGGCTGTTGCGTTCGTTGACCATGATCCGGCGCACGTAGGCATCCGGCTGCTCCACCCCTCGCACGCGCTCCCAGTTGCGGTAGCACTTCGCGAGCGCGTTCTGGAGGAGGTCCTCGGCCGCGTCCCGGTCCCCGGTCAGGAGATAGGCGAGGCGCGCCAAGGTCTGCTCGCGGGCCTTGACGTAGTCCGTGAAGTCGGCCGTTCGAGCCGAGTCGTCCATGAGCGCTCCCCTGTCCACGCGCGCCACGGTTGTGGAGATCACACCCCTTCAACCCCGCGAGGTGGTCCACAGGTTGTCACGCAGCCCAGCAGATGTCGCCGGGTTTCTCCCCATGCCCGCAACACACCCGGCTATCGTCTGCCCACCCCTGCTGCAACAGGGGCGAGCACTCGATAACCGGGTGTGTTGCGAGGTTCGGGGGAGCGCCACTGGGCCGCTGAGGGGGCCGGTCGTGATCCTCCCCCCGGAATCCGGGGTCTTCGGGCGGCAAAATGCCCATCCCGGGCCGCTGAGGGGCATTTTGCGCTCCCGCGGACCGTTAGAATAATGGGGTAGCGGCTCGGCGTCGACGTCGAGCCGCCCGCATGAGGTTCTACGAGGAGAGACGTGTCAGACGCCGCGGAGACGACGACAGCCGAGAGCATCAACCACCCACTCGTCGACAATCGTCCCAACGGAGTCGACTATGACGCCAGCGCGATCACCGTGCTCGAGGGCCTCGAGGCCGTGCGCAAACGTCCCGGCATGTACATCGGCTCGACCGGTGAGCGGGGCCTGCACCACCTCGTCTACGAGATCGTCGACAACTCCGTCGACGAGGCGCTCGCCGGTTACGCCGACACGATTGACGTCACGCTGCTGGCCGACGGCGGGGTCCGGGTCAAGGACAACGGCCGAGGCATCCCGACCGACATCCACCCGGTGGAGAAGATCAGCGCGGTCGAGCTCGTCCTGACCCAGCTGCACGCCGGAGGAAAGTTCGGTGGCGGCGGCTACAAGGTCTCCGGTGGCCTGCACGGCGTCGGGTCCTCCGTCGTCAACGCGCTCTCGAAGACCCTCAAGGTCGGGGTGCGGCAGAAGGGTTACGTCCACCGGATGAGCTTCACCATGGGTGTGGCCGACGGCCCCCTCCGCCAGGAGGAGGCGACCGACGAGACCGGCACGACGATCACCTTCTGGCCCAACCCCGACATCTTCGAGTCGGTCCACTTCGACTTCGAGACGCTGCGGGCCCGGTTCCAGCAGTACGCCTTCCTCAACAAGGGCCTGACCATCAACCTCGTCGACGAGCGCATCGACCAGACCGAGGACGACGCGGTCGACCTCGACGGGGCCTCCGACGACATCACCGACGTCGTCGAGGAGGGCGACAACGGGCACGACGTTCCCGAGGCCGAGAAGAAGACGCTCAAGGCCAAGAAGGTGACCTACCGCTACGACGGGGGCCTCATCGACTACGTCCACCACCTCAACTCCTCCAAGCGGAGCGAGCCGGTGCACCCCGAGGTCATCTCGATCGAGGTCGAGGACAAGGCCCGGGCGATGTCGCTCGAGCTGGCGATGCAGTGGACCAGCGCCTACAGCGAGTCGGTGCACACCTACGCCAACACGATCAACACGCACGAGGGCGGCACCCACGAGGAGGGGTTCCGCGCCGCGATGACGAAGCTCATCAACGAGTTCGCCCGCAAGCAGAACCTGCTCAAGGACAAGGACGAGAACCTCACCGGTGACGACGTCCGCGAGGGCCTCACTGCAGTGATCTCGGTCAAGCTCGGCGAGCCGCAGTTCGAGGGGCAGACCAAGACCAAGCTCGGCAACTCCGAGGTCAAGGGCTTCGTCCAGCGCGCCATGACCGACGAGTTCGGACACTGGCTGGAGACCCACCCGAACGAGGGCAAGGACATCGTCCGCAAGTCCATCCAGGCCGCGGCCGCGCGCATGGCCGCCCGGAAGGCTCGCGAGGCGACCAGGCGCAAGGGCCTGCTCGAGTCCGGCGGCCTACCCGGCAAGCTCAAGGACTGCCAGAGCAAGGACCCGAGCATCTCCGAGGTGTTCATCGTCGAGGGCGACTCGGCCGGCGGCTCGGCGACCCAGGCACGTAACCCCTACACCCAGGCGATCCTGCCGATCCGCGGCAAGATCCTCAACGTCGAGAAGGCCCGGATCGACAAGATCCTCGCGAACCAGGAGGTCCAGGCCCTCATCTCGGCGTTCGGCACGGGAATCGGCGAGGACTTCGACCTCAGCAAGGCCCGATACCACAAGATCATCCTGATGGCCGACGCCGACGTCGACGGCATGCACATCCGCACGCTGCTGCTGACGCTGCTGTTCCGGTTCATGCGCCCGCTCATCGAGGCCGGCTACGTCTACCTCGCTCAGCCACCGCTCTTCCGGCTCCGCTGGAGCAACGCGCCCCACCAGTTCGCCTACTCGGACCGCGAGCGCGACGGCCTCAGGGAGCTCGGTGAGGGCAATGGTTGGCGGCTGCCGAAGGACAACCCGATCCAGCGTTACAAGGGCCTTGGCGAGATGAACTACGGCGAGCTCGGGGAGACGACGATGGACCCGGAGACCCGGACTCTCCTCCAGGTGACCCTCGACGACGCGGCCAAGGCGGACGAGGTCTTCGCGGTGCTCATGGGCGAGGACGTCGAGTCCCGACGGACCTTCATCCAGAAGAATGCCCGGGACGTGAACTTCCTCGACATCTAGCCAATCGAGTGAACAACTTCGGCTCTTTTCGCACGAAGGTTGCCGTGTGGAACAAAGCAGAAGTTGTTCACTCGATTGGAAAGCCCGCGGCTGGGAGTGCACGTTGCACGAGGAGCGAGCTCAGCGGCATACGGCCCAAACTCTT
The DNA here is from genome assembly GCF_036566125.1 of Intrasporangium sp. Taxonomy (GTDB): domain Bacteria; phylum Actinomycetota; class Actinomycetes; order Actinomycetales; family Dermatophilaceae; genus Intrasporangium. Next base: position 5,871 of record NZ_DATCWX010000219.1, read on the forward strand.
GAAACTGACGTAACGACAAGGGAACTGACGTGAGTGACGATCTGCCCCCCATCGACGGCAACGAACCGCCTGAGGAGGACTTCAGCCACGAACAGGGCACGGCGCCCGTCGCGCGTGAGCCCGGCCAGCACGACCGAGTCGAGCCGATCGACCTCAACACCGAGATGCAGCGCTCGTACATCGAGTACGCCATGTCGGTCATCGTGTCCCGTGCGCTGCCCGACGTCCGCGACGGGCTCAAGCCGGTGCACCGGCGCATCGTCTACGCGATGTACGACGGCGGCTACCGGCCCGACCGCGGTTACAACAAGTGCGCGCGTGTCGTCGGCGACGTCATGGGTCACTACCACCCGCACGGTGACTCGGCGATCTACGACGCGCTCGTCCGGCTCGTGCAGGACTGGTCGATGCGCTACCCGCTCGTCGACGGCCAGGGCAACTTCGGGTCGCGCGGCAACGACGGTGCGGCCGCGGCGCGGTACACCGAGTGCCGGATGGCCCAGATTGCCATGGAGATGGTGCGGGACATCGAGCAGGACACCGTCGACTTCGTCCCGAACTACGACGGCAAGACGATGCAACCGTCCGTCCTGCCGAGTCGCTTCCCCAACCTGCTCGTCAACGGCTCCGCCGGCATCGCGGTCGGCATGGCGACGCAGATCCCGCCGCACAACCTGAGGGAGGTGGCCGAGGGGGCGCAGTACTACCTGCGCAACCCGGACATCTCACGTGAGGAGCTGCTCGAGGCCCTCCTCGGGATCATCAAGGGTCCCGACTTCCCGACGGGCTCGCTCATCATGGGCCACCGCGGCATCGAGGACGCCTATCGCACGGGGCGTGGCTCGATCATCATGCGAGCCGTGGTCAACGTCGAGGAGATCAGGAACCGGCAGTGCCTCGTCGTCACTGAGCTGCCCTACCAGGTCAACCCGGACCAGCTCGCGGTCAAGATCGCCGACCTCGTCAAGGACGGCAAGGTCGGCGGCATCGCCGACATCGCGGATGAGACGTCGGGACGCACCGGCCTGCGCATCGTCATCACGCTCAAGCGTGACGCCGTTGCCAAGGTGGTGCTCAACAACCTCTACAAGCACACCCAGCTGCAGACGAACTTCGGCGCGAACATGCTCGCGCTCGTCGACGACGTGCCGCGGACGCTGCCGCTCGACGGCTTCATCCGCCACTGGGTCGAGCACCAGATCGAGGTCATCAGGCGGCGCACCGAGTTCCGGCTGCGCAAGGCCGAGGCCGAGATCCACCTGTTGCGCGGCTACCTCAAGGCCCTCGACATGCTCGACGAGGTCATCGCGCTGATCCGTGGGTCGCGCACCGTCGAGGAGGCCCGCGACGGCCTGATCCGGCTGCTCGACATTGACGCCGACCAGGCGCAGGCCATCCTCAACATGCAGCTGCGCCGCCTCGCCGCCCTGGAGCGGGAGCGGATCCAGCAGCAGCACGACGAGCTCCAGCAGCTCATCGACGAGTACCGCGCGATCCTCGCGTCGGTCGAGCGCCAGCGCCAGATCGTCTCGGAGGAGCTGCAGGCGATCGTCGACAAGTACGGCGACGACCGGCGCACAGAGATCGTCCCCTTCGACGGCGACATGTCGATGGAGGACCTCATCCCCGAAGAGGACGTCGTCGTCACGATCACGCGAGGTGGGTACGCCAAGCGGACGCGGACCGATCTCTACCGGTCGCAGCGGCGCGGCGGCAAGGGCGTCAAAGGCGCCCAGCTGCGCGGAGAGGATGTCGTCGAGCACTTCTTCACGACGACCACGCACCACTGGCTGCTCTTCTTCACGAACCTCGGCCGTGTCTATCGGGCCAAGGCGTACGAGCTGCCGGAGGGCAGCCGCGACAGCAAGGGTCAGCACGTCGCCAACCTGCTCGCCTTCCAGCCGGGCGAGCAGATCGCGCAGGTCCTCGCGATCCACGACTACGAGGCGGCCGACTACCTGGTGCTCGCGACGCGTGCGGGTCTGGTGAAGAAGACGCGGCTGCGCGACTACGACTCGAACCGCTCGGGTGGACTGATCGCGATCAACCTCCGGGATGGCGACGAACTCGTCGGGGCCCGGCTCGTGGCACCTCAGGATGACCTGCTGCTCGTGTCGCGCAAGGGCATGTCGGTCCGCTTCACGGCAACCGACAGCGCCTTGCGGCCGATGGGACGGTCGACCTCGGGTGTGACCGGGATGAAGTTCAAGGGCGATGACACGCTCCTGTCGATGTCGAGGGTGCCGAGCGGAATCGAGGGCATCGACGTCTTCGTCGTCTTCGAGAACGGCCTCGCGAAGCGGACGGCCATCACGGAGTACCGCGTGCAAGGCCGTGGCGGCACCGGCATCCAGGTTGCCAAGCTCTCCGAGAAGGGCGGCGACCTCGTCGGGGCGCTCACGGTGACGGAGAACGACGAGGTCATGGTCGTCATGGAGAAGGGCAAGATCGTCCGCTCCAGGGTGGACGAGGTCCGCCACACGAGCCGCAGCACCCAGGGTGTCAAGTTCGCGACGCCCGACCCGGGCGACTCCATCGTCGCCGTGGCACGCAACGCGGAGTCGGTCACGGAGGAGGAGCTGGAGGAAGTCGGCGACCTCGAGGGCACCGCACCGACGGCGCCGATCACTACGGTTCCGAGCACCGATGGCGTACCGTCGGACAAAAGCGACCAGGCGACGAGCCAGTCGTCGGACGGCGACAGTGGAGGTGACGAATGAGCACGCCCAGCTCTGAGGGCTACGGGACGAGCGGATATGGCGGCTCGGGCCCCGCTTCGACGTCGACCGGCTCGGGAGCCTCGGCATCCTCGAGTGGGTACTCGAGTGACTACTACGGCGCGTCCTCTGGCTACGGCTCCGGCTCGCCCTCAGGTGCGGGGGAAGCCACGCTGTCGCGAGGGGCGATCACCTCCCGCACCCAGCCGACCCGTCCGGTGGGCGCCCAGCCCACCCCCACCCCACGGTCAACGCCTGCCGTGAGCCCGGCCGCAGCACAGACCTCCACAGCGCGGACCAAGGAAGGGAACCGCAAGTCGAAGGGCCCGCGCCGGGTCCGGCTGGCCGTCGCGCGGGTCGACCCGTGGTCGGTCATGAAGATGAGCTTCCTGCTCTCCGTTGCGATCGGCATCGCCGGCGTCATTCTGACCGCCGTGCTGTGGATGATCCTGTCGACGATGAACGTCTTCGCCGACATCGAGGGCGTCCTCCAGTCACTCCAGACGGCCGGGGGCGCCGACAACTTCTCGATCCTCGACTACGTCGGCTTCGGTCGTGTCGTGTCCCTGTCGATCGTCATCGGCGTCATCGACGTCATCCTCATGACGGCCATCGCCACAGTCATGGCCTTCCTCTACAACATCTGCTCGGCGCTCGTCGGCGGCATCCAGCTGACCCTCACGGACGACTGAGGCGCGCTGGTTCCGGGCGTGCGCGCGGGTCCAAGCTCACCGGCATACGGCATGTGTTTGGCCGTTTTGGTGGTCCCGCGACGCATCCGGTAACGTTTGCCCTCGCGTCAGGGATTCGGACTCCGCGTGCGACCCTGTCTGCAAGAGGGTGACGATGGGCCTATAGCTCAGACGGTTAGAGCGCTTCCCTGATAAGGAAGAGGTCGGAGGTTCAAGTCCTCCTAGGCCCACCATCACCAGCCGTCACGAGAGGAACACAGCATGCTCAAGCGTCTTGCCCTCGTCGCCGCAGCCGTCGGTGGGATCGTGTTCATCCGCAGCAAGGTCCGCCAGCAGCAGGCCGAGCAGGACCTGTGGAACCAGGCCACCGACGACGTCCAGGCCGAGGGTCCCGCCACACCGGCTCCCGCGCCCGCGGCACCTGCTCCCGCTCCGGCTCCGGCCGCTGACCAGGACACGCCGGCGGCAACGTCCTGACAACCCCCAGCGGGCCCTCGTGCCCCACACGGGGCCATGGCGCAATTGGTAGCGCACCTGCTTTGCAAGCAGGGGGTTAGGGGTTCGAGTCCCCTTGGCTCCACCACAGGTCAGAGGCCCTTTCCCGTTCTGGGAGAGGGCCTTATTCACGCCCGTACCCAGAAAAGTACTGCAACGGTGGTCATCCGAATCCCTCCCAGAGCCGCTTCAACGCCTCTCGCTGGCAGTCGACGAGACCTGTGACTGGGTTGCTGGCGCGTGCTGCTGGTGGCTATGGATCGGCACCACACCAGTTTCCGTTCACCGAGCTGGACGATCGCGCATCGGCCGAGTCATGTGGTGGATCGGATCGTCGGCGAGGAGTGGGCCCCGCGCAGCCACGAGCTGCGTGACTTGCTGACCCGGAACAGCATCCCGTTAGAGTTCTACGCCGCCGACTCGGAGGCCGGGCAGCAGCTCATACAAGGATTTCGCCATTGACGTGCGGCGCCTTCCCTTCGCGATCCACCACGACGGCTCCGATCAGCTGACCAGGCATTGGATTCCCAGGGCGCCAGGGCGAGATGCAGCAAACCCCGCCGTGGTTGCGGCGGGGCTCGATACGACAGGGCGGATCAGTGGGCGAGCTCGACCGGCTTGGCAGAGCCGACGTCGATGGCAAGGTCGCCGAGGTAGTTCTCGCGGAGCGAGAAGCGGTCTCGACTGTTGGTCTTGACCCAGTCAGCTGCCTTGGCGGTGGCCGCGTTGGCCTGCTCGTGGGTTTCCCACGTGCTGAGCGAGACGAAAGACGCCTTGTCGATCTGGGCAACCCCGTAGGACACGAAGCCGTTGCTCTTCTGGAACAGCGGCAACATCCCGGCCTTCGCCTGGCTGATGACCTCGTCGAAGGAGCCGGACTTGATGTCGTAGAGCGCGATGCGTGTGCAGCGCATGATGTGCCTTCCTGGTGGTGAAGCGGCCCGCGTGGTCCGGAGGCCGGTTCCATTACTGACAGTACGTTAGATCCACAAAACTAGCAAATTGATTCCTAGATCGAATGTTCAGGTATTGTCATGAGTCATGCCTTGGGGTTTCCTGACCAACCACGCTCAGGCGCTGCTGTGCATCGCCCGCGACCCAGGCGTGCGCCTACGCGAGATTGCCGCCACCCTCGGCATCACCGAGCGCGCCGCATTCGGCATCGTCACCGATCTGGTGGAAGCGGGCTACGTGCTCAAGGACAAGGACGGCCGACGCAACCGATACCGGATTCAAGGCGATCGGCCCCTGCCCGAGGCCCTCCTCCGTCAGCGAACGGTCGGCCAGCTGCTCAATCTCCTCGCCCAGACCGAAGCAGGCAGCCGCGATCACGCCTAGGCTCCCCGGCCGGCTGCGACGGCAGCGCAACCCAGGAGCGGCCGAGGCAGGAGCATCCCAGTCTCAATACAACCGGATGTGCCCACCCACGATGCTCATCCGGACCGAATCTGCTTGGCCAGCAGGCCAATCGCGGCAGATCGTGACGTTCGATTGGGACGACCCGCGAGGTCGTGCTCGGCCGTGCCCTTCTGGTCATGCCCCGGTCTCGCGTCTGGGTTGGGTGGCCCTGCCCCAGAACTCGTGCGGGTGTCGCTCAGGTTGCGCCGCCGCCGCCGGTCAGCAGGGCTACGCCGGCAGCACGTAGAAGTACATGAGCAGGTAATGCAGGAGCGCTGCCACGACCACCAGCAGGTGCCAGAGCTCGTGGAAACCAAACACGCCGGGCCACGGATTCGGCCTCTCGATGACGAAGATCACGAAGCCCGCGCTGTAGACCAGCCCTCCCGCTCCCATCAGCACCAAGGCCCCCAGTGGCAGCGAGACGTCGGCGCCGACCAGCAGGACCGTTAGCCATCCCAAGGCGATGTAGAGGGTGTTCGTCACGTACTTCGGCACCTGCCGCCACACCGAGCGGAACACGATCCCCAGCACCGCGATGGCCCACACCGCGCCGAACACCGTCCAGCCATACGTGGTGCGGAAGAGCACCAGCACGAGCGGCGTCACCGTGCCTGCGATCAAGAAGAAGACCGAGTCGTAGTCGAGGGTGCGCAGCACCTCGTTGACCCGCGGGCTCCTGTCGAGGCCGTGGTGAAGGGCGCTGAACACGAACAGCGACACGAGGGAGACGCCGTAGATGCTCCCCCCGACGATCTTCCACGGCTCGCGCTGCGCGGCCGCCTGCGAGATGAGCAGGCCAGCGCCCACGAGGGCGAAACAGGCGCCGAACAGGTGGGACACGGTGTTGAATCGCTCATCGGTCACATGGATGCTGCCGTCCCTGCTTCTTGGTGGTGTTTCCACAGAGCCGCTTTCCCGCGATGTTCGCGCACTCAACCGTCAGGCCAGGACGCACTGGAGGTGCTGAACATCGCGGAGTTTACCGATCCTCGCCGATCGAGCACTGCCCAGACCGCGATCGCTGCAGCGGTCCCGCGACGGCCGAACGCCGTGTCGACAGCGGACAGCCTGGGATCCTGAGATCGCCGCCCACGGCCCCCGTTCAGCTCCACCGTCGTGGAGGTGACTGCGGCACAACCGAATCCGGTCTACGTGGGCACGCTGCGGCGCTTATGAGCCGGGCGAGGCGAGCTGTCTGCGGCATGGCGAACCCCTCGTGGTAGCACGCGGCCATCAAGGGTCGTCCGCCCCTCGTGGACACAAACCCCACACGCCGCTCACCACCTCGATTGCCGCTGTGCAGAGACCGACGACCAGCAGGG
>NZ_DATCWX010000229.1:0-2535 GCF_036566125.1 Intrasporangium sp.
GATAGGTCCGGGTCAGGTCCACCGGGCCAGGAGGGGCGACGGCCTGCCCGGGGAGGCGGACCTGGGAGGACCATGCGTGGAGGATGGCAGCGTTCACGTGGGTGTTCCTGGTTCTCTGGTTCGTCACGGGACGGCGTGCGGGCGGCCACGGTCGGGGATCTGGCGCCACGCACAGCGCGACCCGTTGGGGGCGGACGTGGTGGCCCCTACAGGAGCATCAGGGTGGCGTCCAGATACCGGCCAAGCACGCCGGAATCACGCGATGTCAGCAGAGCGAGGGACGAATCCGCTTGCAGGACACTAATTCCGGCGAACCGGACACCCTGTCAGTCAGGCGATCGGCTTGAGCACGTCCAGGCCGATGAACGGTCGCAGCGCCTCCGGGACGACGACCGAGCCGTCCGGTTGCTGATGGTTCTCCAGGATCGCCACGATCCAGCGGGTCGTCGCGAGTGTGCCGTTCAGGGTCGCGACCGTGCGGGTGCCCGAGCCATTCGGGTCGCGCTCGCGGGTGTTCAGTCGGCGCGCTTGGAACGTCGTGCAGTTGGACGTGGAAGTGACCTCGCGGTACTTGCCCTGCGTCGGCACCCAGGCCTCGCAGTCGAACTTGCGCGCCGCCGGCCCACCGAGGTCTCCTGCGGCGATGTCGATGATCCGGTACGGGACCTCGATCTTGGCGAGCATCTCGCGCTCCCAGTCGAGCAGGCGCTGGTGCTCGGCCTCGGCCTCCTCGGGGCGGCAGTAGCTGAACATCTCGACCTTGTGGAACTGGTGGACCCGGATGATCCCGCGCGTGTCCTTGCCGTGCGACCCCGCCTCACGGCGGTAGCAGGCCGACCAGCCCGCATAGCGCCTCGGCCCTGCCGACAGGTCGATGATCTCGTCGGCGTGGTAGCCGGCCAGCGCCACCTCCGACGTCCCGGTCAGGTAGAGGTCGTCGGCCTCCAGGTGGTAGACCTCCTCCGCATGCGCGTCGATGAAGCCGGCGCCGAGCATGATCTCGGGCCGCGCCATCGTCGGCGTGATCATCGGCGTGAAGCCCGCTGCGGTGGCCTGCGCGATCGCCAGGTTGAGCAGGGCCAGCTCGAGCAGCGCGCCGACCCCGGTGAGGTAGTAGAACCGGGCGCCACCGACCTTCGCGCCGCGCTCCATGTCGATCGCACCGAGGCGCTCCCCGAGGGCGAGGTGGTCGAGGGGCTCGAAGCCCTCAGCCGCGAAGTCGCGCGGTGTACCGATGGTCTCGAGCACGACGTAGTCGTCCTCACCACCGCTCGGCACCCCGTCGATGATGACGTTGCCCACCATGCGCAGCAGACGGGTCAGCTCGGTCTCCGCCGCGTCGGCGACCGACTCGAGCGCCTTGACCTCCTCGCTCAGACGCGCGGCCCTGGTGCGCGCGGTGTGGGCGACCTCCTCGAGGTGGTCCGCGTCGGCAGCGCCGGCCTTCCTCGCCTTCTGGAACGCGGCCATCGCTGCGCCGACGTCCTTGCTGACCGCCTTCTGCTCCGCGCGCAGCGACTCGAACTCGCCGAGGGAGGAGCGCCGACGCTCGTCGGCAGCGAGGATCGCGTCCACGATCCCCGGGTCCTCTCCCCGGGCCAGTTGCGAGGCGCGAACCCGGTCGGGGTCGTCGCGCAGGAGCTTGATGTCGATCACGGCGCCAGCCTATCGGCGGCCGTATGCCGCTCACGACCGTGATTGCCCACGGCCAGCGGCCCGGATCACCGGGCCGCAGTGGTCGCGACAAGGTCGGTGCTGACCTGCCAGAGCCGCGCGGCGACCGCCGGGTCACGAGAGAGCGCACTCGACTGCTTGGGTCGACGGTCGGCGAAGTAGGTGCCGGTCACCCCCTCCACCTCGGGTGAGGCAGCTAGGTGGATCGACGTGAGCGCCCCGCGCGCGGGACTGCGCAGGAAGGGTCGCATCACCGGGGCGACGACCTTCCATGCCACCTGCTGGTCCTCGGATCCGAAGCCGGTGCGGACCATCCCGGGATGCAGCGCGTTGACCGTGACGGGACCCGAGCCGAGACGCCGGGCCAGCTCATAGGTGAACAGAACATTGGCGAGCTTGGACTGGTTGTAGGCGCGCGGTCCGGAGTAGTCGCGCTCCCCCTGCAGGTCGTCGAAGTCGATGGTGCCGAGCGTGTGTGCCCCCGACGCGACCATGACGATGCGCGCAGGGCCGCCCTCCCCGAGCCGGTCCAGGAGCAGTCGGGTCAGCAGGAACGACGCGAGGTGGTTGACGGCGAAGGTCCGCTCGAGGCCGTCGGCCGTGACGTGGCGGGTCGCCCAGAAGCCGCCGACGTTGTTGACGAGCACGTCGAGCCGCTCATAGGTGGCGAGCACGTGGCTGGCCAGCCGCCGCACCTGCACCTGTGAGGACAGATCGGAAACGAACACGTCGACGTATGCCGCTGGGCTCGCTTCCCGGATGGTGCTCGCTGCCGCTTCGGCGCGCTCTTCGTCGCGGCCAATGATGCCGACGCGGGCACCGAGGCCGGCGAGACCGGCGGCTGTCGCCCGGCCGATCCCG
>NZ_DATCWX010000233.1:0-9961 GCF_036566125.1 Intrasporangium sp.
GGCTTCCGCTTCCACGACCTGAGGCACTATCTCGCCTCGTTACTCATCGCCAGCGGTGCAGACGTCAAGGTCGTGCAGACGCGCCTGAGGCACGCCAGCGCGACGACGACGCTCAACACCTACTCGCACCTGTGGCCAGACGCGGACGAGACCGCCCGCGCTGCCGTTGGTGCGGTGCTGGCAGCACGAGCGGTCTCGCTCGATCCCCAATCTTGCGGACTATCTGCGGACTAGACGCCGTGATGGGACGCAAAGCAGCAGGTCAGCGACTTGTGAGCCTCACAGGTCGTAGTACATCTCGAACTCGTGCGGGTGCGGGCGGAAGCGGATCGGGTCCACCTCGTTCTTACGCTTGTACTCGATCCACGCCTCGACGAGGTCCTTGGTGAACACGTCACCCTCGAGGAGGTAGTCGTGGTCGGCCTCGAGCGCGTTGAGCACCTCGGGGAGCGAGCCGGGCACCTGCTCGATCGCCGCGTGCTCCTCGGGGGGCAGTTCGTAGAGGTCCTTGTCGATTGGCTCCGGCGGCTCGATGCGGTTCTTGATCCCGTCGAGGCCCGCCATGAGCTGGGCGGCGAAGGACAGGTACGGGTTGGCCGACGGGTCCGGCACGCGGAACTCGATGCGCTTGGCCTTCGGCGACGTTCCCGTGATCGGGATGCGGACGCACGCCGAGCGGTTGCGGGCCGAGTAGACCAGGTTGACCGGAGCCTCGTAGCCCGGAACCAGGCGGTGGTAGGAGTTGATCGTCGGGTTGGTGAAGGCGAGCAGCGACGCCGCGTGCTTGAGCAGGCCGCCGATATACCACCGGGCGAGATCGGACAGGCCGCCGTAGCCGCGCTCGTCGTAGAAGAGCGGCTCGCCGTCCTTCCAGAGCGACTGGTGGGTGTGCATGCCGGAGCCGTTGTCGCCGAAGAGGGGCTTCGGCATGAAGGTCGCGGACTTGCCGACAGCCCAGGCCTCGTTCTTGACAACGTACTTGAACTTCATCATGTCGTCGCCCGAGTGGAGCAGCGTGTTGAAGCGGTAGTTGATCTCCATCTGGCCGGCCGTGCCTACCTCATGGTGGCTGCGCTCGACGTTGAGGCCCACGTCCTTGAGCCGGATGCAGACCTGGTCGCGGAAGTCGGCGAAGTGGTCGACGGGGGAGACTGGGAAGTAGCCACCCTTGTAGCGGGTCTTGTACCCGCGGTTGCCGCCCTCCTCCACGCGGCCGGTGTTCCACGCGGCCTCGACGGAGTCGATGAAGTAGTAGCCGGCGTTCTGCTTCGTCTCGAAGCGGACGTCGTCGAAGACGTAGAACTCCGCCTCGGCGCCGAAGTACGCGGTGTCCGCGATCCCCGTCGACTTCAGGTACTCCTCCGCCTTGAAGGCGATGTTGCGCGGGTCGCGGCTGTAGCGCTCGTCGGTGAACGGGTCGACGATCGAGAAGTTCATGACGAGGGTCTTCTCGACGCGGAAGGGGTCGACGTACGCAGTGGCCGGATCCGGGACGAGTTTCATGTCCGACTCGTGAATCGCCTGGAACCCGCGGATCGACGAACCGTCGAACATCTGCCCGACCGTGAAGAACTCCTTGTCGACCGACTCAGCCGGCACGTTGAAGTGCTGCATGACACCGGGCAGATCACAGAACCGAATGTCGACGAACTTGACGTCCTCGTCCTTGATGAACGCGAGGACCTCGTCAGCTGAGCTGAACATCCAACCTCCTGAAGTGGTGCTGTCGTCGAGGACGCTAACGGGATCCGATTTCCCGTCCATGACCCGAATGTTTCCCACGTGTTAACGCAAGCCCACGCCGTATGCCGCTGAGCCGGGTTTCACGCGGATCGTTAGGCTGGGCACGTGGTTGACCGCGAGGATGTTGGCTCCTGGCTCGAGGGGCCCCGATCGAGAACCGTCGGTGCGGGGGAATGGCCGGGCCAGCGCCTCGGCCTGCCGGAGCACGGTCCCGGCTCCATTGCCCGCTTCGGAAGACGCCTGTGCGGCATCATCATCGACTGGGTCATCGCGCTCATCATCGCCCGGGGACTGTTCCAGGTGCCGCTGCCGTTCTCGGAGCGCACGGCCACGGGCGGTCAGAACTTCATCGTGCTCGCGATCTTCGCCCTGATGAACATCCTGCTCGTCGGGACGCTCGGGACCACGATCGGACACCGCTTCATGGGCCTGCAGGTGCGGAACGTCACCGGTGGGCGGGCCACCTTGGTGCAGGCACTCATCCGGACCGCCTTGCTCTGCCTCGCGATCCCGGCGGTCATCTGGGACCGGGACAGCCGAGGCCTGCACGACAAGGTGCCCAACACGGTCATCGTCCGCACTCGCTGACAGCGGTTGGGGCTATTTGCCGCGCAGCGCCTTGCGGTCCATGCGGGCCCGCGTCGGATCGATGCCCTTGGGAAGCGGGGCCTTCATTCCGCCGAGCGCCTTGAGGCGCTTGTTCACCACGGACATCTCGTCCTTGGTGATCGCCGGGCGGAGCCGCTGCACCTTGCTGGCGAGCTTGCTGATCGGCACCTCGTCCTCGCCGTTGCCGACGCGCATCAGCGTGACCGGGACACCCGGTGCCACGCGCTCGACCCGCTTCTTCTCGGCGACGAGCAGCTTCTGCACCCGGCCCGTGGGGCCCTCGCCGACGAGCACGACTCCGGCCCTGCCGAGGGCGCGGTAGACGACGGCGGCGGACGTGAAGTCACCGGGACGGTTGACGTCCGCGGCCACCGGTTCACGGTCGGTGTACCAGCCGCGGCGGATCGATGTGAGGGCCGCACCCGCAGCGCCGGTCTGGCCCTCGATCTGACGATAGGCGGCCCGCTCGGCCCGTCGGCTCATGACGATCGTCGCGACGAGGATGCCGCTCATGACGCCGAAGATGGCGAAGATCCAGCCGAGGTCGAGCAACAGGCCGACGATGAAGATCACGCCGAACGTGACGAGGAAGGCGAGCAGCATGTACCACCCGACGAGCGGGTCCTGCTGCCTGGTGATCTTGAAGACCTGCCAGATCTGCGCCAGCCGCCCGGTCTTCTTCTCCTTGGGCGCCGTCGTGTCGCCGTCCTTGTTGCGTGCCATGCGGATCAGGATACGGCGCTCGCAGCGCGGGCCACCAATGCCGCCGCCTCTTGGCGGGCAGGCGACTCGGCCGCCTCGGCGAGGTGCGCCAGGTGCCCGGGGATCGGCCGCCCCCACTTGCGCATCGCGGTGGCCCAGAGCCGCCCGGCACGGTAGGACGAGCGGACGAGCGGGCCAGCCATGACGCCCTTGAAGCCCATGCCCTCGGCCACGTCGGACCAGTGGACGAACTCCTCGGGCTTGACCCAGCGGTCGATCGGGTGGTGCAGCTTCGAGGGCCGGAGGTACTGCGTGATGGTGAGGATGTCGCAGCCGGCGTCGTGCAGGTCGCGGATCGCCGACTCGATCTCGGCGTCGGTCTCGCCCATGCCGAGGATGAGGTTGGACTTGGTGACGAGCCCCGCCTCGCGGGCCATGGTGAGCACCCGCAGCGACTTCTCGTAGGTGAACGCCGGGCGGATCCGCTTGAAGATCCGGGGCACCGTCTCGAGGTTGTGTGCGAAGACCTCAGGCCTGGCGTCGAAGACCTGGCCAACGAGCTCCGGCTTCGCCCCGAAGTCGGGCGGCAGGATCTCCACCCCGGTGTTGGGGTTGAGCAGGTGGATCTGCCGGATCGTCTCGGCATACAGCCCGGCTGCGCCGTCGGGCTGGTCGTCGCGCGCCACGCCAGTCACCGTCGAGTAGCGCAGGCCCATCCGCTGCACCGACTCGGCAACACGACGCGGCTCGTCGAGGTCGAGGGCTTGCGGCCGACCCGTTGCGATGTCACAGAAGTCGCAGCGCCGCGTGCACGTGTCGCCGCCGATGAGGAAGGTCGCCTCGCGGTCCTCCCAGCACTCGAAGATGTTCGGGCAGCCCGCCTCCTGGCAGACCGTGTGCAGCCCTTCGCCCTTGACCATCGAGTGCAGCGCCGTGAACTCGGGCCCCATCTTGGCCGTCGTGCGGATCCACGACGGCTTGCGCTCGATGGGGGTCTCGGCGTTGCGCGCCTCGACGCGCAGCAGCCGACGGCCGTCCGGTGCGACAGTCACGGAGGCTCCTTCGTTGGGGGCACGGGATACCCGGGCCTGCAGGGTGGCCGGGTTCACTGCAGCCTACGCCGAGCCAGCGGCGGCCCAGAAAGCCAGCCCAGCGGCATACGGCTCGATGGCGTGTGGCGGCAGGCGCGGGAGGTCAGGTGACGTCGCGACGTCGGAAGACGAGAACTGCTGCGGTCGAGACCCCGACGACGAGCACGAGCAGGTAGACCCAGCCATGCGTGTAGCTGATCGCCTGCGTGCCGAAGGTGCACGACCGGTTGCCGTCGACGGTCGTGCACGTCTCCGCCATGTACTCGTGTCCCTTCTCGAGGAACGCGCTGGCGTTGGGCGTGATGGCCCACGGGGTGAGCCGACCCCCGAGGAACGCCTGGACCGCGATGAACTCGACCACGACGAGGTAGCCGAGCAGCAGGCCGACGAGCCCTGCCGTGTGTCGCAGGAGCATCGCGAGCGCGGCGCCCAGCAGTCCCGCCGCGACCACGACGAGGACCGCGCGGAGCACCAGCTCGGCGACGGAATCCTCCAACGGGGGTGGCGTCGGGAGCTGCAGCTCGGAGCCCGGTCGGTTGATCGTGGCGACCATCCGGGCGCCGATGACGAGCAGGCCGAGGCCGAGGGCGGCCGCCAGCGCACCGCCGACGCCTGCCGCCGCGAGCTTGCTCAGGGCGACCCGGACGCGCTGCGGCTTGAAGGTGAGCCAGTTGCCGAGGGCGCCGGTGGAGAACTCGGCGGCGACGAAGCTGCCCATGAGCAGCAGCACGAGGAACGCGTAGGCGAACGTGGCGTACGGGACGAGCTCGGCGGTGATGGTGTCGGCGATGGGGAGGGAGATGCCAACGTCCTCCATCGTGGGCACCTGGAACTCGCCGAGGTGCTCGCAGCCGAAGTCGATCGACGAGTCATTCTGACGTTCGCGTTCGACCGCCTCCTGCTCGCGGCAGTCCGCGATCATCGTGGGGAGGTTGGCCTGCATCTCCTGGTTCTGGCGCTCGGCGTCCGCAACCATGGCCTGGTACTCGTCCAGTCGCTGGGCCAGGGTCTCGGGCGAGCTCTGGTTGTAGGCGTTGTAGACCATGAGGCCGGTGAACGCGACGACGCCGACGAGCACGGCCTTGGTCAGGCGGCGCCACCACAGGCGCCGCAGCTCGACGCCGACCAGGCCGAGGAAGGACGTGCCCTTGGGTCGAGTGTGCGACTTGGCCTGCGAGTCCGGCGTGATGAGGGTGTGGCTCATGCCGCACCTCCCGTCGCGAGGCCGCCGGCGTCTCGATCGGCGTCCGAGCCGAGGCCTTCGTCGGCCGTGAGCGAGAGGAAGGCGGACTCGAGGTCCGGCCGGATCGGCGTGAGCTCCCGGACGTAGAGGCCGTGGCCGGCGAGGACCCTCGTGATCTCGGCCGGGTCCTCCGCGCCGGTCACGAGGAGGTGCTCGCCGTCGCGGGTCACTCGCAGCCCGGCTGTCGCGAGGACGTCCTCCGCCTGGCTTGGCGAGGAGATGCCGAGGCGGACCTGCGGCGCACCACCGCCTCCGAGGATCTCGCTGACGGCGCCCTCGGCGAGCGTGCGTCCGTGGCCGATGATGGTGACGGTGTCGGCGACCTGCTCGACCTCCGCGAGGATGTGCGAGCTGACGAGGATCGTCTTGCCCGCCCGGCCAAGAGTGCGCATCGTGTCGCGCACCTCGCGGATGCCCGCCGGGTCGAGGCCGTTGGTGGGCTCGTCGAAGATGAGCAGCTCCGGGTCCTTGAGCAGGGTGGCCGCGATGGCGAGGCGCTGCTTCATGCCGAGTGAGTACCCGGCGTAGCGGTCCCGGCCGCGGTCGCCGAGATGGGTCACCTCGAGGACCTCGTCGATGCGCGGCCGCGGCGTCCCGATCGCGTCGGCGAGGAGGCGGAGGTTCTGGCGGCCGGTGAACGCGGGGAAGAACTTCGGTGACTCGACGATCGCGCCGACCCGGTCGATGACCTGGGGAAGCTCCTTCGGCACCCGTCGCCCGAAGACCTCCGCGGTGCCTGAGTCGGGGCGGATGAGGCCGAGCAGCATGCGGATCGTCGTCGTCTTGCCCGAGCCGTTGGGTCCGAGGAAGCCGTGCACACCGCCCGCTGGGACGGTCATGGTCAGACCCTGCACCGCGACCCGACGACCTCCCCTGCCGAGGTAGCTCTTGCGCAGACTGACCGTCCGGACGGCGATGTCCATGGAACCCCCTGTGTGAGTTTGGCGTGCTCACCCTAGTGGGGCCAGGACCTTGCGTCAGGCGAGGACTCTCCGGTTCGGCTGGAGCGCCGGGATGATGTCGCCGAGGTGCTTCTCGACGTGGGGGAGCACCTCGGGCACCGTGACGTCGCGGCCGAGCTCGAAGGACAGCGATGTGACGCCGGCGCCGACGATGCCGCAGGGGATGATGACCTCACCCCAGGACAGGTCGGGGTTGCAATTCAAGGCGAAGCCGTGCATCGCGACCTGCCGGCTGACCCTGATGCCGATGGCGCCGATCTTGCGTCGAGGACCCTTGTCGTCGGCGGCGATCCACGTGCCGCTCTCGCCGTCGACGCGACCGGCCTCGACGCCGAAGTCGGCGCACACCCGGATCATCATCTCCTCGAGCGCCCGGACGTAGCCGACGACGTCGATCGGTGCGGGCAGGCGGACGATGGGGTAGCCGGTGATCTGTCCGGGCCCATGCCAGGTGATCTTGCCGCCCCGGTCGACGTCGACGACCGGCGTGCCGTCCTTGGGCCGCTCCTGCGGCTCGGTGCGCTTGCCCGCGGTGTAGACGGGTGCGTGCTCGAGCAGGTAGATCGTGTCGGGCTCTGTGCCTTCTACGACCTTGGCGTGGGTCTGCCGTTGGATCTCCCAGGCGTGCTCGTAGTCGACGAAGTCGGGGCCGAGGCCCAGGTGCACGAACCGCATGCGGTCAGGGTACGCCGCGTTGCCCGGGTGCCCTGCCGCCCTCGTCCTAAGGTGGCCGTATGCCGCCGAGCTCGCTTCCCGGGAACCGTTCTCTTCGCGTCGGGCTCGCCGGGTACGGAGTGGGCGGTCGACAGTTCCACGTGCCGGCGCTCGTGGGCGCGGGGCTGGGGGTGGCCGCCCTGGCCACGGCCAACCCGGAGCGCGTCGCACAGGCGAGGTCCGAGCTCCCCGATGCCCTCGTGGTGCCCGACCTCGACGCCCTGCTCGAGGTGGACGGGCTGGACCTCGTGGTGCTGGCTACCCCGACGGGCCTGCACGCCGCACAGGCCGAGCGAGTCATCGAGGCGGGGGTGGCACTCGTCGTCGACAAGCCCTTGGCGCGGACCGCGTCTGAGGCGCAACGGATCGTGGACCTCGCTGCGCATCATGGCGTTCCCTTGACGGTCTTCCAGAACCGACGGTTCGACCCGGAGCTCGCCGCGCTGCTTGCGGTGCGTGACGGAAGTCTCCTGGGCGAGATCCGCCGGGCGGAGTACCGCTGGGACCGCTGGCGACCCGTCCCCAAGCAGCGCTGGCGGGAGACCCAGACGGCCGAGGAGGGCGCGGGGCTGCTCCTCGACCTCGGCAGCCACCTGATCGACCAGGCGGTCATCCTCCACGGCGAGGTCGAGTCGGTCTACGCCGAGCTCTTCACGCACACCATGGTCGCCGAGGACGACGTGTTCGTCGCCTGCCGACACGCCTCGGGAGTGGTGAGCCATGTCATGGCATCGTCGGTCAACGGGGCGCCAGGGCCTCGAGCACGGGTCACCGGATCGACGGGCGCCTACGTCATCGGCCGTCAGTTCGACGAGGTGAGCGCCTTCACTGAGTTCGAGAACGACGGAGCAGCGGTCGGCTGGCTGGTGCGCGGGGACCAGCGGGAGCCCGGCCCGGTTGTGGGGCCGTCGGACCAGGCGGCGTTCTATCGCGCGGTTGGTGCGGCCCTCACCTCCGACGACCCGCAGGCTGCGATGCCGGTCGACCCGAGGGATGCCGTCCACGTCCTCGCGGTCGCGGACGCGGCCCGCGCCAGTCACGAGGGCCAGCGGGTCGTCGAGGTCCTCACGCCGGGGGAGGCGCCCTGATCCGGTAGGCGCCTGTGGAGGACCGCCGCGCCCCTGCGACCGTCCCTGTGACGATGGCCTGGTGAGCACCCTTGACGCGACTCCACCTGAGGTTCCCGGCCATCGGCTCGAGCACATCATCGGGCAAGGCAGCACGAGCGTCGTCTGGGCGGGGCGGGACCGAGCCGGCGCCGCAGTCGCCGTCAAGGTGCCCCGTCCGGGCTCCGACTGGGATCCATCGGGTTGGGCCGTCGAGCGGCAGGTGCTCTCCGCGGTTCGGCACGAGCACCTCGTGCCACTGCGCGACGTCATCGAGCTCTCGGACGGCAGGACGGCGCTCGTCTTCGAACTCGTCACCGGGGCCCCGCTGAGGTCCATGGTGCACACCCGTGGGCAGCTGCGCCCCGGAGAGGTGGTGACGATCCTGACGCCGATCTGCCAAGCGGTCGCAGCCCTCCACGCCGCGGGTGGCAGCCACGGCGACATCTCGGCTGGAAACATCATGCTCACGGCGGATGGTCGGCCGCTCCTGCTCGACCTGGGGGCGGCTCGCGTCATGGGTTACGGCGCCCACGTCTGTGGCACAGAGGGGTTCATTGCCCCAGAGGTGCGCGAGGGAGCCGCTCCGACAACCGCGAGCGACGTCTTCTCTCTCGGAGCTGTCGCGTGGTTCTGCCTGACCGGTTACGGCGCTCCGGACACGCTCCAGCGCCTGGATCTCGACACGGTCCGGAGCCACGTCGGCGACGAGCTCGCCGAGGTGATCGCTGCGAGCATCGATCCCGACCCGGCTCGCCGTCCCGAGGCGGTACGACTCGCCCGGCTCCTCTACGACGCGGTGCAACCCGAGCCGGTCGAGGTCGTCGTGGGTGCCGATGACGCGTCTGCGCTGACCCATCGGCTGCGTGCCGATGCCGCGCGCGAGCAGCCAGCTCAAGAGGTCCCTCGCCGGCCGTTGCGGCTCCGAGTGCTCGCAGCGGTCGTGACCATCGCGATCGTGGGTGCGGCAGCATGGCTCCTGCTCGGACGCTCGCCCACTGCGGTCGCTGGAGGCGGTCCAGCCGAGGCGGCACCGACCACGCAGGTTGGGGCACTGGTCCAGCACGATGGGTCGGCTCCAAGGACGCGCCCGACGGAGCTGATGCAATGGCTCTCTGACCAGCGGGCGGCCGTCCTCGTCGCCAGGGACCTGCACGGCTTGGAGGCCGTCCACCGGCCTGGTTCGGGGTCCCACCAGTCTGATGTCCAGCTCATCGAGACGCTGCTGCGTGGAGGCAACCGCTACGCCGACCTGCACCTCACCGTGGCTGAGTCCGCCGCGGCGGGCGGTGATGCCGAGCGTGCCACGATCCGGGCTCGCGTCAACTGGTCGGCCTATGTCGTCGTCGACCGCGCCGGCGGCCGGCGCACCCATCCGGCCGCTGAGGGCGAGCTGCTCGACTTCGACCTGATGCGGGATGCCGATGGCTGGCGGATCGACGCGATCAGCACCGCGCAGTCCGGCTGAGCCGAGCAGCTCATCTCGACGATCCTCATCTCTCCCGGCCCACCACGTCGTCGTGAGGCCTGAGCAGCGTGGTGCCGCACGCCGTTGGATCGAGTCCGGCATGCGGCACCATCGCTCGTGATGCGCCTCTGGCTCAGAAGGGTGGTGGGTCGTTCCAGCCGTAGCGTTCGTTCCAGTACGCGGCGCTGGCCTCGCGGTCGCGGTGTTCCTGCCGGGCCGTGTTGGCGCGGCGGGTCGGTGGGGTGTGCTCGGGCGCGTCGGGGTCGTGCAGGGCCTCGGTCCAGGACTTGGGGTAGGTGACGTACTCGCGTCCGGTCAGGGTG
>NZ_DATCWX010000234.1:0-3721 GCF_036566125.1 Intrasporangium sp.
GACGGCCGCCGAGGGGATGCTGCCGGGTGAGCGCCTACGACTGCACAAGTCGTATGCCGCTGTGCTCGCTGAGTGCCCAGAGCTCGCTCCCGCCTCGGAGCTGGCGCGCCACGCGGCCGCGAGCGGCGACCTCCCTGCCGCGGTGGCCGCCAGTCGGGCGGCCGCCGAGTCGGCCATAGGGATGGGCGGGCCCCAGGATGCCCTCTTCCACCTCGAGCAGGCGCTGAGCTGGCTCGAGGACGATGATCCCGAGCGTGACGAAGTCGGCATTCGTGCGGCAGAGGCGGCTACGGCGGCTGGCGACACCCTCCGCGCGGTCCGGCTCCTCAAGGACAGCATCGACCACCCCGGGCCGCGGCAGCGACCGGAGATGAGAGCCGAGCTCCTCGCCCGCTACGCCACCCTGTCCCGCATGCTCGATCTGCCGGTCGACGGGCTCGGCCTGACGACCGAGGCCGTGGACCTGCTGCCTCCCGACGAGACGCCGCGTCGGGTCCTCGTCCTCATCGCCCACGTGCAGCAGCTCGTCGACGAGGGCGCGTTCGTCGCCGCGGTGCGCACCGGCGACGAGGTCATTGCGATGGCTGGGAACCTGGCGATGAGCGACTCACTCCTCGAGATCCGCACCATCCTGACGCGGGTCATCGAGGCACAGCAGGACCTCGATGCCGTCGAGGCGTACCTGCGCGGCCTGCTCGACGATGTCGCTGGCACGGACAACCCGATCCAGCTGCGCCTCGCGCACCAGCTGGCCGCGGTGGCGCACCGTCGCGGTGACTTGCGTGCAGCTCTGGACCACTACGACGAAGGCACCCGGATCGCACGCCGCCTCCATCTGGAGTGGGCACCCTGGGGACTGGACTGCCGCCTCCTCAGCGGACTGACCGCCTATGAGCTGGGCGAGTGGGACTCCGTGGCCGGCCGACTGGGCCTTGCATCCAAGTTGACTCCCCAGCCGGCTCGTGCGCTCTTCGAGGCCGCCGGTCTCGCCGTTCCGGTGGGCCGAGGGGAGCCGGTTCCGCCCAGTCGCCTGTCCGCGCTGCGGGAGTGGTGGTACGTCGACGGGATGATCATTGTCCTCACCGTCATGCCGGGGATCGACCTCCTCGGAGACGCTGGTGACCTGGCAGGGACGCTCGAGCTGACGTGCGAGGCAGCACAGGCGCTCGACAAGGTCTGGGCCAAGTACCACGCCAGTGTGCGGATGGCCGCGCTACTGGCCGGACAGGTGGCCACGCTGGCTCCGCGTGCCGACGCCGAGCTGCGCGAGCGCGCCCTCCGGACCGTGGAGGACTTGAAGGCACGCGCCGACCAGCTCATCGCCAAGGTCGTGCGCAAGGCCAAGGGCGCGGACTGGGATCCGACGGATCTCGACGTGCTCCGTGACTCGAGCACCGAGACGTGGGCCTGGGCCAAGCGGCTCGAGGCGGAACGCCTTCGCCTTGCGTGGGCGCTCGGCGAGGAGGCGCCTCCTCCGGCTGAGGACATGGTGCGCGCCTGGCGTGCGGCGGTCGAGGGCTTCGAGCGGCTCGGTCACGGCTTCGAGGCGGCGCGGTCTCGAGCCCGCCTGGCCGCTGCCCTTCATGCCGCGGGGTCACACGCAGAGTCGCGGCTCGTCGCGGACGCTGCCCGTGAGGTGGCCGGGCGCCTTCGCGCCCGCCCGCTCCTGGCCGAGCTCGACGCCTTGTCGCCGCGGGCTCCTCTGGCCGCGACAGCCGTCGAGCTCACCCCTCGCGAGCGGGAGGTCCTCACCTTGGTCGCTCGGGGCCTGTCCAACGGTCAGATCGGCAAGCAGCTCTACATCAGCACCAAGACGGTCAGCGTTCACGTGTCCAACCTGCTGGCCAAGCTCGGCGCGTCCGGGCGCACTGAGGCGGCCGCCATCGCGCGAGACCGAGCCCTGCTGCCCTGAGGGGCTTGACGTACGTCGGGCATTTTGCTCCGTCAAATCCCGGTTTCGCTGCGCACGATGGACAGTCTGAACAGGCTTCGATGGACCGTTTGCGCACCGATTTGTTCCAGGGGCACTCTGGCGGCAGACGACCTGGCGACGAAGCCGGTCCAGTACAGAGAGGGCGCCATGCCAGCCATTGCCGAGCCGTACCGGATCAAGATGGTCGAGCCGATCAGGATGACGAGCCGAGACGAGCGTGAGACCGCGATCCGAGCCGCGGGGTACAACACCTTCCTGTTGCGCAGCGACGACGTCTACATCGACCTGCTCACCGACTCCGGCACGTCCGCCATGAGCGACCGGCAATGGAGCGCCCTGATGCTCGGGGATGAGGCCTATGCGGGTGCCCGCTCCTTCGACCATCTCGTCGAGTCGGTCCAGGAGAGCTACGGCTTCCCCTACGTCTGCCCCACCCACCAGGGCCGAGGGGCCGAGCACCTCATCTCGAAGATCCTCATCGCTCCCGGCCAGCACGTCCCCGGCAACATGTACTTCACGACGACGAGGGTCCATCAGGAGCTCGCCGGTGGCACGTTCCACGACGTCATCATTGACGAGGCCCACGACCCCGGCTCGCAACACCCGTTCAAGGGCAATGTCGACCTGGACAAGTTCCAGGCCCTCATCGACCAGGTGGGCGCTGACAACATCGCCTACATCAACGTGGCGGTGACGGTGAACATGGCCGGTGGACAGCCGGTCTCGATGGCCAACATCCGCGCCGTCCGCGAGATCTGCGACCGCCACGGCATCATCATGTGGTCCGACGCGACCCGGCTTGCCGAGAACGCGTGGTTCATCAAGGAACGCGAGGACGGCTACGCCCACCGGCGCGTCGCCGAGATCGCCAAGGAGATGCTGTCCCACTTCGACGGCATCACCATGTCCGGCAAGAAGGACTGCCTCGTCAACATCGGCGGGTTCCTCGCGATGCGCGACAAGCGCGTCCTCACCAAGGCACGCGAGCTCGTCGTCGTCTACGAAGGCATGCCGACCTACGGGGGCCTGGCCGGCCGCGACCTCGACGCCATGGCAGTCGGCCTACGTGAGGCGCTCGATGACGATTACCTGACCCACCGGATCGGCCAAGTGCGCTACCTCGGGGAGCGCCTGCGCGAGGCAGGGGTGCCGATCGTCGAGCCGATCGGGGGCCACGCCGTCTTCATCGACGCCGCCGCGTTCCTCGACCACCTGTCCCAGGACGAGCTACCGGCACAGACGCTCGCGGCAGAGATCTTCCTGGACTCCGGAGTCCGCACGATGGAGCGCGGGATCGTCTCAGCAGGACGAGACACAGCCGGCAACAACCGCCACCCGAAGCTCGAGCTCGTGCGGCTCACCATCCCGCGCCGGGTGTACACGAACTCGCACATGGACGTCGTCGCCGAATCGGTCATCAGGGTCTTCGAGCGCCGCAAGGACATCCGCGGTCTGCAGTTCGTCTACGAGCCGCCCACCCTGAGGTTCTTCACGTCCCGCTTCGAACCGCTCCCGGCGCCCATCGAAGAGACTGCGACCAAGGAGGTTGTCGAACCGGAGTTCGCGACCGCTGCGCCGTAACACCCAGCCCCCTTGGCTCAGAAGGGTGGTGGGTCGTTCCAGCCGTAGCGTTCGTTCCAGTACGCTGCGCTGGCCTCGCGGTCGCGGTGTTCCTGCCGGGCCGTGTTGGCGCGGCGGGTCGGTGGGGTGTGCTCGGGCGCGTCGGGGTCGTGCAGGGCCTCGGTCCAGGACTTGGGGTAGGTGACGTACTCGCGTCCGGTCAGGGTG